>JBMOQZ010000103.1:0-21748 GCA_049322475.1 Myxococcota bacterium | reverse complement strand
CGGAGCTCGCGGCGCGCCACCCCGCGATGCGCATGCACACCCGCGCGTGCCTCCCGGCCTCGATGCCTCGCTACCAGGTCCAGAAGCGCGAGCGCTACTGGACGCCCGCCTTCCTCGCGCTCGCCGCGGCCGACCGCTACCTCGGGGACGTGCTCGTGTCCGAAGCCACCTGACCGATTTCTATGCCAACCAAACTTCCAATCCTTCGCCTGACCGAGCGGGACTACGACCTGCTCGACGCCCTCGGGGACTACCGGTTCCTGTCGGTCCCGCAGGCCGCCGCGCTCTTCTTTCCAAGCGCCGGCAGCGCCGCCCGGCGCCTGCGCGAGCTCGTCGCCGCGAAGCTCGCCCTCCCGGTCTTCCTGCCCGTCCGCCCGTGGACCCGCGCGAGCGAGACGGTCTACGCGCTCGCCGGCAAGGGCGCCGTGCTCCTCGCACCCCGGCACAACGGGCTGCGACCTCGCCACCTGACGGCGCGCGAGCAGCGGAGCGGCCTCTTCCTCGAGCACACGCTCCGCCGCAACGATGTCCGCATCGCCTTCGACCTCTTGCAGCTGGGGCGCAGCGACTTCACGCAGTTCGCCTGGCAGCAGAACCCCGACCAGGTCCGCGCCTCGGCGGTGGTGAAGCTCGGCGTCCGAACCGAGGCCCGGGTGCCCATCGTGCCCGACGGGGTCGCGCTCGTGCGCATCGGCGGGCAGCACCACGTGCTGGCGATCGAGATCGACATGGGGACGGTGCCGGTCGTGCGGATGTGGCGCCGCTACCGCGCCTACTGGAAGTGGTGGCGCCTCGGCGGCCCGCGTCTGCGCTACGGCCCGGTGCCGTATCGGGTGCTGACCCTCGTCCCGGACGAGAAGCGCCTGAAGGCCCTCGCCGCCGTCGCTGCCCGCGCCCCGGAGAACCGGAGCCGCGGCAGCCGCCTGTTCTGGTTCGCGACCCTCGACGCCGCCGACATCACGACGCCCCAGAAAATCATCGGCGCCGTGTGGCGCCCGGCGACCGAGCCCCTGTCCCCGCCCGAGCCCCTGTTCCCGCCGGAGCGCGCGACGCTCGCGGCGTAACCCTCGCCCCCTATGTCCTCGCTTCACGAACGACGCGCCCGGGCGGCCGCCCGGCGCAAGGCCCTCCGCCGCTACCAGGCGTTCCATCCCCGGCGCCCACCGCGCTGCGAGCGCTGCCACCGCCCGACCGGCGGCGGGAAGCGCTGCTACTGGCACCGGAACCTGTAACCCTATGCCCCGACGCAACCATGCCTCCCAGCGGGCTCGCCGGCGGCTTCGGCGCCGCGTGCAGGTCATCCTCTCGCAGCGGTGCGCAACTTGTCGGCGCAAGCTCGACGCGGGCTTCCGCTGGGACCGCAAGCACCAACCGCACTGCTCCCGCCACGAGAAGTGACAGACAACCAAGCGCCGCGCGGTCCCCGGGAATCCCCAGCGTGGACTGCTCTGCCCGGGTGGCGCCGTGTCGCCCCGGCGGACGCGCACCTTGCACGCACACGGGCGTGCGAGGCGTGGCGGCAACCTGGATTGGCCGGACCCACGGACCCCGGCCCGGATGCTGGACTTTCCCCCGCACCAGCATCCTGGCCGGCGTCTGCGTGACGAACCGGCGCGTCGGGCATGGTGCCCACGCGAGACCCACGGTTCTTTCCCATGCTCGCACTCACCATCCACGGCAACACGGAGCACCTGCCGGAGGAAGACAAGGAGTCGGCCATGCGCCGCTACTTCGAGGCCTTCCAGCAGGGCGACGTGACCGCGAAGCTCGTCCGGGTGGACGACGTGGTGCCGGCGAACGGCCCCATGCCGACCACCCCGCCCGAAGACACCGACCCCGACGACGACCCGCCGCCCACCGCGCCGGGCGCCGTCTCCCGCGTCGCCGAGGAGCGCATCTCGCACCAGGAGGCGTGGCTTCAGAAGGCCGGGTTCGCGCTCGCGCCGCCGCTCTACGCCCCCGGCACGCGCGTCATGCCCCTCGGGGATCGCAACTTCCGCCTCGAACGCCAGCGCGTCGAAGCGCTTCCGCCCTGGCGGGGCGCCGCCTCGTCGATCATCGCCACCGTGGCCCACGAGAAGCGGGTCAACCGCTCGGTGCCGCTGCGCGAGCTCGCGCTGACGGACCACGGCACGCTCCTGGTCGGGGACGAGGAGGTCGCGCTCGAGCTCGGCGCCTTCTACCAGCTCGCGTTCCACGCGGGCTTCGGGATGGGGGCGCGCTACCTCGCCGAGCGCTGCGACGCCGAGCTCCGCGCCACGAACGTGAACGCGCAGCTGAAGAAACACCCGGGCAAGGTCGTGACCCTCCGGCTTCGCGAGACCGGCGGCGAGCTGCCGCAGGCCTTCGCGACCGTGACCCCGACCTACGCGGTCGCGGACACGGACGCCGCGCTCCAGGTCGTCTCGCCCCTCCTCGAGGACAGCCGGGCGGAGGTGTACTACGACGGCACGGGGGTCCGGGCGACCGCGCTCTGGATGCCCGACCAGGTCGTCGACCTCGCCGCCGGCGACATCTTCAAGGCCGGCGTGCGGATCGAGACGGACGACACGGGCCGCGGGCGCATCCGCGTCTCCGCCGTCGTGTGGCGGAACCGCTGCCTCAACCTGCTCGTCATCGGGCAGGGGGTGGTCGAGACGGTCAGCCAGGTCCACCGGGGCTCGAGCACGAAGATCCTCGACGCCGTGAAGAACGGGGTCGAGGCGGCACGCGGCAAGGTCAGCGACTTCCTCGACGCCTGGGGCAAGGCGCGTTCCCTCAAGACCGACCCGGAGAAGCTCATCCGCATGTGGGTCGAAGAGAAGGCGCTCCAGGTCCCCGGCGAGCGCAACGCCGACGCCATCGTCGAGGCCCTGCTCTCGGCGTACCGCAAGGAGCCCGGCGACAGCTACGCGGACGCGGTCAACGCCGTCACCCGCGCGGCCCACGAGCACCCGCTCTGGGGCGTCAACATCCGCGAGGAGCTCGAACGGCAGGCGGCGCGGCTCGTGTACGTGCCGCGGTAGCCGATCCGTCGGCACCGGATACGTTCGTCAACTTGGCGACCGGGCAGGTTCGAAGGACTGGACCTCCCGGCCGCCCCTCCTATTCCCGGGAGGGCGCTCGCCGGTGTGGGGCGTCAGGACACACTCGGAAAAGACGGTCTCCGCCTCACGCATGAGCGCCACCGCCTCGTCCCGCGTGGTTCCGCGCGCGGCGCAGCCGGGCAGGTTGGCACTTTCGGCAACCCACGCCCCGTCGAAGGGATCTCGACTGACACGAAAACGGGAGGCCTTCGAGCGAGGCATGGGGTTCTCCAACTTGTGGAAGAGCAGGCCGCGGGACCGTAGGCACGCCTCGAAGATCGACAAGGGGAAACGGGAAGAACATCCGCCGGAGCGGACGAGTATCGTGCTCGCCCCTTCCGCAGGACCCTCTTTCCCGGACACCCCCATGCACATCGACCGGATGGACCGCGCCGCGGTGCTGTCCACGCTCCTCGGCCCTGAACGTGCCGGCGAGCTCCTCGACTACAGCCCCGAGGAGCTGCGCGACGTCGCACGGAACCCGTGGTCGCCCGTGACCGTTCACTGGAGCGAGGACGAGCGGATCCGCCTCGCGGCGGCCTTCCGGCTCGTCGACCTCGCGTTTTTCTCCCGCCACCGGCGGACCGATCTCCTCACCGATCCCGGCGACGTCGTCCGGCGGTACCAGGACGAGTTCCGCAACGAGCACCGCCACACGGTGCTGCGCGTCGCCGTGAACGACGATGGCCGGCGCATCGAGGAGAGCCACGTCGTGTCGAGCCTGCGTGCCCCGATGGTTCCCTCCGCGCGGCGCATCTGGGGCAACACCCCGCCGCCCGAGGGCACCGCCGCGCTCTACGTCGTCGACCACCGGCCCTGGGCCGGGGTCCACTCGCCGCGCCTCATCCGCATGTTCCGCGCCCTGCGGCTGCGGGCCCGGCGCGCGGGCATCCCGCGCTTCGACTGGCTCGTCCTCACCGGCGAACGGGCGTACGCGGTCTCCGACGTCGAGCGCTCCCTCGAGCGCAAGGCGGCGGCATGAGCCTCACGCACATGGACCGCGCCGCGTGCTTTCGGGTCCTCTTCGCCGACAACCGGGCGAAGCGGATCGCGGACGCCTCCTGGGGCGAGCTCCTCGCCGCCTGCGTGGACCCGAAGCACGAACGCGTGCGCGACTGGCCGGAGTGGGAACGGGCTCGGCTGCGGGCGCTCGTGCGCCTCATGCAGCTCTACTACCCGTCCCGCTGGTACGAGCCCGCCCACGTCGCCGAGGTCGGCGACGTCGTCGCGCGCTTCACGGAACGCTGCCGTGCCCTCACCGAGCGCACGATGTGGCTCGTCGTCCTCGACGGGGGCGGCTGCGTGAAGGAGGAGGTGCTCGTGCTCCTCGGCGGCAGCCCCACGGCGCTCCCGCCGCTCCGGAAGCTCCTCCGGCTCGCCATCCTCAAGGACGCCGAGGCCGTGTACGTGGTCGACTTCCGACCGCTCGACGTCCTCACGGTCGACGCCGGCCTCGAACACGCGCTCGCGAGTCTGCGCCAGCTCGGCGAACTCGCCGGCGTCGTCGTGCACGACTGGGTCCTCATGGTGCCGGCGGGCGTCGTGGCGGTCGAGCAGGACAGGGCCCGGGGCCTCCGGGCTGCGTAACCCCTGGGAGGCGTTGAGAGACGCCTCCTTATTGTGGATCGGCGAAGTGTGAGAAGGGCTGCTCGCCTACTCACGACCGAGATGATTTTCGTCCCCTATCGACAGACCTGTTCGATGTCCCCCGCCGGGTGCGCGGGGTGGCTACAGGTGGTCGAGTCGGCCGCATGCGCGGTGGCGGTGTGCTCACAAGGCATGAGGTCGCCCTGTGAGTGGCAGGGAATATACCCATAGGGTGACGCGCACGCGTGTTGGCAGGGCCACAGATCACCCAAGGGGTGTGCAGCGGTGAGATGGGTACAGGGGATCGCGTCGCCCGCGGAATGTGCGGCGTGGCGGCAGGGCCGGCTGATGTTCTCGCAGGACTCATTTCCTCCTCTGCCTGAGGAACAGGTCAGGATGTTGCGAGCACGTTCATCGCCAGAAGGGTAGCCCCCAGAAGTGAAGTGGCCTTGGCTGGCATTTTGCAGCACGGTGCGCGAAATATCCGATGCATAGCCCGCCTGACTGAGTGCGGCAGCTGCCCAGCAGTCAGCTTCCAGCTCCTGCGTTCGAGTGCCCCCGCTGTATCGCGCCAACTCCCCGAGCGACGAGGTGTGTCCCAACAGGTGGTGAGCGCACTCGTGCGCGAGAGTGAACCGGCGAGACATCGTCCAGTTGGCCATCACGCCGGGGTCGACGTGGATATAGGGGCGCCCGTAGGCATCCTTGCGCGCGGTTGCCGTTTGGGGGTCGGCACCCACGACCACCGGCAAACCGCAAAAGTCATCGAAGCCGGCGAACATGTCCTGCGCAAACGCCGGGCTTGCGAGCAGGAACGCCATCAGACCGGAAGCATGCATGCAACCTCCTGCGCTGACGCTACCACATCCTGCGGCGAGCGGCACGTTGCTCAGCCGCCACGCCCGCTTTCGTGGATCGCACACGGGGCCGCCACCAAGGGAAACTCCTGCGGCGAGGCGGCGGGGCCAGAAGTGTCCGCGGACGCGCCGCGGACCCAACGCCAGCGAAGCATGAGGCCGCCTCGACGAATCTACACGCCGTCAATCGGCCACAAGACCGCGCCGGCATGGTCGCCGTTCGAGAACGCCGTCACGATGGAGGGAGTGATGCCGAGCCTGCCCACGCGCAGGCCGGCGCTCTCCCCCTATGGAGGTTCTCCCTGCCGTGAACGCCCGCTGGTCCGACCGCTCCGCGCACCGCCTCGCGGGTCTTCTTCTGGCGCTTGTCCACCGCGCCCGCTTGCAAGATCGGCAGGAAAATGGGACTGCTGTCGTGCCCGTCCCAGCCAAGACTCCTCACGAACCCCGCGTATGACCCCCTGTGTCATGTACACGCGGGTGTCCTCGGAGGAGCAGGCGAAGGAGGGGTACTCGATTCCTCACCAGCGGCAGCGCATTCGCGAGTACGCGCGCCGCAACCGCCTCGACGTGCGCGAGCGCTTCGAGGAGGCCCACTCCGCGAAGCAGGCCGGCCGGCCCGAGTTCCGGCGCATGCTCGCGTTCCTCGAAGCCCACCGCGAGGTGCGCACGGTCCTCGTCCACAAGCAGGACCGCATCGCGCGCAACCTCACCGACTGGGCCTACCTCTGCGAGACCCTCGCCGTGCGCGTCGTCGCCGTCGAGGAGCCGGTCGCCGACACCCCGATGGGCTGGCTCACCCAGACCTTCGGCGCGGCGATGGCGAAGTACTACAGCGACAACCTCTCCCACGAGGTGCGCAAGGGGCTCCGCCAGAAGTTCGAGGACGGCGGCTGCCTCACGCGGGCGCCGATCGGCTACCGGAACGTCCCGCGTGGCCGCGGGACCCGCGCCTCCGTCGTCGTCGACGAGGAGAAGGCCACGCTCGTGCGCCAGATGTTCGAGCGGTTCGCCACGGGGAGCTACAGCCTCGCCGCACTCGCCGGCGAGCTCGCCGATCTCGGGCTCCTCACGAAGTCGGGCAAACCCTACCCGAAGGAGCGCATCCGCCGCCTTCTGCGCCACCCCTTCTACAAGGGGTGCGCGGTCTACAGGGGCGAGGTCCGCCCGGGCACCCACGAGGCCCTCGTGCCGGTGTCCCTCTGGGACGACGTACAGGCCGTGCTTGCGCGCCGGCACACCGACACGGGCGAGAAGGGCTCCAAGTTCTTCCTGCTGCGCGGACTCCTCTGGTGCGGCACCTGCGGCCACCGCTTCACCGCGGAGGCCCACCCGCGCGGCGTGTACTACCGCTGCGTCCCCGACGCGCGACGCACCGCCTGCACGGAGCGCTACGTCTCCGCGCCGGCACTCGAGGCCGCGGTGGAGGAGCTCCTCGCCCGGGTCGTCATCCCCGAGGACCGCCGACGTGACGTGCTCGATGCCCTCGCGCACATCGAGGACGAGCAGCGGCGCGTGCGGGAGCGCGACGAGGCGGGGCTCCGGTCCCGCGCCGACCACCTGCGCGCCCGCATCCTGCGGCTGTCCTCGTCCTACGCTGACGGCGTCATGCCCGAAGCGGACTACGTCGCGCTGCGGGGCGAGGCCGACGCCCAGCTCTGGGGCGTCACCGAGCGGCTCGAGGCCCTCTCGCGCGACCTCTCGGGCGACGTCGAGGCCGTGCGCGCGCTCCTCGCCCGCGCGACCGCCATCCCGGAGCTCTACGCCGCCACGGCGAGCCCCGAGGACCGCAAGGCGCTCCTCGCCGAGGTCTTCGCCCGCATCGTGGTCCAGGACCGCCAGATCGTCCGAATCGAGTACAACCCACCCTTCGAACTGCTCCTCGCGAGCTCACCCGCGAGCGCCGGTTCGAGAAGCGAGCTCGCCCGCGCCCTCCTTGACCGGATGGCCGGAAACGAGGTATAAATCGTGGGATTCCG
Organism: Myxococcota bacterium; assembly: GCA_049322475.1. GTDB lineage: Bacteria > Myxococcota_A > UBA796 > UBA796 > SXON01 > JBMOQZ01. The sequence goes on along the minus strand of JBMOQZ010000103.1, from coordinate 14,260 downwards.
TGGGTGTGACGTTCGAACGTCGTCACGTCCACTGCACCACGAGTCGCATTCTCGAACGAGAGGGCGAACTCACCAGCAGGACCCCGTCCGTCATGGGCGGGGTCTCTTATGCTTCACTCGGTCGTCTCCTGCCGGTGAAGGCTACCAAACTCCAACACACACGCCAACTCGGCATTCAGCACGGAATTCGGGAAATTCGGAGCATTCGACATTACCGCAGGGATCGTAGCAGCCGGTAGGTGACGGGATCTGGTCCAATGCACAGATGTCTGCGCGAACGGACACGATACGATCGCGCTCTGCGGCCGGGATCGGCCACCCATTCGAACAGTCGCACTCAAGCAGGAAACAGTCGTCCTCAGTTGCCGGCTCGTAGTAGTAGCATTCGTCAATGACGCAGTCCGAGTCAGCCTGGCAAGCGCAATCATCCGCCACGCATTCGCGCACTTCGCGCTCGCCGCCCCCCGTGCAGGAAAGAAGTAAAAGAAACATGTTAGCGACCCGGAATCAAATCGTCATTGAAATCAAGCTCGCCGTCGAAAGGCTGGTCCTGCTCCGCGCCCATGTACCGCGTGTCCACCGGGAATGTCTCGACGGCAAACGCAGCCGTGACGTCGTCCATCACGCAGCTGCCCTCCCACCCACTGGGCGGAAAGAGACCCTCGAATACGTACCCGTAAGGGCATTTCCGCGACGCTATTGTCAGGCGCGCGCGATGAACCTGCGAGGGCGAAAGCCACCCAGCGTCACCGCTGATTCGGGGGTGCATGAGGTTGGTGAGGCGCTCGGAATTGGTGAGCGAAATAAAATCGTCCCCGAACGGTTCCATGCAGTACTCCGTGTACCGCTTCCCGTTGTACTCGTACTTATTGGCATCATCGTCGACATGGCAAAGCCCCAAGGCGTGGCCAATCTCGTGGGCGAGCGTTATCCAACCCGAATCTTTGCGCAATACCAGTCCGTAGCCCATGCGACCTTCCCACGGCTGCGCGAAAAACGTGTAACCCTTGGAGCTGCTGTATTCCGTACCGTCGATGTAAATGACGGTGATCCAAGACTGCCCCCTCTGCCAGAGGTGGTCGAGAGGGAAGGACCAGTACGCAGGGGTGTTGAACGTACTATCGGGGAGAATCTCGGGCGATCCCCGGCGCAAACGGAGGTCAATGAAGGCCTGCTCAAGCCAAAGCTCACGGGCCTTTTCAAAATCCCGAGCGGCGGCCTCGGCATGACTAGAGTAGTTCGAACTGCTCGGTTCCGGCACGATGATCCGAACGTTCACAGGCATCAGCGGAACCTTTCGGGGATCCTCGAGTTCAGGAACGATGTCGTCGAGACCGAAGCTCACAGAGGCCTCCTAGTGCGGATTCTTGGGAACGTCCCAAGTATACCATCCCGTGAAGTCTTGGTGGCCGAAAAAGTCCTTGAAGTACTGCTGAACGGTGTACGCATCATCCTCGTAGATGAGGCTGAGCCAGTAGACGTAGGCCGTGCTTTCGCTGGAACTGCTGAAGTTGAAGTGCACCCGCACGGCGAATGGCACCTTAGACGCGAAGAGGCGCGAGTACATCGCGTCCCGCAAGAGCTGAAGCTGTGCCAGCGCCACGGTCGTACCGACATCCAGGTAGATCCAGAAGGTCTGAACCCACGGCTCGTCGTCATCATCCCGGTAAATCACCAGCTTGAAATAGAGGGAGTCGCGACCATTTTCCTGTTCGACCCAGACCCTGGTAACGTAGCCCATCGTGTCGAGGAGAAAGTCGTCCTCGTAGTCCGGACCATCGTCGCCCATCAGGTAGCCCGTATCCGGGCTCCCCTCCCTTCCCTTTGTTCCCGCAGACCAGTCGGACGAAGGCACATCCTCCGACTTCTTGATGCGCGACTCGATGGGGCCGCCTTCCGCGGCCGATTCGAGCAGGCCGCGGATGGTACGCTCCCTTAGACCCGTGGCTCCGGCGAGGGAACGATCGACCGTGCGCGTGCGAATGCGTGAGTCGGCAATGCCGGTGACATCCGTAGATCGCTTGGCGCTCGCCGTCGCTCCGGGCAACGTGCGCGTCTCGGTTGGCTTCGCTTTGGACGCACCGAGCCCTCGGAATTTCGTCTTCTTCTTCATCGGTGCTACCCCGCGGGACGAGGGTTGTTCCTACGCCAGCTTCCGAAGCATACCACCGATGTCGAAGACGAAGGACGTGGCGCCGCCGAGGCCCGTGACCTCCCACCTCACGTACTTGAGGAGCCCCTGGCTCGCCGTCTTGATGTCCGACGCGCCGACGGCGGCGAGGTTCGCCGCGGTGAAGGAGATCAGCGTGACCCACCCGAGCTCCGTCTCCTTCTGCATGCCGGTGATGAGCTTGATCACGAGGCCGGTGCCGGGCCCACCCTCGATGCCGTCGACGGTGCAGACCGCGTCGAGCTGGTCGTAGCTCGAGATCTCGAGAGCGTCCTGCAACGCCTGCTTCGACGCTCCGGTGACCTTGATCGCGCGGGAAGTGAGATCGAACTCGTCTGCCAAGAGAGCCTCCTTGAAGTGCAGGCAGCCTATCCTCATGGTTCATCCTGAGGCAAGAGAAATTCGTATACGTTGCTTGTCGCGACATCGATCTGCTCGTTGTCGTCGCGATCTTGAGTCTACTCGGGTTGACGTGGCAAGAGCCTTTGGTCGGCGAGCGCGAGCCCACACGCTGGCGCTCCTCGCGGCGGATGCGAGCAGCGCTGCCATTCGGCCACGGGGCCCACCAGGCCCTACGAGCACTGCGCGCTGGGCGTAGAAGACTCTCCCGCGGGGAGGTCCGTGTGACTGGGCGCACGGGCACGAAGGCCGCGCTCGTACTCTTCAGCTCCACGGCGAGCCTGAAGCCGGGTTCGAGCGGCGGGTGCATCGGGCGTGCCTCCATGGACACGCACGGCCGCGTGCCTGTATGTAAGGGCGCGAAAGGGCGTTTCGTCCCGGGCACCCTCAAAATAAAGTTGTCGATCTCGATGGGGTCCTGATCCTGGGGCGGTCGCCGGGTCGAGCTGCGAGCTGAGGGTCGATGCCTGCGCGCTCGTCGCCTGGAGCCTCTTCGCGAGCTGGGCGATCGGGAAGGCGCTCGGCGACGCGGACTAAGTAGACCCGCTCACCGCGGAGGGACTTCGCCCTCTCGTACGGAGGACGCCCCCGCGTTCGCAAGCCCCTCCGGCGTCTTTCGACGGACGGATACCCCTGCGATGCCGATGACCACGTGCTCATCGGCGAGGCGGATCTCCGGGGGGGACGAGCGGCAGGGCCGGCAGCCGCGCGATCGCCAGGCGCACGAGCCCGAGGTCGCCGTGGAGGTAGAGCTCCGTCGTGGCGAGCGCGTGGTGGTTCATGGACTGCTGGATGACGGCGGTCGCCACCCCTTCGCGGAGGAGCCCCGTCGCGTGGGCGTGCCGGAGCAGGTGCGGGTGGAGCGCCACGCCGAGGCCCGCGGCCTCCCCGAGCGCCTTGAGCCGCTTCTGGATCTGGCGCTTCGAGAGCCGCGCGCCGCGCTCGGCCGGGAAGAGGCAGCCCGTGGGGACGTCAGTCGCGGGGCGTTCGTTCCCCCGGGGGAATGAAACGGCCTCCTTCGGCCGGGGCCGGACCTGCATCCAGACCGCGAGCTGGGCCGCCAGACACGGGTGCAGGACGACGTCGGTCACGTCCCCGCCCTTGCGCAGCGCGCCACGAAGCACGCCACCGGCGAGATCGACCTGGTCGACGTCGAGGCGGTGCGCCTCCGCGAGCCGCAGGCCCGTGTAGAAGAAGAGGAGGAGCAGCGTGCCGTCGCGGGTGCGCCGCCAGCTTGGGGGCTCGGCGAGGAGGACGCCGACCACGCGCTCGAGGTCCGCGGCCGTGAGCGCGGACCGGTGGCGCCGCGGCACCTTCGCCCGCCGGATGCCGGCAAGGGGGTCGGCCGCGAGCTCGCCACGCGCAAGCAGCCACCGCACGAACGCGCGGAGGATCGAGAGGCGGCGGTTCCGGGTGGTGGCGGCCACGGGAGCGCCGTCCGGCAGCCAGGTCAGGTGGGCGCCGAGCGCCTCCGGCACGAGCGCGACCCCTCTTCGGACGAGGAGCTCGAGCTCGGCGCGGTAGCCGGCGACCGTGGAGGCCGCCTTGCGCTCGTCCTCGGCGAGGTGGCGCAGGAAGGCGTGGAGGAGGTCGGGTGCGGGGATCATAGGACGTCGGCTCGCGCGGATCGTAGCGGGGGCGCGCTTCGTACGATGGTGCGCCCTTCCCCGGGTTCCCGGGCGTCCGCGAGGCCTGTCGCAGGAAGCGTACGGCAGCGAGGAACGCGCGACGAGTCCGGGATGGGGACAACCCTCTCGCTTCGGAGTCCACCGTGTTCGCCCCCGCCATCCTCACGAACCCCGTCTCCCGCGCCCTCGCCGGCGTCCTCGCCCTCCTCGTCCTCTCCGGCTGCCCGGCCGCGAAGTACTACAAGGAAGGCAAGTACTTCGACGAGGACGGACAGGAGTACCTCGCCGCCGAACGCTACCTCTCCGCGCTCGGGGAGAACGAGAAGCACAAGAAGGCCCGGGAGGCGCTCGTGGCGGTCGCGAAGGCAGCCTACGAGGAGAAGCTCGGGCTCGCGCAGCGCGCGGAGGAGGGCCAGAACTTCCCGAAGGCCCTCACGGAGTACCGGGAGATCGACGTCCTCCTCGACGACCTGCGGGAGTACGACGCCCTCACCTTCGACGTCATCCACGTCGAGGCGAAGATCGAGGAGATGGAGAACTCCTCCGCCGAGCAGCAGTACCAGAAGGCGGAAAAGCAGCTCGCCGAGCGCGCCTTCGAGAACGCCATCCACTTCTACAAGGCCGCCCAGGAGTTCAAGCGCGGCTACAAGGACACGAAGGAGAAGATCGCCCTAGCCTACTACGCGTGGGCCGAGGACGACCTCAAGGGGAACCGCTACCGGGTCGCTGCCGAGCACTTCGCCGCCGCGACCGACGCGGCCGGCAAGGGCTACAAGGACGCGAGCACACGCGCGGGCGTGCTCTACGCCTCGCTCGGGAAGTACTTCCTCGGCGCGGATCGCTGCCGGCAGTCGGTCAAGGACCTCCGCCGAGCCGGCGAGTTCCTCGGGGCTGACAAGGTGCAGGCGGACCTCGCCGCCGCCGAGGAGTGCGCGGTCACCCCGGTCGCGATCCTGCCCTTCGAGAACCCGACCGGCACGAACCTCGCGGGGATGGCGCTCGGCGACACGCTCGCCGACCAGATCGGCGGGAAGGTGCGTGCCGGGGCCTCGGAGTTCGTCCGCCTCATGGAGCGTGCCTCCCTTGACGCCGTGCTCGCCGAGCAGGGGATCTCCGCGTCGGGCCTCGCCTCGGGCGCGACCTCGAAGCTCCGGGGCGTGCGCTACCTCGTCATGGGGAAGCTCACGCAGGTGAAGCTCGACAAGCCCGGGCTCGCGAGCACGCCGAAGGCCACCGCCGCCACCCAGCCCTACGACTGCGAGAAGACGACGAGCGACGGGAAGACGGTCAAGACGGTGTGCGAGACGCCCGTCACCGTGAAGTACGTCGAGCGGAGCGGACGCATCGCGGTGCGGGTCGCGGGCACGGCGCGGATCGTCGACGTGAAGACCGGTGAGCAGCTCGTGACGCTCCCCCTCGAAGCCGCCTTTGAGGACGCCGTCCACTACGCGGACAGCTTCACCCTGAACGGCAACCAGGTCACCCCGGTCCGCAAGGGCCACCGGGGCGACGTCCGCGTCGAGGACGACCTCCTCGACCTCGCGAAGGCGAAGCGGGACCTCAAGAGCGAGGACCAGCTCGCGGCGGCGGTGCTCGACAAGCTCGCCCTCGAGAGCGCGCAGGCGGTCCTCGCCGCGGTGGACGTCGAGAAGGAAGCGGTCGACCCGGCGAAGCTCGTGATGGTCGAGGTGAAGTAGAGGAAGAAGGCCGGCGCCTGGCCGTCCCCGCGGGCGGACCGGCGCCCGTACCTTCGTCGACGGCAGTCGAAGGGCCCCCGACCACCCGCCCGGCGCTGTTCGCCAGCGCACGCGGGCGGTACCCTGTGTGTGGAGGTACTCGTGCGCGTCGTCAACTACGGCCCTCTGCCCGGCGAGGAGAGCCGCCGCGTCCACGTCCCCGCCAGCTACAACCCGCCTACCGACTGCGAGGCCATCGTCGTCAGCCGCGCGGGTGGTCTCTATGGCTGGTGGGTGCGCGCGGATGGTGTCTCGCCCGGCTGGGTCTCGTCGCCCCTTCTGGGTGCCATCCACGATTTTGCGTTTCCGTGCGTGCCGCTCGGGGTCTGATAGCGCCGTGCGAGTGCCTGGATCTCAGGCGTTGGACGTGTAATTAGCCGCCCATCGGAGAGAAGATGGGCAAAGCGCTTTCAGTCGACCTTCGGCAAAGGGTCCTTTCTGCCTACCATCGCGGGGAAGGCACGCAGGTGGAGATTGCCGCGAGGTTCGGTGTGGGCGAGGCCTCGGTGCGTCGCTGGCTTCGCCGCGAGCGCGAGACGGGGAACGTCGAGCCGCGCACGGACTACCGGCACGGTCCGGCGCCGAAGTTCGAGATGGCGAGCATGGCGGTGCTGGAGGAGCTGCTCAGCCAGAACCGTGACGCCACCAACGATGAGTTGGCGGTCCTCATGGCGGAGCGGACGGGGATCTACGTGAGCGCCTCGACGATCAGTCGCGCCATCGCGATCCTGGGCTGGACTCGAAAAAAAAGTGCCTCGTCGCCACAGAAGCCGACACCCCGCGTGTCCGCGATCTTCGTGCAAAGTGGGCCGAGTGGGCGCCGAAGGTAGACCCTGCTCGACTCGTGTTCATCGATGAGGCCGGGTCCACGATCGCGATGGCTCGCGAGTACGCGCGGGCGCCTCGCGGGGAACGCACTTCCGACAGGGCACCCCGCAATCGCGGCGCGGTCACCACGATCCTCGGCGCCCTCACGCTCAACGGGCTGGACGCCGTCATGACGATCGAGGGCGGGACGGACGGCGATGTCTACGCGGCCTTCCTCGAGCAGGTCCTCGCTCCGAAGCTCCTGCCCGGCGACCTGGTGGTCATGGACAACGCTGGCGCCCACAAGGATCCGCGCGTGCACGAGATCCTCGCTCGCCGCGGTGCAAAGGCGATCTACCTGCCGCCGTACTCGCCGGACCTCAACCCGATCGAGCTCGCGTGGTCGAAGGTGAAGGGCTTCTTACGCACGGCGGCGGCCCGCACCGTCGAGGCCCTCAACACGGCCATCGCGATGGCCCGTGAAATGATCACGCCTGACGACGCGGACGGCTGGTTCCGCCACTGCGGTTACACCGGTCAACCTACTTAAACGGCGCTATGACGCCGCGAGGGCAGCCGGCTCGCGTTCCGGCGAGTGCCCGACCGGGACGTTGCCTCAAGCAAGAGTGCGTTTGCTTGCGTGCCGATGGGCACGCATGCGAAAATACAGGCTTCAAGAGAAATAACTTCGTACCGTATGAGACCATCCGTCCTCTCTGCGCTCAGTCCCACTCCCCGCGCCGCGCTCGCAGCCATCTTTATTGCTGCTCTCGGCGCGGGTCTCCTCGAACATCGGCTCGATGTGTTCGTCGCCCTCGCTGCAGGCCTGATCGGGGTCGCCGTGATTCTTGCGAACGAGCGTTCGGAGGCGCATTCGTGGATCGCTGTCGTGGTCTCCGCGACCGCCGTTGTGGCCTTCGCCGCGGTGCCCGCGGTGGGCATTGCGCCAGCGGCCGCGCTTTCCTTGGGGGTCATCCTTTGGGGGGTTGGCCTCGCCCTCGCGCGGACACGTCCTCTGGAGCCGACGCGCCTCGCGCCGGCCCTCGGTGGCGCCGGATGGGCGTTGCAGCTCCTGGTGGTCCTTTTTGCTCTTTCAAGCCTGACTTGACGAATCCCGAGCGAGCACTACCCAAACAGGCATGCTCATCGTCCTCCTTCTCTCGTGCGCGCAGAGCGTCGCGGCCCCGTCCGCTTCCGGCAAGTCGCACGGCCCGCCGACCTGTCCCCGTCTGGATCAGGCTGCGAGCACCCGGTTCGAGAGCGCGTCGAGCGCCGATCCTTTCGAAGTGCAGTTTTTCCCGCAGGACGCGGGCATTCACGGGGCGCTCTTCGTGGGGGAGCTCACGAACGCCCCCGACACCGCGCACGTCGGCACCGTCGAGTTCTGGTGGGCGACGAACAACGACCCCGAGTGGCACTACGGCCACTCGATGGACGTCACGTACAACTGGGTGGCGAAGTCTGAGCTCAAGGCCGGAGGAAGGGACGACCGGTTCAAGTTCGTGTTCGTCCCGGACGCCGAGGCGTCGTTCGCCTGGTACTTCTGCAAGGACTGGCTGCTCTGAGAAATGCGGCGCCGGCTTGCCCGTCGGCTCTACCAGCTGTCGCGTCGGTCTCGCCGCCTCCTAACGTACTCTGATAGCCGGGGAGTCCAGCCGGCACTGCCCTGCATATGCAGCTCGTGTCCCCGCGCGCGCTCGTCGTGGACGACGACCCGGTCCGTCGCGCGTCCGTTGTGGACGCCCTCGCCGGCGCGGGATTCGAAGTCCACGCGGCGGACGACGTGCGTTCCGCCCTCGCGCTCCACCTCCTGTACGCGCCCTTCCAGGTCGTCGTCACGGAGCTCCACGTGCCCGGGATGGGCGGGGTCGAGCTCGTGGACGCCCTGTCCCTCAGGCAGCCGGAGGTGCGGGTCCTCTTCGTGAGCGCAGACGAGGTGCCGCCCATCCTCTCGGCCCGTCGCGCTTTTCTTTCCCGGCCGTTCACGCGAGAGGAGTTCCTCGCCGAGGTGGGCCGCCTCATGGGGCGGTAGGTCGGGCGTCTGCGGCGGGGACGAACCCGGGGGGTCGCCGTGGCGTGGTCCGTCCCAAACGGCGACACCGGGCCGTCCGGCGAGCCCTGTGGAACCGGCTGGGGGCGATTTCTCACTTCCCGCGCCACATGTTGCGCGGTTACCCGCCTGTTGGCTTGGAACCAGTCGCCGTGTCGCCCGAAGCTGGTCGGGTGCGGGTTCGGCTGGCGTTTCGGCCCCGGCGCCTACAGGCGACGATCCCCTTCGCCCAGTGAAAGGTGCCGGTCATCGCGCGCGGTGGACGTCGGCGGCTCCTCCGGCGAGGACCTCGAGATGCGGAGGTACCAGCCGGAAGCGCCCGAACACGAGCCGCGGCGCGCGGTCGTTGAGGGCGATCGCCACGCAGCCGGTCTATCGCTCGTGCACGATGCGCACCCCGACCACCCGACCGCCGCCCTCTTCGCGCACATAGCCCCCGTCGAGGAGCGGCCCGAGGTGGAGGACGAACACGCCGAGCGGCACGGGCGCAGCCTTGCGCGACCGCCGCCAGGTCAGGTAGACCGCGACGCGGGTTCTTCCGGGCGTCCGCTGGATGCGCGCCCGGTAGTGCCGGGTCGGGTTGTGGTCGTCGCAGCCGCTCCACCGCAGGTCGACCTTGTCGGCGTCGAGGAGGCAGCGCTGCACGGGCGCGTCGCAGGCGAGGAACGCGGGATGGAAGGTCATTCCGGGTGGCGTGCGAGGCGGATCGTCAGAGCAGGGCCGGCGTCAGGTGGCGGATGCCGAGCGTGTGTCCGACGGGCGCGTCGAGCCCACGTCCCCGCAGGAGGCCGTGCACCGCGTCAAGGAGACGCTCGAGGGTGAAGGGCTTGGCGATGAACGCCTCGCCCGGCGCCACGGTGTCCGCCCCGCTCATGAAGAGGACGGAGAGCCCGGGAAGGAGCTCGCGCGCATGCGCGGCGAGCTGCGGCCCGGTGAGGACCGGCATGCGGACGTCGGTGACGAGGAGGTCGACAACCTCGCCCCCTTCGAGCGCCCGGAGCGCCCGCTCGGGCGAACCCGTCGCGAGCACGCGGTGGCCGCACGCTGCGAGAAGCTCGCTCGTGATTTCAAGAACCGCCCGATCATCGTCCACAACCAGGATGCGCGCCATGCCGGGGATCCTACACCCCTCCGACGGCTCGGCGGGTCCGCACCCCCGCCCGCCCCGACGCGCCGGTCTTCGGGGGAGGGTCGGCGCACGAGCCGGACGCTCGACCCGGCGCTTCCGGTTTTTTTCCTCGGCGCCTCGCCGGGCGGTGCCGGTCCTCCCTGACCCGCCGGGGCGGTCATCGCGGGAGGAGTGTGCGCACCTCGGCCATGAGCTCGCCGGTCGTGAAGGGCTTCGCGAGGAAGCGTTGACAGGGGCCGAGCGACGGTGGCGCAGTTGCGCGGGCGGAGACGTAGAGCACGCGCAGACCCGTGTGGGTCTTCTCGAGCTCGCGCACCATCTGCGTGCCGCGCACGCCCGGCAGGAGGAGGTCGACGACGAGGAGGTCGAACGGGCCGTTCCGGGCGAAGGAGGCGAGCCCGGCCTCGGCGTCCGCGGACGCGTATGCGCGGATGCCGTGGCGGGTCAGGGTGTCCGCGACGAATTGGCGGCTAACCGGGTCGTCGTCGACGACGAGCGCGCGCTGCTCCTCGGGCACGAGAAACCTCCTTGTCGAGAACCTGTGTGCCGCCTGGGCCCGGGAACTCTCAGGGTCGTTTCGGAGCTCGGGGCCTGTCGCGCCGGTCGCAGCGGCTACCCCGGATGCCCGACCGCGGGCACGGCCTCCCTCGGGTGTGGGGGCAGCTCGTTGAGCCCGATCCAGTAGCGCCCCATGAGGTGCACGGTCTCCTGGAACGCCGCGGGGTCCGCCGGCTTGCCGACGACGCTGTTCACCTTGAGGCGGTAGCACTCGCTCACGAGCGCCGGCGAGGGCGCACGGGCGAAGCACACGACGACGACGTGGTGGTCGAGGCGGTAGCGGATCGCCTGGACGACGTCGCGGCCGTCTCCGCCGGGCATCTCGGGCGACACGAGGACGAGGCGGGGGTGATCGACCGCGATGTGCGGGGGCGGCCCCACGACGGATTGCAGGAACTCCGCGGTCTCTTCCACGGAGGCGAGCGCGACGACCGGCGACGTGCCCGCGACCTCCCGCAACGCCGCTATCGTCGACTGCCGATGGTCCTGGTGGGCGTCGATGACGAGGATGGCGGGCGTCCGCGCGGGGGAAGCGGACGACGACCGGGCGACGCGCGCATGCCCCTCCCGAGCGCCCGAGATGCCTGCGGGCGGCAGATGGCGTCCGGTTGCTTCGGCGTGGGCGTGCCCAGGCGGCACGTTGAGGCGAAGCCAGTAGTCGACGAGGAGCGTCGCGCTGCGCACGAACTCCTCGTAGTCGACCGGCTTGCGCAGGTAGGAGTTCGCGCCCAGCGTGTAGGCGTCGATGACGTCCTGCGGCATGTCCGAGGACGTCAGGACCGCGGTCGGCACCCGGGACGTCCAGGGCGATCCCCGGAGCTCGCGCAACACCGCCTTCCCGTCGAGCTTGGGGAGCTTGAGGTCGAGGAGGACGAATGCCGGCGGCCGCGCCCGCCGGTCCTCGTGGCGGAGGTAGTCGATGGCCTCCGCGCCGTCCCGCACGACGTGGAGCTCGTGAGGATGTCCGACGCGCCCGAGCGCCATACGCGCGAAGGCGACGTCGTCGGCGCTGTCCTCGACGAGGAGGACGGTCGGGAGGTGGGGGAAGGTCATGGGCGCGAGTTCCTCCACCAGAAGCACCGTGAAGAACCCCATCCGTAAACACCGCGCCCGGGGTCAGGGACGTGCGCCCACTTCCCGCTCTCGCGACGCGGCTCGTCGATGGTCGCTCCGAGCCTGGGCACATGGCGCGTGTGCGAGAGCGCAGTTCACAGGGAGGCGTACGCGGCGCTCGATGCGGCGATCGACGCCCGCGCCCGGCAGGACGTGCCGCAGTCTCGGAGGTCGATGGACCGCTACGACGCGCTCCTGCTTCGGATCCGCGCCTTGCGCCGGCAGTTCTCCGAGCGCGAGGAGCGCATGCCCCGCGGGCAGCGGTCGGGGAGGCGGCGAGAACCCGAGATCCTGACGACGCCAGGGGGCTCGGCCCGACGGTGCCAGCGAGCATGGGCGGAACAGTCCGTCGAATGGCACGGTCGTTGCTTGCAGGAGGACATGGACCCGTTCACCCTCCTCGTCGTCGAGGGCGAGTTCCTCATCCGCTGGGCGGTCGGTGAACGCCTCGCCGAGGAGGGCTGTCGCGTCGTCGAAGCCGAGGACGTACACACGGGCCGCCGGCGCTTCCGGGAAGGCTGCGACGGCGTCCTCCTCGATCTCGACCTGCCCGACGTGGCGGGGCGGGACCTCCTGCGCGAGTTCCGCGGCGTGCGCCCCGGGACGCCTGTCGTCATGATGTCAGCCCACTGCTCCCCGAGAGTCCGTGCCGCGCTCGTCGGCGAGGGGGCGTGGGGCTTCGTGCCCAAGCCCTTCGACCTCGAAGAGGTCGTGCGGCTGGTCGCGCGTCTTCGCGAGTCGCGGCTGGCAATGGGGTGAATTCCCACGCCTGGCCTGTGTGGCCGCGCACACCTGGCTGCGGGGCGTCCACCATCCCGTGCAGGCGCAGCGCGCCCGGTTATCTCTCCCGTGCGTGCGGGAGCGCTGGCTCCTCCCGCATGCGGCGGGCGGCCCCCAGAACGGTGCCGCCCGCCGCGGCCCTCTGCTCAGACATCATCTGCGGAGGGCCGCGCTCCCTGCCCGGGGTGGCCCAACCGTCCGTACGTCAGCGAAGTCACCGCTGATCCGGACGATCCGCCGCGGTGGAGGCCCCACGCGGCCATCAGGGGTCGCTGATCCGGCTGCGGTCCCAGACGTTGACCTCGAGCCAGAAGCGGAGCACCGCGGAGGCGCGCGCGACCTTGCCCGCGGGGTCGGCGGTCTTCCGCACGTAGGCGTTCGCGCCGAGCGCGCACGCCCGATGGACGTCGGCGGGCTCGTCGGAGCTCGAGGCGATGACGATGGGCACGTACCGGGCCACCCCGTCGCATCGGACGCGCTTGAGCACCTCGAAGCCGCCCATCCCGGGCATCTTGAGGTCGAGGAGGACGAGGGCCGGCACGCGATCCGGGCCGAGGCTCGCGGGGCACCCGGGGCCGCACAGGTAGTCGACGGCCTCCTGCCCGCTCCGGCAGACCACGACCTCGTGCGGGATGTTCGCGTTCCCGAGCGCGCGCAGGGCGAGGAGCTCGTCATCGGGATCGTCTTCGACGAGAAGGACCAGTGGTCGACGCGGCATCGCTCGAAGGTAGGCGCGGCGAAGCTCGGCAGACCACCGGCGGCCCGGTGACGTCACGCTTACCTGCCCGTGGGCGAGCACGACCGGCAGGGTACGGCCTCCTCGTCAGCGGGAGCGCCGATGCCGTCGGTGCCTGAGAATCTCCACGAGGCGATCGAGCGATTCCTCGCCGCGGGCGAGGACCCCACCCGCGCGATGGACCGAATGACCGCGGCGATGACCGCCGGGGACCTCGCCGGCATGGAGGACGCGCTCGCGCAGATGCGTGTGGTCTACGTACGGCTGCGGGCGGCGCGGGAGGAGCTCGGGCGTATGCAGCGGTCGTGACGTCAGCCGTGGGCGGGAGGGCGTACGCCGTGCAGCCGGACCCCTCCGGAGCAGTGTGGCACGGCCCCTCTCAGGCGCTCTTTGACCAAGCAGTCGGAAGGCTAGTAATCTTCCAGAAGTATTCGCCTATGGATTGCCGGCCTCTGACCGTCAGGGAGCTCCGTGAGATCGCGGAGTGCAATATCCGCGAGGGGTGCCTGTCCTGCCCGACCGCGACCGCCCTCCGGTCGCTGCGCGACGCGGCGGCTACGGCCTGCTTCGAGTACCGCAGCGAGCTGTACCGGGGGCCGGTCTACGTCGTCTGGTGGACGCTCAAGGGGCTCCTTCGAACCGGCGTCGAGGTCTACGTGCGCGGGGAGGATGGGGCGCTCCGCTCCGCACGACTGGACGACGCGGAGAGCGAGCCACGCGGCATCAGGCGGGTCCTTTGAGGAAAACGCGGGGAGGCGCTCACGGTCGTTCTGCTGTGGTAAGACAACGCGCGGAGAATCCCGATGCCCCGCCGCGCCGCCGCATCCGCTTCCACCGACGCGACCCTCGCCACCGTGCCCGAGCTCGTGCCCGCGCCTGTTCCCGACGAAATGATCGCCGAGGTGTACCAGTCCGTGCGCACGATCGCGCGGGACGGGGACGTGCGCGTCCATGTCGAGATCGGCCGGGTCATCTTCGAGCGGTTCTACGGCGGGGACGTGGAGGCGTTCCGCTCGCGCGGCCAGAAGGACGCCTCCCTGCGGAAGCTCGCCGCGCGCTTCGAGGACGACAAGGACGCGCCCGACGGCACCTCCGCCCCGGCGCTCTACCGGGCGGTTGCCATCTACGAGCTCGACCGGCGCCTGGGTGTTTCC
>JBMOQZ010000102.1:0-25763 GCA_049322475.1 Myxococcota bacterium | reverse complement strand
CACCCCGCCGGCCCTTCGCAGCCCGCGGTCCCCTCGCCCGCGCCGTACCCGTCGCCGTCTTCGTCCGCGTACCAGAGGTCGTCGCAGTCGCCCGCGGCGGTGAGCTCGGCCTTGCGCGACTCGTAGAGGTCCGTGTTGACGAGGCACGCGGCCAGCTGCGCGAGGAACATGCGGACGGACTCCCGGGGCGTCGGCAGTCTACCACGACGCCCGCCGCGTTATCCCAGGTCGGTGAGCATCGAGATCGTCCACGCCGACAACGCCGACGTGCTCCCGCGGCTGCCCGACGGCGCCTTCGACCTCATCTACGTCGACCCCCCCTTCAACACCGGCAAGCCACAGGCCCGCACCCGGGTCCGCACGGTGCGCGACGACACGGGCGGCGACCGCACGGGCTTCCAGGGAAAGCGCTACCGCACGATCCGCCTCGGCACTCGGTCGTTCGACGACGCGTTCGACGACTACCTCGCCTTCCTCGAGCCCCGCCTCGTCCACGCGCACCGGCTGCTCGCCCCGACCGGGAGCTTCTTCCTCCACCTCGACTACCGCGAGGTCCACTACGCGAAGGTCCTCCTCGACCAGATCTTCGGGCGCGACCACTTCGTCAACGAGATCGTCTGGGCCTACGACTACGGCGCGCGTGCCACCAAACGCTGGTCGCCCAAACACGACAACCTCCTCTGGTACGTCAAGGACCCGAAGCGCTACACCTTCCGCTACGACGACATCGACCGCATCCCCTACATGGCCCCCGGCCTCGTGGGGCCGGAGAAGGCGGCGCGCGGAAAGACGCCCACCGACACGTGGTGGAACACCATCGTCAGCCCCAACGGCAGGGAGAAGACCGGGTACCCAACCCAGAAACCCCTCGCGATCGTCGAACGCATCGTCCGCGTACACTCCAACCCCGGCGACCGCCTGCTCGACTTCTTCGCGGGCAGCGGCACCCTCGGCGAGGCGGCGGCGAAGCTCGGCCGCCACGCCACCCTGATCGACATCCGCGACGACGCCGTCGCCGTGATGAGGAAGCGCCTCCAGAAGTGGCTCTGACGCGCGTCCGCGCGGGCGCACGCCAAGAAGTTGTTGCCCCTCCCGCGCCTCCGCGTCTACGGTCTTCACTGGCACACACGCGCGCGGAGGACACACCCCGCACGAACGCCCGTGGAGTCTCCCCCATGAGCCTCGGTCTGATCGGCAGCATCGTGATTGCGATTTCGCTCGGCACCGCCCACGCCGCCCCCGCCAAGCGCCTGAGCGTCGAGCAGGTGAGCGAGGAAGCCCGGCTCGACGAGGCCGCGGAGACCAGCACGCTCGAGGCGATCTCCCGCCTCAAGGGGATCGGCGGCACCGTGGACGGCGAGCGCAAGGCCGAGGTGCTCCTGCGCCTCGCCGACCTCTACGTGGACATGGCCCGCTACGCCCAGCTCCGCGGCATGAGGAGGCTCGGCGAGGACAAGGACCGGTGCTTCGACACCCCGGGCTGCGACCCCGACACGATCCGGGACAACGAAGACCTGCGCGCGGCCCGCGACTGGCACGAGCGCGCCATCAAGCTCTACCGCACCCTCCTCGCCAGCTGGCCGACGTACGCCCGCGCGGACGAGGCCAGCTTCTACCTCGGGCAGTCGCTCCGCGAGGTGGACCGCCACGAGGACGCGGCCACCGAGCTCACGCGCCTCGTCCGCAGCTACCCCACGAGCCGCTTCGCGCCCGACGCCTTCGTGCTCCTCGGCGAGCACCACTTCGACGCGGGCTCGCCGGCGAAGGCCATCGCCGCGTACGAGCGCGCGGCGGCCTGGCCCGACTACCACAAGGCGGCGTTCGCCAACTACAAGCTCGCCTGGTGCTACTACAACGTCGGCGAGCACGAGACGGGCGTCGACAAGCTCGTCGCGGTGGTGCGGGCCGAGGGGCCGGTCGTGCTCGAAGAGGAGGCGCTGAAGGACCTCCCCGCGTTCGTGGCGGAGCTGCGCACGGACGACGCCGTCGAGCGCGTGCTCGCCCGCATCGACCGCCCCGACCTGCGCGGCGACTTCTACGAGCGCGTCGCCGCCGTGTACGTGCAGCAGGGCCGCCAGGACGAGGCCGTGGTCGCCCTCCGCAGGCTCCTCGCGGCGGACCCGAGCCACCCCTCCGCGCCGCGGTTCGCCGACGGGATCGTGCGCGCCCTCGTCGCGATGGATCGCAAGGAGGACGCCCTCGCCGAGCTCGCCCGCGCGCGGGACACCTACGCCGCCGGCGGCGCCTGGCACCGTGCGAACGCCACGCGGAAGGACGCGCTCGACGCCGCGCCCACCCTGCTCGAGGAGCGCCTGCGGGCGGTCGCGGTGGCGTGGCACCAGGAGGCGCGCAAGCTCCGCGGGGCGCAGGCGACGCGCGTGTACGGGCTCGCGGAGCGCGCGTACGCCACCTACCTCGAGGACTTCCCTAGCGCGCGCAACACCTACGACGTGCGCTACGGCTACGCGGAGCTCCTGTACGCCACCCGGAAGTTCGACGCGGCCTACGACCAGTACATGGCGGTCGTCGCGATGGACCCGAAGGGGCGCCACTCGCAGTTCTGCGCCGAGTCGGCCGTGTTCGCGGCCGAGGAGATGGTCCGGCGTTCGCCGCGGCCCCCCGCCGCGGGCAAGGCGCCGGTGCCCCTCGGCGAGTGGGAGGAGAACCAGCTCGCGGCCCTCGACCAGCTCACGACGCTGTACCCGGGGCCGAAGACTCAGAGCGCGTTGTACGAGTCGGGTTGGCTACTCTACCACGCCAACCAATTCGAGGAGGCGTCGGCGCGCTTCAACCGCGTCATCGCCATGGACCCGCGTGCCCGAGAGGCCGAGCAGGCGGCCAACCTCATCCTCGACAGCTTCGCGCTCACGGAGAATTGGGAGGCGCTGCGCGACAACGCGCGCTTCTACCACCAGCAGGCGGATCTCGGGTCCGCGGCGTTCAAGCAGGACGTCCGGACGATCTACGAGAACGCGTCGCTGAAGCTCGTCGAGGTGGGCTTCGCGCGGGACGGCGACGACGCCCGCGCGGGAGAGGCGTACCTCGCCTTCTGGCGCGAGTTCCCCGCGTCGAAGAACGCGGACCTGGCGTTGCACAACGCCGGCGCGCACCTGCACGCGGCCGGGCGCTTCGCCGAGGCGGTCGACGCGCGACACACCCTCGCGACGCGGTTCCCCGGGTCGCGGTTCTGGGCGGACGGCGTCGCGGCGCTCGCGTTCGGGTACGAGTCGCTCGCGCGCTTCGAGGAGGCGGCCGGCTGGTACGAGGCGCTCGCGGCGAAGGCGCCCGGGCACGCGTCCGCGCCGGACGCGCTCTACTCGGCGGCCGTGTTCCGCGCGGCGCTGGGCGACTGGGAGGTTGCCGTCCGCGACTACCAGCAGTACGTCGCGCGCTGGCCCGACCGCCCGGACGTCGCCCGCGTGACGCTGGGCATCGGTCAGATCCTGGAGCAACACGGCCGGCTCGCCGAGGCCGCGGCGCTCTACCAGAAGTTCCGGGCCCGCCCCGACGGCACCGTCGACGAGCTCATGTTCGCCCGCCTCCACGAGGCCCGCCTCGCCGACGGCCCGAAGGCCCTCGCGCTCTACACCGACGCGCTCGCCTGGTACGACGCCGGCGGCGACCGCGGCCAGCTCGCCGTCGAGTACGCGGCCGAGATGCGCTGGCGCCTCGCCGAGCCGCGCTACAGCGCGTTCATCGCGATGGCGATCGACGGCCCGGGCGGCCGCGACATGTCCCGCCCGGCGATGCAGCGCCTGCTGTCCGACCAGACCGCCGCGAAGGTGCGCACCATCGGCGAGCTCGAGGCCACCTACACGGCGGTGATCGACACCGGATCGGCGACGTGGGGGCTCGCGGCCCTCGCGCGCATGGGGGCGGCCTACGAGAACCTCGCCGAGACGATCCGCGCGTCGTACGTCCCGCCGTGGCTGACGCCCGAGCAGCGCGAGATCTACGTCCAGGAGCTCGAGGACCTCGCCTGGATGCAGACCGAACGCGCGACCCAGGCCTACGCGCTCGCGGTCGACCGCTCCCGCGCGCTCGACCACTTCGACCACAACACGGAGTGGGCGACCCGGCGCCTCGGCGAGCTCCGCCCGGCCGACTACCCGAGCCTCTTCGAGCGCCTGCCGGAGGCCCGCTTCGTCGCGCCGGCCGTGTACACGGGTGAGCCCGAGACGCGCTAATCGCCGCCGCAGTCGAGGAAGCCCTCGCACCCAGACACGAACGAGCGGACCATGAGCTCGGTCTGCTCGCCCGCGGTCGCGATGTAGGCGGCGACGTCCGCGCAGGAGGTCGCCGAGATCGCCGCGGTGCAGGTCGTGGCCTTCGCCTCGTCGACCGGGCAGGCCTGGGCCAGCATCGACAGCGTGAGCCCGGCGACGTTCTGGAACGTCGCGAGGTCGGCCTCCTCCGCCTCGGTGGGCGCGCGCCCGACCTCGCCGGCGAAGCAGGTTCCGACGCGCTCGCGCAGGGCCCCCGAGTAGGCGGTGGCCCACGTGGGGTTCGGCCCGCCGAGCCGCCCGTCGAGCACGGCGGCGATCGCGGCGTGGACGTCGTCGCAGCTCGACGCGCGGATCTCCGCGGCGCATGTGGCGACCACGTCGGCGCTCGCGGTGCAGCTCGTGCCGCCGTAGCGGATGGCGGGGCCCACGACGGCGAGCGCCTCGTCGATGGCGGCGGCGTCCTCCGCGGTGGAGACGGTGCCCTCCTCGGCGAGGCAGGCGCGGAAGCGGTCGGCGAGCGCCTCGAGGTAGGGCGAGGCGTCGACGTCGGACTTCTCGGCGACCTCGTCCTGGGCGAAGAGGGCGACGGCGAGGAGCATCATCCCGACCTCCGGACGGCGAGGGCGCCGAGGGCGCCGGCGAAGAGCCCGAGCAACGCGCCCGCGAGGCCGTCGAGGCCGGGCTTCGGCTCGGGCGTCGAGCGGGCGGGCGCGGGTGGGCCCCCGGGGGCGGCGAGGACAAGCGTGTCGCCAGGGGTGGAGGGCGGGGCTTCGGTGGGGGGAGAGGGACGGGCGGAACGCCCGCCCCCACGCGGACGGGCCGACACGGCAGGACCCGCGCCGCCACCGGCTTCGGGCCCATCCGCGGTTGCCCCGGGCGTGGGCGCCTGTTCGGCCGGCGGATCCGTGGCGACCGCGGGCGTGGGCGTCTCGCCCGCACCGGTGGGGGTGGGCGCCTCGCCCGCGACCGTAGGGGTGGTGGCCTCGCCCGCGCCGTCCTCCGGCGTGGCGACGGCATCCTCCGGCGCGAGGACCGCGTCCGGCCGGACCGCCCCCGCGTCGCGGGCCGTCATCTCCCGGAACTCGCAGACGAGGCCCGCGAACTTCGGCAGGTCCTTCGCGCAGGCCGACGCGGGCTCGCCGCCTCCCTGCCTCGCCAGCAGCTTCGCGAAGGGGCCCCGCTCGGGCGAAGGGGGGGGCGCGGTCTGCGCGGCGGCGCGCGCGGCGGCCTCCTGTCGCTCGGCCTCGACCTCGCGCTGGATCACCGTGGCCTTGCCGCCCGCGCCGGCGAGCCCCGCGGCGACCGCGCCGACGCCGACGATCGCGGCGCCCTTGCGCGCCAGCGTGCCTCGCGGGCTCGCGCGCCACGCGAGCGCCAGGCCCGCCCCGAGCCCCGCGCCGAGCAGGAACCCCGCCGCCGCCGCGCCCCACGCGGTGTCCTCGCGGACGTTCTCGGCGACCGCCTCGGGCCAGCGCCTCTCCTTCGCCGCCAGCCCGTCGAGCCCCGGGAGGCCGCCGCCGCGCGTCTCCATGCGGATCTCCACGTCGCCGCCCGCGGCCTCGGGCAGCGCCGCCCCGCCGCCCCGCCGCCGGACGCCCGCGAGCTCCTCCTCCGCGGGGGCCTCTCCCGCGCCGCCACCGGCGGGCACGACGAGCGCCACCGTCGCGTCGCCGGTGGGCCCCACGGAGCCGCGCTCGGGCGTCGGCTGCCCCACCACGACCTCGGACTGCCAGCGCTGGAACCACTCCGGGTGAAGGGTCCACGCGAGCTCGCCCGCGACCACGAACATCCCGAGCACGCCCGCCATCCCGAGGCCGATCCGCACGGCGACCGGGAGCCGCCCGAGCTGGTAGCGGGCAAGGGCCACGAGGGCGCCGAAGCGGCCGGGCGCGTCGTCGTCCTCCATCGTCGCGACGGAGGCCCCCGCGGCGTGCAGGGCGTCGGAGAGCCGCTTGATCGCGTCGAGATCGGCGCTCTCGGCGACCACCGCCGGCAGGGCCTCCTCGGAGCGCAGGATCCGCTCGAGCCTCTCCCGCGCGGCCGTCCCCCCCGCCGCGCGCGCCGCCGCGCGGACGGCCTCCATCCTGTCGGCCGGGGGGCGCTCCGTGAGCAGGACCTGATTCACGACGCCGAGCTAACGCGCCGTCGCGACTGCGGTCTACAGCCGTTCGACGTCCCGCTTGTACCGCTCGATCTGCCGCGCCATCGCGAGGGCCTCGCCGCCGAGCACGATGGCGTCCTTCGGACACACCCACCAGCAGTACAGGCACTGCACGCAGGCGGGCGCCTCGAGCCGCACGCCGATCTCGTCGACGGCGAGCCCGGTGGGGCAGAAGTCGGCGCAGCGGGCGCAGGTGCCGCACTTCTCGGCGGCGCGGCCGACCACGCGCAGGGTGTCGTCCTCGCGCGAGTACACGTCCTGGATGATCTTCAGCTTGTAGGCGGCCTCGGCGACCGCGGGCTTCTCGACGAGGGGCCGCACCGCGAGCTTGAGCCACGTCAGGCTCTTCGCCTCGGAGAGCTCGGCGAGCCGGCTGCGCGGCGGCGCCCGCTTGATGGGCCGCAGCACGGGCAGCTTCGCGGCGACGTCGGCGGCGAGCGCCTCGTCGAGCCGGCCCGCCCCCATCGCGTGCACGAGGTAGGGCACGTCGCGCCAGGGCATGTCCACGAGGCGGCAGAAGACGAGGTCGTTGAGGAACGCGTCGTCGGAGATGGCGAGCCGGCCGAAGCGGAAGGGCTCGCCGTCGCCCGGGCCGTTGCCCTCCATGCCGACGAGGCCGTCCACGACGATGAGATCGGGCATCACGACCTCGTTGAGGGCGAAGATGTTCCGCCCGAGGTCGTAGTGCATGTGGCGCTTGTCCTGCCCGCGCGCGATGCCGACCCAGTTCTTCATCGCGCAGGAGAGCCCCGCCTCGGCGTGCGTCTTCACCTTCGGCACGCTGATCAGGAAGTCGGCGTCGAGCACGGTCGAGGCGATGCGCGGGTGGGCCCCCTCGTGCAGCACGACCTCGCGCCCCGTGTCGGCGTTGAGGTTCACGACGCGCACGCCGTGGACCTCGGCGAGCGCCGCGACGCGCAGGCGGCGGAACGTGTCGATGCCCCGCCGGTCGACCCCGACGTTGCTCCCGTCGCAGACGGTGAGGTCGCGATAGCCGCGGCGGCGCAGGGCCTCGGCGAGCCCGGCGAGCACGCGGAGGTCGACGCAGTTGCCGGTGAGCGCGACGAGGTCGTTGTTGAGGTTGGGCTTGATCACGATGCGGGCGTCGCGACCGGCGGGCAGCTTGTGCTCCCAGTCGGCGATCATCCGCTCGATCGTGGCGCGGACCTCGGCGCTGGTCCACGCGTCGTGGACGTCCACCCGGCCGCGCGCGCAGGCGTAGGTCAACACGTCGGCAGGATAGCCGGTCCTCGTGGACGGGGCCCCCTTCGCCGAAGAGCAGCCCGACCCGCGCCGCGGGTTCCTCTGGCCCGGCGCCGCGCCGATGGAGGCCGGGAGCGGGCGCGTCTCCGTAGGCGCCCTCGGCGGATGGCTCCTGCTGGAGCCCTTCTTCGTCGACGTCCCCGTGCCGCTCGCGGGCGCGGCGGCGGAGCTCTCCGCGGCGTGGGCGCCCACGGAGCGGCTCGCCTTCACCGCGGCGGGCGGGGCCGGGGCGCTCACCACCGGCGACGTCGGGGTCGCCGGCCTGGCCACCGCGCGGCTCGTCGCCTTCGACGGCGAGCGCCTGCGGGTGGCCCCGTGGGTCGCCGGAGGGCTCGCCGGCGAGCCGTTCGCCACCGGCGGCGTCGCGCTGGAGACCGCCTTCTACGACGTGGCGATCGACGTGTCGGTGCCGTTCGGCGGCGCGGCGTTCGGCGACGACGTGTCGTTCGTCCCCACCATGCTGCTCGCCGAGGCGGGCTTCACCTGGCGGCTCGGCGAGCACACGCGCTTCCGGCTCGGCTACGTCGCCGCGGCCGCGAGCTGGAGCTGGCGATGGCGCAAGGGCCCCCTCTCCGTCGAGCTCGGCGGCTACACGAACGTCGTGAGCGGGAACCTGACGGGACGGGTGGGCGTGGTCTTCTGATACGTGTCGCGATGTATCAGTGACACATCGCGATGTATCACTCGCCCTTGGTCGCCGGCCGCTTGGGGTTGCCGGGGCCGGGGCGAGGCCCCTTGCCGGCGGGGCCGCCGCCCAGCGGGCCCGGCCCGGCCTCACCGATCTCCTTGAGCTCGATGTCGAACACGAGCATGCCGGCGGGCGCGCCGGGGCGCTTGGGCGTCTCGCCGTAGGCGAGGTCGGCCGGGATCCAGAAGCGGGTCTTCTCGCCGACGACCATGAGCTGCACGCCCTCGGTCCAGCCGGGGATCACGTTGCCGAGGCCGAAGGTGGCGGGCTTGCCGCGGGCGACCGAGCTGTCGAACATGGTCCCGTCGGTGGTCCAGCCGGTGTAGTCGACGGTCACGCGCGAGTCGGCCTTCGGGTGGTCCTTGCCGGTGCCCTTCTGGAGCACCTTGTAGGCGAGGCCGGACTTCGTCTTCTTCGCGTCGGCGGGCGCGGCGGCGACGTCCTCGGGCGCCGGGATGGGCTTCGGCCCCTCCTTGATCGACACGAGCTCGACGTCGAAGACCAGCATGCCCTGCGGCTTGCCGGGCTTGCCGGCGTAGGCGAGCGCCTCCGGGATCCAGAAGCGGGTCTTCTCGCCGACGACCATGAGCTGCATGCCCTCGGTCCAGCCGGGGATGACGGCCTTCAGCGGGAACTTCGCGGTCTTCTTCCGCTTCGTCGAGCTGTCGAACATCTTCCCGTCGGTGGTCCAGCCGGTGTAGTTCACCTCGACGGTGTCCTGCGGCGCCGGGTGCGCGGTGCCCGTGCCGGGCGTCAGCACCTTGTACGCGAGCCCGGAGGCCGTCTTCTGCGCGTCGGCGGGCGGCGCGGCGACGTCGGGCGGCGCGGGGACGTCGCCCTCGGCGGCGTCGGCCTTGGGCGCCTCGGCGGGGGGCGGCGTCTCTTCCTTCTTCTCGCAGGCGAAGAGGGCGAACAGCAGGAGCGTCGTGAGCATGGGCCCGCCTAATCGGGAATGCCCCCCGCCTCCAACTGCTTGAGCACCTTCTCTTCGAACGCCTTGCCGGTCGCACGCGCGTCGTCGGCATCGCCGGCCCGGATCTCCCCGTTCGCGATTGCGGCGCGAATGCGCTCCTCGGGGGCGGCGAGCACCGTGGCGGTCTGGTCGCCCGTCGCGAGCGCGACGAATCGAGTAGGGCTCGCGAGATCCTTCGCGACGGTGTTCAGGAGGCCGAGGGTCACCTCGAGGTCGTACCAGTCACCGAGGTCAGCGGCGTGTGCCTCCCACCGCTTCCCGCCGGCGTAGGCACGCAGGACGTAGAGTCCCGCGGTGGGGCCGCCCATCTCGCGTACCTTCCCGCCCTCGGTCACCGCGTCGACGACGAGGTCCCCCTCCCCCGCGGGCGGGATCTCCTCGAAGATCACGCCCCGGAGCGACGCGTCGCCGAGGAGCGCGAGCCGCTGCAGGAGCGCGTCGTGCTCGTTCGGCCACTGGTCGGTCTCGCTGTCGAACGAGGTCGACCGGCCGATGGTCGCGAGCGGGTCGCCCGGCGGGGGCTCGCCCGCGTCGTCGGCCCACCCGTCGCCGTGGAGGTCCCCGCACATCGGGTCCTTCTCCGCGGAGCACATCGCGTCGAACGTGGTCTTCGCGAGCGGGTCGGACTGGCGGTACATCGCGGCGGCGATTCCGCGTCTCGCCATCGGGTCGGTCGCCGCGGTGTGCGCGTCGAGCAGCGCCTTCGCGGACGCCGGACCGTCGACCGCGCCGATGGCCATCGCGAGCACGCGGGCCCTCCAGGGCTCCGGCTCCTTTGGAAGCGCGGCCGCGACGCGCGGGAGCCAGGGCTGCTCCGGCCCGGGGCCGTGCGCCATCACGAACTCGGCGACGGCGAGCGGCGTCGCGAGTGGGTCGGCGAGCAGGGCGCGCGCCCGGGGCGCGGGGCAGCTGACGATCGCGGCGCCCACGAGGACCGCGCCGGCGGCGGGGCGCGCCTCCGTCGGGAGACGCGTCGTGACGACGTCGCAGAGGCCCGGGTCGTCGCAGAACTCGACGAGGTCGATCCAAGCGTCGACGGTGCCTTCGGAGGCGGCGGCGAGCACGGCGTCCCAGGTGGGGGCGTCCCCGGCGCACGCGAGCGCCTCCACGCGCCCGCGCGGGGGCGTCGCCTCCGACCACGGGATCGGCGGCGTGGGGCTCGCCGGCAGAGGCGCCGAGAACCGCGCGGGGGCCTCGCCCAGGGCGACGTCCGCGGCGACGTAGAGGATTGGACCGTCCGGGCGCAGCGCGGTCTTCGGGGGGCTCGCGGACCGGATCTCCTTCGGCCCGCCGGCGCAGGCGAGCGAGAGGACGACGAGGAGGGCGATGGACAGCGATCTCACGGGGTTTCGTCTCGCGGAGGCAATTTCGACACCCCCCTCCCGGCCCTTTCCCCCCTCCCCACACGCGGGGAGGGACCTACGACACCTTCAGCAGCTCCACCTCGAAGATCAACGTCGCGCGCGGGGGGATGGCGCCGGGGAAGCCGCGGTCGCCGTAGCCGAGGTGGGGCGGGATGGTGAGCTTGCGCTTGCCGCCGACCTTCATGCCGGCGACGCCGCGGTCCCAGCCCTGGATGACCTGGCCGGCGCCGAGCTTGAAGGCGAACGGCTGGCCGCGGTCGCGCGAGGAGTCGAACTTCTTGCCGTCCGTGAGCGTGCCGACGTAGTGCACGTCGACGCGCGCGCCGCTCTTCGCCTCGGCGCCGGTCCCGACGACGAGGTCCTCGATCACGAGGTCGTTGGCCATGGAGTCTCCTACGGTGCGTTGTAGACGAGCGGGTAGTCGAAGCTGTCGCCGTCCGGCAGAGCGTGGGCGGGGAACGCGGCGTAGCGGAGCACGTCCTGCACGCAGCGCTGGACCTCGGGCGAGGCGCCGCCGTCGTCGGCGACGTCGACCTTCGCGACGCGGCCGGAGCAGGCCACGTTCAGCGTGAGCATCATCGTGACCGACGGCGAGCCGGCGAAGCACTTCAACGTGCCCTGCACGGCGGAGCGCATGACCCCGCGGACCGCCTCGGGCTCGAGGCCCGCGGAGGCGACCATCTCGTCCTCGCCGGCGTGGGTGGGCGCGGCGAGGCAGGGCTTCTCCTTCGGCAGCGCGCTCGCGACGGCGCCGGTGGCGGCCACGGGCGCCCGCGCGCGCGCGCCGGCCTCGGGGGGCGGCGAGCGCTCCCACACCCACGCGGCGAGCCCGCCGGCGAGGGCGACCGACCCGAGGGCGAGGACGACGATCGCGCGGCGGTCGCTCATGGAAGGGAGCGCGTAACCCGGCTTCGCCCGAGACGACACCGACGGCTGCGCGGGGACGTTAGGGCGTCCCATGCTCAAGCGCCCGACCTGGCCCTCCGGGACCGTCCACCGCGTCCCGCTCGACTCGCGCGTGCTCGCGGGCAACCGCCCCGGCGACCCCACCCGCCGCGACGTGCTCGTCTACACCCCGCCCGGCTTCGACCCGGCGACGCGCTACCCCCTGCTCGTCGACCTCGTGGGCTACACCGGGTCGGGCGCGTCGCACACCAACTGGCGACCCTTCGGGCAGAACCTCCCGGAGCGCCTCGACCGCCTGATCGCGGCCGGGACGATGGGCCCGGTGATCGTGGCGCTGCCAGACTGCTTCACCGCGTACGGCGGCAACCAGTACGTGGATTCGGCCGGCACGGGCCGGTACATGACCTACCTCACCGACGAGGTCGTGCCGCTCGTCGAGGCGAATTTTCCTGTCCTTCCCGGCCGCGACCACCGCGCTTGCTTCGGAAAATCGTCGGGCGGCTACGGCGCGCTCGTCCACGGGATGCTGCGGCCCGACTTCTGGGGGGCGATCGCCTGTCACTCCGGCGACGCGGCCTGGGAGTACGTGTACCTCCCGGCGATCCCCCGGCTGCTCAAGCGGCTCCTCGACCACGACGGCGACGTCGCGAAGCTCCTCGCCGCGCTGCACGCGAAGGAGAAGCTCACCGGCGACGACGTCGACGCCATCATGACCGTGGGCATGGCCGCCAGCTACGACGGCGACCCCGAGGCCCCCCTCGGCTTCCACCTGCCCTTCGAGTGGCCCACCGGGCGGCTCGTGCCGGAGCGCTGGGAGAGTTGGCTCGCCTGGGACCCCGTGCGGATGGTCGAGGCGCGCGCGGACGCGCTCGCGAGCCTCCGCGGCGTGTACGTGGATTGCGGTCGCAAGGACCAGTACCACCTCCTCTGGGGCGCGCGGATGATCCACGCGGCGCTCGAGGCCCGCGGGATCGCCCACCGCTACGAGGAGTTCGACGACGACCACTCCGATGTGGACTACCGGATGGACGTCAGCCTGCCGTGGCTCTACGAAATGGTGCGCTAGGACGACTGCGCGGGTGGGAGGAACCGCACGCGGACTCTTAGTTCGTGCTCGACCGGAGGCTCCGCCTCCAGCACGAGCCTCGCGACGGCTTCCCCATCCTGGATCAATGGACTCGCCGCGGCGTTCAGGTTCACGTGTGCCGCATGCTGGGACTCGGCGATTGGAATGGCAACAGGGACGAGGGTCGGACCGGGCATCCCGGGAAGCGACCATTCGATGTGGCCCCGGAGCACGGACGGGCCCGTCTGGCGGACGTAGAAGTGCACCGCGAGATCAACACGGACGGGCGGCGCCGCCGGGATGCGGCACTCGTCCCCGAAGACACCCACGGCCGTGATCGTGCCATCCTGCGAAGGATGGACGTAGCTGCAAAAGAACCCGTAGGCGACCTTTGGGTTCAAGGCCGCACCTGTCCCGTGGGAGTCGGAGAAAACGCCTGCCCTGGACGGGCAAGCTCTAGCGTGCCCGCGCCGCCCCCGACCAGGCTGAACGTCAGCACTGCCGCCGCCGCCATCGGCAGGAGGTCCCCGAGTTCGATCCCCCTTGCCTCGGTGGACTTCACGGGTGTGGTCGGGGTGGCCTGAAGAACCGTGTGGTGCCCCGGGTAGTGCGTGCGCAGATATGCCTCCAAGCGCCCAAGAAACAACCGGTCGGACGAAGGCGTGTGCCTCGGGACGACGGCTTCGCCTTCGGGAAGCCACTCGAGGAGTCCCTGCAGGCGCCAACGTTCCACGGCCGTTTCGTACTCGGGGTGCACGGCGTGCACCACGAGAGAGCCCTCGCACCACTCGATCGTGGCGAGGTGCTCGAGGTCCGTGCGAATGGACAGCGTCTCACGCATCAGTGGAGGACCTTGATCAAGGGAAGCCAAGAATAGCCCCGAAGGAACTCTCCGGGGAGGTCCGCCCAGTCTCGCAGGTGAGGATCGTGCCCCCGTCGCGCGGCCCAGCGGCGAAACTCCGCGAGCAAGGACTCCGGGTCGCGCGGTGCGAACCCCAGGCGAATCCACACGGTTGGGCCGTCCTGTTTCGCGTGGAGGTGGATCTCCCGAACGCCCCACCGCCGGTACAACCGCTCCTCGTTGGCGCAGATGGTGCCGCCGATCGTCCTCCGTCGGAAGTCCGGCGCAAGGACCAGGCGCGCGTGGTGGGCGACCGCTCCCTCACCGATGCCTCCGGCGAAGGGGATGTGCGCGTAGAGCCGCCGGGCGATCCACCCGTCGGATACCGCCACGGACGTATCGGTTTCGAGGAACACCTCCCACACCAGCGCGTCCCCGTCGATGGCGACGCGCCTCTCGTGCGGCAGAGCAGGGGCCGACGGAATCGGCGGGTGCACGGTGTAGGTGCGCTCGAGGTCGTCAGGGCGGACGTGGGACCCCGGGATGTTGGTGACGAGCCAGGAAGCGTGCTCGCGAGTGAGACGCACGTGAGCGTCCTATCGCGACAGCTTCCGGGTCGACGCGCGCTACACTCCCCTCGTGCCCACCCTCGGGGACCAGGTCGACCGCTTCGTCGTCGAGTCCGTGCTCGGGCAGGGCGGCATGGCGACGGTGTACCGCGTCCGGCACGCGGGGCTCGGGAGCGCGCACGCGCTGAAGGTGCTGAACGTCTCGCTGCCGTCGGTGAAGACGCGGCTCGTGCAGGAGGGGCGGCTGCAGGCGAGCCTCGGGCACCCCAACATCGTGTCCGTCACCGACCTGCTCGAGGTGGAGGGCGCGCCCGGGCTCATCATGGAGTACGTCGCGGGCCCCACGCTCGAGGGCTGGCTCCGCGAGCACGTCCCCGACGCCGCCACGGCCGACGCGCTGTTCCGCGGCATCCTCGACGCCGTCGCGTTCGCCCACCGGCAGGGGCTCGTGCACCGCGACCTCAAGCCCGCGAACGTGTTGCTCCAGGACGTCGGCGGGCGGCTCGTCCCGAAGGTGGCCGACTTCGGGCTCGCCAAGCTCTTCGCCGACGGCACCCAGCCCAGCAACACGCGCACGGGCATGGCGATGGGCACGCCCGGCTACATGGCGCCGGAGCAGTACCGCAGCGCGAAACACGTCGACCAGCGCGCGGACGTCTACGCGCTCGGCTGCATCCTGTACGACCTCTGGTGCGGCGGCCCGGCGTTCCGGGGCGAGACCATCCTGCAGATGTTCTCGGCCGCCGAGCAGGAGGCGTACGAGCCGCCGCGGAAGCGGCGCCCGGACCTCCCGCCGAACGTCGAGCGCGCCATCGTCGGGGCGCTCGCCGCCGAGGCCGACCGTCGCATCCCCTCCGCGGAGGCGCTGCGCGCGGTGCTCGACGGCGCGGCGGCGCCCGAGGCGAAGGCCCCGGCGGCGGTCCGCGACGCCGCCACGTGGGAGAGCGTGGAGCCGCTCCCGCGGGCGACCGTCCCGCCGCCGACCTCGCCGACGATGGACCCGCCCCGGCCGGCGCCGCCGCGCGGTTCGCCGATGGTGTGGGTCTGGGTCGCCGGGGCCGCGGGGCTCGTGCTCGCGGGCGCGGTCGCCGTCGCCGGGGTCGTGGGCGTCGCGCTCTGGGGGCAGCCGCCCGCGGAGGCCACCGGCGACGCCGCCATCCGGGTGACCGGCGACATGGACCGCTGGTGGGTGACGCGCGACGGCGCGACGGTGCGCGCGCGCGGCCTGCCGGCGGGGACCTACCTCGTGCACGCGGGATGGGGGCCCGAGGCCACGGAGCTCGAGGTCACCGTCGGCATGGGCGAGACCGCCGAGATCACCTGCGCGGCCGGGGCCTGCGCGCCGGCGGACTAGCCGCCGGACAGGGTCCGGTCGACCACCTGGAACAGCGCCATCCCGCCGACCATCGCCCCGACGAACACGAGGACCTCGGCGGAGCCGGTCACCAGCGACGTGATGCCGGGCCCGGGGCAGATGCCGCCGAGCCCCCAGCCCGCGCCGAAGAGGGCCGCCCCCGCGAGCAGCCGCCCGTCGACGTCGTTGCGGGTGGGCAGGTGCCACGCCCCGCCCGACGCGGGCGCCTGCATGCGCGCGCGCAGCCGGTAGGCGACGAAGTGGACGGCGATGGCGCCGCCCATCACGAACGCGAGGCTCGGGTCCCAGTCGCCGGCGACGTCGAGGAACCCCACGACCTTCGCCGGCTGGGTCATGCCGGAGAGCACGAGCCCGACGCCGAAGAGCACGCCGGCGAGCGTCGGCACGAGCGCGCGCCTCATGCCGCCCCCCCGAGGACGTGGTTGACGACGAAGGCGACGACCCCGCCCACCAGCATGAAGGTCGCGACGCTCGCGAGCGAGCGCACCGAGAGCCGCGAGAGCCCGCACACGCCGTGCCCGCTCGTGCAGCCGTTGCCGAGGCGGGTGCCGAACCCGACGAGCAGCCCGGCGATCGCCATCGCCGCGGGCGAGCGCTCGATCCCGATCGCGAAGGACGCGGGCGAGACGGCGAAGGCGACGACGCCGGCGCCGACCATCCCGGCGAGGAAGGCGGCGCGCCAGCCGACGTCGCCGCGCTGCGGGGAGAGCAGCCCCCCGAGGATGCCGCTGACGCCGGCGACCCGGCCCTCGCCGAGGAGGAGCAGCGACGCGCCCAGACCGAGGAGGACCCCGCCGGCCGTGGAGGCCACGGGCGTGAACTCAGGACTCAACCTGCACCTCCGGCAGGACCTTCGGGACCTGCTGCCACAAGACGAAGCCGGCCATGACGAGGACGAACACGGCGAACCCGCGGCGCAGCCCCTCCGCGGGGACGCGCTGGGACACGAGCCCGCCGAGCACGGAGCCCGCGACCGCCGCGGCGGACACGACGCCGACGAGGGCGAAGTCGACCGTGACGTGCCCGGCGTGGCCGGCGAAGCCCGCGAAGGACTTCATCGCGATGACCGCGAGCGAGGTGCCCACGGCCTTGCGCATCGGGAGCCCACCGAGGAGCGCGAGCGCCGGCACCACGAGGAAGCCCCCGCCCGCGCCCACGAGTCCGGTGACGACGCCGACCACGAACCCGTCCAATAGCATCCGCCAGACGGCCGACCTTGTAGCCGGGCTCGCGTCCCCGCGACCCCGGAACATGGCGATCGAGGTGGCCACCATCATCCCGGCGAACAGGAGCAGCAGGACGCTCGCGGGGATCAAGGCGGCGAGCCGCCCGCCGACGTAGGCGCCCGCCATGCCGGCCGCGCCGAAGACGAGCCCCGTCCGCCACTCCACGTTTCCGGCGCGGGCGTGCTGCACCACCGCGGCGGCGCTGGTGACGCCCACGACGAGCAGCGACGAGGCGATCGCCGCCTTCGGCTCGACGCCCAGCGCGTAGATCAGGATGGGCGTCGTGAGGATGGAGCCGCCGCCGCCGAGCAGGCCGAGGGACACCCCGATGAGCAGCGACAGCGCGATGGCGAGGGCGAACACGTCACGCCCCCCGGCCGACGACCGGGTAGCCGCGCTCGACCCAGCCCATCATGCCGCCGGTCAGGTTGTGGACGTGGCGGAAGCCCATGTGCACCAGCAGGCTCGCCGCGCGACCGGAGCGCGCGCCGGAGCGGCACACGAGCAGGATCGGGCGGGCGCGGTCCCAACCCGCGGCGGCGTCGGCCACCGTGGCGAGCGGCACGAGCGCGGCCCCGTCCACGTGGCCGAGCGGCCCCGTGAACTCGTGGGGCTCGCGGACGTCCACGACCCGGAACTCGCCGAGGCGCGTCCGGACGGCGTCGGCCGAGATCTCGAGGAAGCCGTCGGGGTGGCGTTGCGTGTCCATCTAGGCCTCCGAACCGCAGGCGCGGTTCGCGGGGACCGCGCGGTGGATGTGCTTGGGGAGCGGGAGCTTCAGCTCCGCCATGAGCGCCACGAACGCCTCGCGGGTCCGGCCGCCGCCGAGGCGGGCGTTGGTCGTGCGCTCCTGCTGCACGGTGGACACCGAGTTCCCGCGGTAGTCGTGGCCCGGGTACACGAGCGTGTCCGGCGGCAGCGAGAAGATCTTGGTGTGCAGGTTGTCGTAGAGCTTCCCCGCGTCGCCGTGCTGGAAGTCGGTGCGGCCGCAGCCGTCGATGAGCAGGGCGTCGCCGGTGAAGACGCGGTCGTCCACGAGGTAGGCGACGTCGGCGTCGGTGTGGCCCGGCACCTCGAGGACGCCGATGCGGAGGTCGCCGACGCGGAGCTGGTCGCCCTCGCGGACGAACAGGTCGGCGCACTCGACGCCGGCGGCGGCGTGCACCACCGTCTTGCTGCCGAGGCGCTCGCGGAGCACCGCGGCGCCGGTGACGTGGTCGGCGTGGACGTGGGTCTCGAGCGTGTAGGAGAGCGTCAGCCCGAGCTGCTGGAGGAGCACGACGTAGCGGTCGACGTCCTCGAGGACGGGGTCGATCAGGGCCGCCTCGCGCGTGCGGGGGCAGGCGAGGAGGTAGGTGTAGGTGCTGGTCGCGGGCTCGAAGAGCTGCCGGAAGATCACGTGGGCTCCGTTGTTCGGCGGAGGGGGAGAGCACGAGGTGTGCCAGGGGGGCTCCCCTCGGCGGCGCCCGCTGGACCACGTTTCAGCGAAACACGTCTGAAACGCGATCGAAACGCTTGAAACGAAGGTGTCGCCGTCGCCCGGGGGCACGTGGATTGCATGGGAGGCGACCGGAGGGAGCCATGTCCTACGCCCACGTCCTCGTCCCGCTCGACCACGCGGGCTGCGCCCACGAGGTCGTCGCGCACGCCGCGCGGTTCGCGCGCGCGTTCCACTCGCGCGTCACGTTGTTGTGTGTGCTCGACCCGCCGCCCGGCGCCCACCTCGCCGACCCGGTCGCCGGCGGCGAGACCGTGCGCGCCCTCATGGAGAAGGAGGCGCTCGTCGAGCTCGAGGCGCTCCGGCGCGCGTTCGACGGGGGCGCGGACGTCCGCGTCGTCGCCGGCGACGTGGTCGCGCAGATCCTCGCCGCGGTGGCGGAGACGGGCGCGGACCTGATGGTGATGGGCACCCACGGACGCACCGGCGTGCAGCGCCTCCTGCACGGGAGCGTCGCCGAGGAGGTGCTGCGGCGCTCGCCCGTGCCGGTCGTGGTCGTCCACGCGCCGGCGGGCATGCCGGACCGCCCGGGCGAGGCGTGGAAGCAGGCGCGGGCCGAGACCGACGGCTGATCGTCACAGGTCGCAGGCCCACGCCTCGGTGTAGCGGGCCTCGACCGCCGATCCGCCGGGCGGCGGCGCGTCGAACACGACGGCGACGCGCGAGGCGTCCCACGCCCACCCTGTGGCGACCGCGCCGTCGACGGTGACGACGAGCGTGTCGAGCGCGGGCGCGGCGGCGAGCGGGAAGACGGTGCGCGCGAGCGACGCGTCCGCGAGCGCGTCGACGTGGCCCCCCCAGTCGGAGCAGATGGAGAGGAAGGCGCCGCCCGTGGCCGCGGCCGCCTCGGCGTAGCCGGTGCCGGCCTCCGCGCTGTTCACGTCGGTGACACAGCCCCAGGGCAGGTCGCCGGCGACGGCGCTGAACGCGAGCCGCCACGGGTCGCCGACGACCTCGCGCATCGCGGCGAGGTGCGTGGCCCACCCCTCGGCGCTGCGGTCGGGCTCGTCGCTCACCGCGACCGCGTGCACGAGCGACCCGTCGCGGACGGCGCCCTCGTTGCACCCGCCCTCGCCGGCCTGCGCGAGGGCGCGCGCGGAGAGGTCGAGCAGCGCCTCGGAGTACGCGCCCTCGACGCCCTCGACCGCGGCGGCGAGGCGCGGGCGCCAGTCGGGAGCGTCCGCGGAGAGGACGCCGCCGGTGGCGCACGCGTCGTCGGCGGTCACGACGGCGAGGCGCCAGTCCACGGTCGCGCCCGCGAGGAGGTCCATCAGGGCGGCGATCTGGTCGCCGACGGCGGCGCGGTCGTCGCGCATCGAGTCGGACTGGTCGACGAGAAGGAGCAGATCGACGGCGGGCGCGGCCGGGAGATCGAAGCGCTCGACGTGATCGACGGGGACCCGGGCGCCGGCGTCGAGCGTCGCGCGGAGCTCCCCGCGGGGGTCGTCGCTGACGACGGCGAGCTCGCCCGTCCACGCGCCCTCGCCGGGCGCCGCGAACGCGACCTCGACGGGCACCTCGTCGCCGGGCGCCACCACGAACGGCGGGGCGGGAACGTCGGAGGCCGCGAAGCCGTCGCCCGTGACGGCGACGCCGGTGACGGTGAGGGGCTCGTCGCCGGCGTTGGCGAGGGTGATGGTCGCGGCGCGATCGCAGGCGATCCAGTCCTCGCCCAGATCGACGGCGGTGGGTGCCACCACGAGGCCGGGTCCGTGGAGGCCGCCCACGATCTGGGTCACGACCGCGGGCTCGTCGTCGTCGTCGGAGGAGACGCGGAGCTGCGTGGCGTGCTCGCCCGCGGCGGTCGGGGCGTAGGTGACGAGCACGCGGACGGAGGCGCCCGACGGGAGGTAGTAGGGGCCCTCGGGCGCGTCGGCGGCGAAGGGCTCCTCCGTCGCGAGGCGCGCGTCCCACACCGTGAGCGAAGACGCCGACCCGCCCACGTTCCGCACCGTGACCTCGGCGCTCGCCGTCTCGCCGAACGCGAGCGCGCCGAAGTCGACCAGCGCCGGCCTCACCTCGACGTCGGCCTCGGTCTCGGGCACCTTCGCGAGCCCGGCGTCGTGACACCCCGCGAGCAGCAACCACCGCATGGTTCCTTCCCCCGGCGACAACCTACGCACCGGTCGGTCGCCCGGGCGCCCCTCAGGCCCGTGAAATCCTCACCAGGACTTCCTCGTAGCGCGCCCACACCTTCCCCCAGGAGCGCGCCTCGACGTACGCGCGGCCGGCTCGCCCGAGGCGCGCGCGCTCGGCGGGGTCGGCGGCGAGCTTCAGCATGGCGTCGCGCAGGGCGCCGGGGTCGTCGCGCGGGACGGGGACGGCGAGCCCGCCGGTGGCCTCGCGCACGGCGGGCTGGTCGTAGAAGATCACGGGCTTGCCGCAGGCCATGCCCTCCACCGCGGTGAAGCCGAAGCCCTCGGTCATGAGCGAGGGGAACACGATCACGTCGGCGTCCTGGTAGAACGGGACGATGTCGGGGACGTCCTCGAGGATGTCGACGGGCTGCTCGTAGGCGAGGATGCGGAGGCGATCGGCGTAGAGCCGGTCGGCCACGGCGCCGACGATCGTGACGCGCACCCGCCGCCGCTGGTCCGGGCGCATGCGGCCCACCGCGTCGAGCAGCGCGTGCTGGCCCTTCCCGGGGAGGATGCGCGCCGGGTAGGCGAAGCGGACGACGTCGCTCGGGGGGGCCTCGCGCGGGACGAAGCGGGCGACGTCCACGCCGTTGTGGATGGTGACGGCGTCGATGCCGAGCGGGCGGAGCGCCTCGCGGGTGGCGTCGGAGACGGCGATCACCTGCGCGACGCGACGGCCCTGCAGGCGGTAGAGCTGCTCGCGCAAGAACGTGCCCGCGTCGCGCTCCGCCTTGCCGAAGTTGAGGTCGTGCACGAGGAGCGCGGTGGGGGCGCCGCGCGGGACCACCTCGACCGAGTTGGACAAGACGACGTCGGGCCGGAAGCGGGCGACCTCTGCCTGCGCGGCGCGGAGCATCGTCAGGTGGGCGACGCCGCGCCGCAGATCGACGGCGACGGCCTCGGGCGGGAAGCCCTCGGGCGAGCCCCGGTACCCGACGAGGAGCCGCACGTCGTGGCCCTTCCGGGCCTCGGCCCAGAGGCTGGCGAACACGGTCTCGGTGCCGCTCCGTACATCCGGAGGGAAGCGTCTGGAGACCATCAGGATCTTCATGGGAGCGCTGCGCCTTCCCGGAAGGGCTTCGGGCTTCGGGCTTCGGGCTTCGGGTCGGGCTCCGGAGCTCCGCTGGACGTCGGTGGAGGCGCGAGCGGAGGCGCCCTCACGGAGCCGGCCGACCGGAGCCCCCTCCGCCCGCACCCCGACCGAGGCCCCCCGGAGGCACCGAGCCCTGCCTGTAGCCCGTAGCCTGTAGCCTGTAGCCTGTGGCCTCTCACTGGACGTACCCCAGCGCCCGCAGCTGCTCCTCGTTCACACCGGCCTCGCCGCCGAGCCAGCGGAGCGCGAGCACGAGGCGGTCGCAGCCCTCCACGGGCGGCTGGGCGGGCCAGACGGCGGCCGTGCCGCGCATCTCGACGCACGGGGGCAGGCCGGCGGCGGCGAGCACGGTGGGGGCGACGTCGTAGAGGGTGAGGTCGGCGAGCGCGCCGGGGGTCACGCCCTCGCCGGCGGCGAGGAACACGCCGCGCGCGTCGTGCGTGCCCGTGTAGGCGTCGGTGAGCGCGACGTAGGCGGCGATGGGCTCGCCCCCCACGGTGTCGGCGGCGAGGCGCTCGCCGGTGATCGCCTCGTCGGCGAGCGTGAGGCCGAGCGTGCCGCCGGGGGTGTCCTCGACGCGGAAGAAAGGCGCGCCGGCGCGGTCGGTGAGCGTCGCCAGCCAGGCCCGCGCGGCGGCGGCGTCGGGCGCGGAGAGCGTGAGCTTGTGGCCGACGCGGGTGACGTCGACGGGGGCGCCGAGGGCGAGGGTGGCGCGGTCGCGCAGGCGCTCGGTCAGGGGCGCGAACTGGCCGGCCTCGCCGGTGCCGTCCATCGCCTTGAAGCCGTGGTCGCTCACGACGACGAGCCGGGCGTCCGGCGCGAGGCGGTCGCGGAGCTCGCCGAGGACCTCGTCGGCGAGTCGGTAGGCGGCGACGACGTGCTCGGGGCGGTCCCAGTAGAGGTGCGCGAGGCCGTCGGTCGCGTAGTAGGTGAACGTCGCGAGGTCGGGGCGCTCGGCGTAGAGCTGGGCGACGAAGACGTCGCGGTCGATGCGGCCGCGGAGGAGCTGCATCGCGACGTTGGCGCGGTCCGGCGCGGGCCGGGCGATCCGCTCCTCGACCGACCAGGCGACCGCGCGCGCGAGCGTGGACAGGCGCACGCCGACCTGGGCCAAAGCCCACGCGAGCTCGGGCGAGGATCGCGCGGCGGCGACCTGCTTGCGGCGCATCCGGCGCGAGAGCTCGAGCTCCTTCACGGCGGACAGGCGCGCGGGCCACGTCTCCGGGCCGGGGGCGAGCCACGAGGGCACCCAGAAGCCCGGGACCTCGCGCGGCGGGTAGTCGACGAGCCACTTGTAGAGGCCGATGCGCCGGCCGCGCGACTCGGCGACGTCCCAGAAGCGGGCGACGCGGCAGTCCGGCGCCTGGACGTGGAAGCCGCGGACGCCGTGCTCCTCGGGGGGCCGCCCGCTCGCCATCGTCGTCCACAGGAGCGGCGAGAACATCGGCTCCATCGACGTCAGCGTGGCCCGGGCGCCCTCGCGGGACAGGGCGGCGAAGTGCGGGAGCTCGGCGGCGTGGGCGTCGAGCACGTCGAAGGTGGCGCCGTCGACGCCGTACACCACCACCTTCGCCGGGGGCGGCTCGCCGGGGTCGCGGGAGGTCCAGAACCAGACGAGGGCCAGCGCCGCGAAGGCCCCGCCGTGGCGATCGCGGAGCATGACCGCGATCGAGAGGGGGAGCAGCGCGAGCCAGGGGAGGTCGTTGAAGAAGGGGTTGTGGAGGTCGAGGTACGCGACGAGGGCGATGGGGAGGGCGGTGAGGAGCAGCAGGGCCGTTTTCATCCGGACCCCTCACCCGGCCTTCGGCCACCCTCTCCCCGCTCCGCGGGGAGAGGGGCATTCCTCTCGAGCAGGCCGCCCGGCTCGAAGGCGTCCCAGAAGAGCCACTCCTCGGGGTGGGCGCGGAGCACGTGGTCGAGCCACGCGGCGGTGAGGTCGGCGGCGGCGTCGAGGTCGCCGGTGACGGGGAGGCGCTCGCCGACGACGGCGACGTGGCGGTCGCCGTCGCGGGTCACGTGGAGCGGGTGGAGGCGCGCGCCGCCGTGGTGGGCCAGCCAGAAAGCGGCGACGGGCACGTTCATGACCTGGCCGAGCACCTCCCGCGGCAGGCGGCGCCCGAGCTCCCGGCCGCCGCCGGTGCCGTCGCCCGCGGTGAGCACCACGCCGCCCGCGCGCAGGGCCCGCACGACCGCGCGGAGGTAGCCGGCGCCGTCGTGGAGCGTCACGCGCATGCGCGCCTCGAGCGACTTGCGCAGATCCGCGGCCCAGCGGCCCGTCGCGGACTTCTCGACGGTGGTGACGCCGCCGCCGATCTGGTGCACGGGGAGGCCCATCGCGCCGAGCACCGCGAGGGGGAGCTGCGCGGGGCCCATGTGCGGGTGCATCAGCACGAGGCCCTCGCCCGCGGCGCGCGCGGCCTCCACGTGCTCGAGCCCCTCCCAGCGCAGGTAGCGGGGCCACGTGTCCGCGGTGATGCGGGCGAACGCGAAGCTCGCGTACTGGTTGGCGAAGTGGGCGGCGAAGGTGGCGCGGGCGATGGGCGCGACGTCCCGGTCGGGGAAGGCGCGGCGGAGGTTGGCCTCCACCCGGGCGCGCGTGCTTCGGGAGAAGGTGCCGGCGACGAGCCCGAGGCGGCGGTTCGCGCGGTACTCCCAGCCGTGGGGCGCGCGCTCGAGCGCGAGGCGCCAGGGCCCCCACACGAGCCGGCGGTACACGTCCTTGAGCGGGGATTCGCCGACGACCATCTAGTCGTCAAGGTAGCCGAGCGACTCCAGCCGCTCCCGCTCCTCGTCGGAGAGATCCTGTCTCACGGTGTCGCCGCCGAAGAGCGCGCGCGCGTCGCCGTGGAGGTGCCGGAGGAGCTCGGCCCCCGCGGAGTCGGGGGGGAAGGTGCCGGCGACGTCGACGAGGCCGAGCGGATCGCCGGCGAGATCGTAGAAGCGCGCGGCGTCGCCCGCCTCGTGCAGCACGTAGCGGGTGCCCGGGCCGCGCAGGCCGGCGACGCGGTACCTCGGCTCGTCGATCTCGCCGCGCGCGCGGGCGGCGCGGTTGGCGGCGCGGTCGAGCGCGAGGGAGCGGCCGGCGGTGCGCGGCGGGTCCTTCAGCGCGGGGTGCCC
The DNA here is from genome assembly GCA_049322475.1 of Myxococcota bacterium. Taxonomy (GTDB): domain Bacteria; phylum Myxococcota_A; class UBA796; order UBA796; family SXON01; genus JBMOQZ01. The sequence goes on along the minus strand of JBMOQZ010000102.1, from coordinate 1,259 downwards.
CGTCATCGTGTGGGGGATGGGGATCCGCACCAGATCGAGCACGGTGGGGGCGAGGTCGCTGCCCTCCACCAGCGCGGCGGAGCGCCTGCCGGCGGGGACGCGCCCGGGCCAGCGCATCACCCACGGGATGCGCGCCTCGACCTCCTCGACGCCGACGTGCTCGAACCAGGTGCCGTGCTCGCCGAGGGACTCGCCGTGGTCGGCGAGCACGACGACGAGCGTGTTCTGGGGGTCGATCGCGTCGAGGAGCCGCCCGAGCTGGGCGTCGGCGTAGGAGACCTCGCCGTCGTACTGGGCCTCCACCCACGCGAGGTCGGTCACGCCCTCGAGCGAGCGCTTCAGGTAGGCCGGGTGCTCGCCCACCTTCGTCATGGACGTGTGCGCCGGATCGTGGGGATCGCCGCTGTAGTAGCGGGTGTCGTAGGGGGGCGGCGGCTCGTAGGGGCCGTGCGCGTCGAAGAGGTGGACCCAAAGGAAATAGGCGCCGCGGGGCTGGGCGAGCCACGCGAGGGCGGCGTCCACGGTGTCGCCGCCGCGCCGCTGGAGGACCTCGTCGGGGTCGGCGTGGCGCCGGGCCATCGCCCAGAGCCGCGCGGGGAGGAGGCGGCCGCCGCCCTTGAGCCAGCCGAAGTCGTCGTCGTAGACGGCGAAGCCGCGGCGGAAGCCGAGGTCGCCGTCGAGCACGTAGGCGCTCACGAACGCGGCGGTGTCGTAGCCGTGGTCGCGCAGGACCTCGGCGAGCAGCGGCTCCTCGGGGAGCGGCGTGCCGTTGAGCAGCAGGCCGTGGTCGGCCGGGTGGCGGCCGGAGAACATCGACGCGTGGCTCGGGCCCGTGACGGGCGCGACGGCGACGGCGTCCTCGAACAGCGTGCCCTCGAGCGCGAGCCGATCGAACGACCGGGTGTCGACGCGGTCGTTCCCGTACGCGCCGAGGCGGTCCGCGCGCGTGGTGTCGAGCGTGACCACGAGCACGTTCGGCGCGCCGGCCGGGAGCGGCTGGGAGGGGGCCGGCGGGGCGCGGTCGGCCGAGAGGACCCAGCCGGCGAGCCCGCCCGCGAGGGTGAACGCCGCGCCGACGACGGCGCGGAGGCCCCGCGCGAACTGGTAGACCGCGACGAGCAGCGCCCCGGCGAGCCCGGCGAGGGCGGCCCACGCGAGCGGGCTGCCCTGGGTCGGGAACGGCTCGGCGAAGGGAGGGGGGTCCGTGAACCACGTGACGGCGAGCGAGCCGGCGATCGGCACCCAGAGCCCCGCGAGGA
>JBMOQZ010000101.1:0-26216 GCA_049322475.1 Myxococcota bacterium | reverse complement strand
TTGTTGCATCCCGCTGCCGATCCTGGGGTTCACCGCGTTTCCACCCGTCGCGAAACGGGCTTCCTCGCCGTGCTGTCCCTGCCCTCCGAAGCCTTGCTCCCCGCCGGCAGCTGCGCCGCCGCGCCCTTCCCGAGGTTGCCCTCGTGAACTGCGTGGCGCCGCGGGCCCCGCGTCACCGCCCGCGCCCTTTCGGACCGGTACGTACACCGCGAGACCTTGCCCTCCTGACCTTCCTCCCTCCGGCCGCCGCGACGGTTGCCCGCCTCGACCGCGCCGGAGCGCCGGGCCTCCAGGGCCTTGCTCCGCCGTCGGGTCCGGTACCCTCGCCGCCGTTGCCGGCGACGTGGGCCCGATGCTCCCCTGGGCTGGCCGATGCTTTCCGAACGCGCGCCCCGCTCCGCCCCTCGCGAGGCCTCCCGGGATGCGCGCTCCGCGACCTGCCGAAGCAGGCGGGAACGCACCGACAGAACGTCAAAGATCACTCCGAGAAGTGATCTCTCGGTTCGACCACCGGGTCGCCCCGGCGTCGCCAGCACATAGAGCAAGGCCCGTGCCAAGCCTGCCACTACGGTAAAAGGCCGGTTTTTCTCGAGCCGGATGTGCGCGTGCCTGCTCAACGTTGTGCTCAAGTGTTGAGCACGGTCTCGACGATCCCGTCGTACACGGCGTCGTAGGCTGGGATCGAGTTTGCCCAGCGGGGAGAATCGCTGCGCGCACCCCGCGGCGCCGCCCTACGTTGACGCCGCCGCCCGCGCCGCGTCCCGGTCCCGGTGGCAGATCGCGACCACCTCCGCGAACATCGCGCCCCAGTCGGCGCGCGCGCGGAAGGTCTTCGTGATCTGGTAGGTGCCGCCGAGCGCGCGGTGGAGGAACACGAGCTCGCGCGGGGCGCGCAGGGCGCGCGCGGCCATCACGCGCGGCATGAGCGCGGTGATCCGGTCCTGCACGTCGTCCTCGGGGCCACCCATCGTGTACGGGCCGTCGCGGAAGGGCCGGCCGATCGTGCGGCAGAGCTCCCAGAGCACGTCTTCGTCTTCCGGCGAGCGGTTCGCGAGCGCGCCGATCCGCAGGGCGGCGTCCATGCACCACTCCTTGTCGCCGTCGTGCGTGGCGATGCCGCACTCGCCGTAGGCGGCGATCCACTCCAGGTCGAAGCGGCGCACGCACCCGAAGTCGAGGATGCCGACGCGGCCGTCCGGCAGGAACAGGTAGTTGCCGGGGTGGGGATCGGCGTGGATCGCGCGCAGCACGTACTCCATGCGGAGGAACGTGCGGGCGAGCGCGATGCCGGCGCGCTGCTTGGCGGCCTCCGGCGCGGTGGCGGCGAAGACCGAGAGCGGCCGGCCCGGAAGCCGCTCCATCGTGAGCACCTTCCCGGTCGACCACCCGTCGAACACGCGCGGGATCGAGACGTCCGGGTCGCCCGCCAGCTTCTCGCGGAACTCGACGAGGTTGGCCGCCTCCTTCCGGTAGTCGAGCTCCTCGTTCAGGCGGGCCTCGACCTCCGCGAAGATCGCGTCGACCTCCTCCTTCGGCCGCTGGATCACGCGCCCCGCCTGCAACATCGCCTTCAGCGCGGCGAGGTCGGCGCCCACGCTGCCCTCGATCCCCCCGTGCAACACCTTCACGACGACGGGGGTCCCGTCGGGGAGCTCGGCGGCGTGGGCCTGCCCGAGCGAGGCAGTCCCGACCGGCTCGGGGTCGAACGAGCGGAACAGCGTGTCGATCCCCCCGGCGAGCTCGGTCTCCACGCGCCGCTTGACGTCCTCGAACGGCACGGGCTCGGCGCGGTCGTGGAGCTTGCCCAGGACGGCCCGCGCCTCCTCGGGGAGCCCGTAGCCCTCGGACACCTGGGCGATCGCCTGCCCGACCTTCATCGCCGCGCCCTTGAGCTGGCCCAGCTGACCGGCGATGCGCTCGGCGTTCGTGCGGTGCGTCCGGTCGAGCGCGGCCTTGCGCGCCTCGTCGCCCTGGAAGAGCCCGGCCACCGCCTGCCCGAGGTACGACGATCCGACCTTCGTGGTGAGCGACCCGAGCCGCGCGAGCCGCTCGAGCTTCGACGCCATGTCCTCGTTCTAACCCGTTCGCGTGCTACTTTCCGCGCGCATGAAGCCGCTCGCCCACGTCCACCCCCACGCGCTCGCCGCGCGCGAAGCCTTCCACGCCGACACCGTCGCGGAGGTCGCGCGCACGGTCGAGCGCGACGACGTCGTGGTGGTGGGCATGGCGTGGAACCTCGCGGTCATCCGCGCGCGACGGGTCCTGAAGGAGAAGGGCGTGCCGTTCACGTACCTCGAGTACGGGAACTACCTCTCGGGTTGGAGAAAGCGCCTCGCGATCAAGCTCTGGAGCGGCTGGCCGACGTTCCCCCAGATCTTCGTGAAGGGCCAGCTCGTGGGTGGATGCAGCGACATGGTGAAGCTGCTGGAGAAGGGCGAGCTCACGCTCCCGAAGCCGTGACGCGGGGCGGGCGGGACGCCCGCCCCCACGAAGAGCCGCCTCCGATGCCCTGAAGCCTGAAGCCTACTCGACGGTGAGCTGCCCCGCGTCCGCGGGCGAGTACCCGTCGTCGCTGCCCGAGCCGGCGCAGGTGTCGCCGCCGCCGTCGCAGTAGGTCCAGCTGACGCCGTCGTCGGCGCTGACCCGCGCGGCGAAGTCGTACCAGCCGCTCGACGGGGGCGCGACGAACGTGCCCATGTACTCGTCGTTCGCGAGGTCGCCGGGGAAGAGCCCGTCCTTGTCGACGTTGTAGACGGCCGCCGACCAGTCCCAGCCGCCGTCGGCGGGGTCGCTGGCGTCGTCGCCGACGCCGACGTCCACGCGCAGGCCCGCGCCCTGCCCCGCCCCCTCGGTGACGCCCGCCTGGTACACCCAGACGTACACCGGCTCGCTCTCCTCGTGGGCGGCGAGCGTCAGGTCGCACGGGTACTGCACGTGGCAGTAGTCGACCGGCACGGGCACGGGGGGCTCGCCGGTGTCGCCGGAGTCCGTGTCGGCGTCGGCATCGGCATCGGCATCGGCGTCGGCATCGGCATCGGCATCGGCGTCCGCATCGGCGTCGGCATCGCCGTCGCCGTCGGCGTCGGCGTCGCTGTCTGCGTCCGTGTCGGCATCGGTGTCGGCGTCGCCGTCCGTGGCGGCGCTGTCGCCCGTGTCGTCGTACTTCACGTGCTCGACGATGGGGGTCTCGCACGCGCAGAGGAGGAGCAGCATTCGCGCACCTATCGCACCCGCGGGGGCGATCGGCTACGGTCGCACCGTGCTGCTCCTCGCCCTCGCCTGCACCCCGAAGCCGCCCGCCGACGAGGCCGTCTCCTGCGATCCCGCGCCTTCGGCGGCGTGGTCCGGCGAGCCCGCGTACGAGGACCACACGTCGGAGTGGGGCCTCGCGGACGTGCGCGGGGGCCGCCTGCAGGCGGTCGACCTCGACGGCGACCGGTACCCGGACCTCGTCGTCACCGAGGTCTACTCCAACGCGCGCGACGACCTCGACGCCGGCGTCCGCTACCACTGGGTGCTCCACAACGACGGCGGCGAGGGCTTCGTCGACGTGTCGGAGGAGAGCGGGCTCCTCGTCAACCGCGACGGCACCCTCGGCTCCAGCACCAACGTGTGGGTGTTCGGCGACGTCGACGCCGACGGCGACCTCGACGCCTTCGCCGGCCGCTACGTCGACGAGGGCGCCGGCGACGCCACCGGCGACTGCTCGGAGATCTACCTCAACGACGGCGCCGGCCACTTCACGCTCGCGACGCAGACCGTGTGCACCGAGGGCATGGCGACCTCCGGCGCGTCGTTCACCGACGTCGACGCGGACGGCAACCTCGACCTCTGGGTCGTCGCCTTCTACGACGTGTACGGCGCGCTCGCGTCGGACCAGTCCCAGCTCTTCCGCGGCAACGGCGACGGCACGTTCACGGAGGTGACCGAGGACGCCGGGCTCAAGCTCGCGAAGGGCCGCTCGACCGAGGACTACCTCGGCCGCGACGTGCGCCGGCCCGCCTACGGCGCCACCGCCTGCGACGTCGACGGCGACGCGTTCCCCGAGCTGCTGTCGTCCAACTACGGCCGCTCGTGGAACCACCTCTGGCACAACGACGGCGCCGGCGTGTTCTTCGAGTACGGCGAGGCCGCCGGCTTCGACGCCGACGACGACCTCGACTACACCGACAACACCCGGTACGCCTGCTGGTACGAGGCCGAGGGCACGCAGGACGACCCCGAGCCCACCGCGGACTGCGACGGCTGGCCCCCCGACTACTGGACGCCCGGCTACGACGACCAGCCCGCGCGCCTCGGCGGCAACACGTTCACCACCGTGTGCGCCGACGTCGACAACGACGGCGACGCCGACCTGCTCAACGCGGAGATCGTCCACAAGTGGGCGGGCGGCTCGTCCGACGCGAGCGGCCTCCTCTACAACGACGGCGACGGCGTGTTCGCGCGCGCCGACAACGAGGCCAACGGGCTCGCCCGCAACCGCCCGAACTTCAAGGACTGGAACGAGGGCGACATCACCGCCGCGCTGCTGGACTTCGACAACGACGGCTGGAAAGACGTCCTCATCGGGTCCTCCGACTACGAGGACACGCAGATCTGGCTCTGGCGGCAGGTATCCCCCGGCCAGTTCGAGGAGGCGAGCGACGCGTCCGGCCTGAACCACCCGTGGCCGGCCGGCCTCGCGATCGCCGACTTCGACCTCGACGGCGACCTCGACGTCGTCACCGGGTCGAGCACGGCGCGCACCGGCACGCCCTGGACCGAGCGCGAGGTCCACCTCTACGAGAACGTCCGGGACGCCGGCAACTGGCTGCGGATCGAGGGGCTCCCCGTCGGGGTGCGCGTCGACGTGACGGCCGGCGGCCTCACGCAGACGCAGGAGGTCTCCGGCGGCTACGGCCACATGGGGATCCAGAACGACGTGGCCCTGCACTTCGGGCTCGGCGACGCCTGCCTCGTCGACGAGGTGACCGCGACGTGGCCCGGCGGCGCGACCGAGACGCGCGGCCCGCTCGCGGGCAACGAGGTGCTGACGTGGTGATCGCGCTCGTCGGGGCGGCGCTCGCCCAGGACTTCGTCGCGTCCGGGTCGGCCGTGCGGATCGCCGGCGTGGGCCGCAAGGACGCCTTCTGGCGCTACCGCGACGACCTCGTCGGGCTCTTCTGCACGGTCGACGAGCCGGGGCTCTACCCCAGCAAGCGCAAGTGGCTCGGCGGCTCGCTCACCTGCGAAGACGGCGGCCAGTACTACTTCTACCAGGTCCAGGTGGAGTACGCCGACTGGACGCCGCCCGCCGACGGGTACGGCGTGCTGGGCGTCATCGGCGGCGTCGAGGGCGGCATGGAGGGGGGCCTCGGCCTCGGCGGCGGCGGGGCCTACGTCGACCCGTACGCGCCCGCGCCGTCCTGGCCGGTCGGCGCGCGCGTGAAGCTCACCGACGTCTCGCCCGCCGACGCGCACTACCCGAACCGCGCCAGCATCGTCGGCAAGGCCTGCGCGGTGCTGGAGGGACCGCTCGCGGAGAGCGGCGAGGGCTGGTGGACCGGCGGCGTGAAGTGCGACGACGGGACCGACTTCTATTTCTACCAGGTGGCGGTCACGGCCGGAGACGCCGCGGCACCCGCCGGGATTTCCGCCGCCGGGACCGCCGTGTCGCCCGCCGGCGGGGTCGCCGCGGGCAAGATGGTGAAGATCACGGACGTCGCCGCCGCCGACGCGCTCGCCGGCGAGCGCGCGAAGCTCGTGGGCCGGACGTGCAGCGTGGTCGAGGCCGCGCTCGTGCCCAGCGGCGACGGGCTCTACGCGGGCCGCCTCTTCTGCGACGACGGCAAGAGCTACCAGTTCTTCAAGGTCGGCGTGACCGTGCCCTGATCATCGACAGGGCGCCCCGAGGTCGAAGTCCCAGCAGAGGTTGGCGGTGCCGCCGGCGGGCACGGTGACCGTCTGCTTCGCGCGCTGGCCCGAGGCGGTCACGAGCTCGATCACGTGGGTGCCGGCGTCGACCTCGCGGGCGAACGCCGTGCGGCCGGCGGGGTCGCCGTCGATGGTGAGGTCGCTCCACGGGAGGCTGTTGACCTTGAGCTGGCCCTTCGCGACGGGCGCCACCGGGGCGGGCGCCTCGCCGGCCGCCACGACCTCCTTCGCCGGTGGCGGCTTCTTCGAAGGAGGAGGAGGCGACTCGATCGGAGGGTCGCCGGGAGCGGCCGCCTCCGCCTTGATCGGGGGGGCCGGCGCCGCCGCGATCGGGGGGGCCGGCGCCGCGATGATCGTGGGGGCGGGCGTCTCGCCCGCCCCTCCCACCTCTGTGGGCGGCGGCTGGTCCGTCTTCCAGTCCACCAGCTTCCCCACCGCGATCGCCACGATCGCCCAGCCCCACCAGGGAACGCGGAACCCGGGCTTCGCGGGCGCGGGCTTCGCCGTCTCGTCGGTCGGATCGAGGTCGAGCTCCATCGTGGGCGCGGTCGGCGGCTTCGGCATGGTGCGCTCGGGCCCCACCTCCTGCAGGGTGACGCTGCGCGCCGCGAAACGTTCGGCGGGCGCTCGCCACGCGGCGACGTCGCCGTCGAGCACGCGGACGAGGGTGGCACAGTCGGCGATGCGGTGGTCGCGGTCGATCTCGAGACAGCCCTCGACCGCGCGGACGAGCCTCGCCGGCAGCCCCGGCCGCACGGCGTCGAGCGCGGGGTACTCGCCACGGGAGATCGCCGTGAAACAGGAGAGCATGTCCCCCTGCGGGAACGCGCGCCGCCCCGCCAGCAGCTCGTAGAGGATGCAGCCGAGCGCGAAGACGTCGGTGCGGGCGTCGACGTGTTTGGTGTCGCGGATCTGCTCCGGCGACATGTACGGCGGCGTCCCCATCGCCATGCCCGAGCGCGTCTGGCCCATCGCCTGGGTCTCCTCGGCGAGCACCTTGGCGAGCCCGAAGTCCGCGACCTTGGGGATCGGCCCGCTCGCCGTCGGCGCGACGAGCACGTTGGCGGGCTTCAGATCGCGGTGCACGAGCCCGCGCGCGTGCGCCTCGGCGACCCCCGCGACGACGCCCCGGAACATCCGCTCCGCCTCGGCGACGTCGAGCGGGTGGCGGGGGGCGGCCCACGTGTCGAGCGAGGGCCCGTCCACGAACTCCATCACGAGGCCCGGCTGCCCGTGCACCTCCACCACGTCGGTCACGGCGACGAGGTTGGGGTGGCGGAGCTGCGCCTGGATCTGCCCCTCCTGCAACAGCCGGTCGCGCAGGCGTACGCTCACGACGGTCAGGAGCTTGAGCGCGTGCTGGCTGCCGAGCGTGCGGTGGCGGACGCGCCACACCGAGGCCATGCCGCCCTGCCCCACGAGGGCCTCGACGGCGTAGCGCTCGACGACGTCGCCCTCGCCGAGGTTCATCCCTTCACCGAGCCGGCCGTCAGGCCCTCGACGAGGTGGCGCTGAAGCACGAAGAACAGGGCCGTCACCGGCAGGCTGACGAGCACGGCGCCGGCGGCGAAGTGGCCCCACTCGGCGCCGAACTCGCCGACGTAGCCGTTGAGCACGACCGGGAGCGTGTAGGCGCGCTCGTCGCCCATGAGCGTGGCGGCGAGGATGAACTCGTTCCACGCGGTCATGAAGGCGAAGAGCCCGGTCACGACGAGCGCCGGGCGCGCGAGCGGCAGCACGACGTGCCGGAACGTGGTCCAGCGGTCGGCGCCGTCGAGCATCGCGGCCTCCTCGAGGTCCCTCGGGATGGTGTCGAAGTAGCCCTTGAGGTTCCACGTCGCGAACGGGACGGTGGTGGTCGAGTACACGAGCACGAGCCCGGCGAGCGAGTCGAGCAGGTTCAGCGCGTCGAGCAGGATGTAGAGCGGGATCGCCATCACCACGCTCGGGAACATCTGCGTGAGCAGGAAGAGCCCCATCAGGCGGTCCCGCCCCGGGAACGACCAGCGCGACAGCGCGTAGCCCGCGGTGCACGCGAGCGACACGCCCATCACCGCGGTCACGACGCTGACCACGAGCGAGTTGAAGAGCTGCCGCCCGAACAGCCAGCTGCCGTCGGTGGCGGTGGTGGTGACCACCTCGCGGAGGTTGTCGAGCGACACCTCCGTCGGGAACGGGTTCGCCGTGAGCGAGAACCCCTGCCCCGGCGCCAGCGCCATCTTCACGACCCACAACACCGGGAAGAGCGTGGCGAACGTGATCGCCGCGAGGGCGGCGTGCGTGAGCAGGACCCGCGCGAGCGACGGCTGCCTCAAACCACCTTCCTCCCCGCGACCCGGTTCGCGACGCGCCCGTAGAGTACCAGCACGCCGAAGATGATGACGGCGTACGCGGCGGCGTAGCCGTAGCGGTGGCCACGCGTGAAGGCCCAGCGGTAGGCCTGGCTGATGAGGATGTCGGTGGAGCCGTCCGGCTCGCCGCCGCTCACGAGGTAGATCACGTTGAACATGTTGAACGTCCAGACGCTGCCGAGCACGACGGCGGGCAAGAGCGCGGGCGCCAGCAGCGGGAGCGTGACGTGGCGGAAGCGCTGCCACGCGCTGGCGCCGTCGACCTCGGCGGCCTCCTCGAGGTCGCGCGGGATGGACTGGAGCGCGCCCAGCGTGACCACCATCATGAACGGGAAGCCGAGCCACGTGTTCGTCGCGACGTTGGCGGCGAACGCGGTGGAGAAGCGCGCGAACCACGAGACGGGCTCGACGCCCGCGAGGTCGAGCAGCGCGTTGATCGCGCCGAACTGCCGGTGGAAGAGCCCCTTCCACACGAGCGCGGTGATGTAGCTGGGCACCGCCCACGGCAGGATGAGCGCCGCGCGGATCGCCCCGCGCATCCGCACCCAGGGCTCGCGCAAGAGCATCGCGAGCGCGACGCCGATCGCCGCGTGGAGCGCGACGTTCGCGACGGTCCAGAGGATGGTGACCGCGAGCGTGTACCAGAAGCTGAACGGCGAGGAGATCGGGAAGTCGCGGCCGAGCAGGATGTCGAGGAAGTGGGCGAGCCCCACGAAGGTCCAGGCGTGCTCCTGCTGCTCGAACAGCGACACGCCCGCGCCCACCACGAACGGGAGCAACACGAGCAGCGTCATCGCGCCGAAGCTCGGCAGGATCCACGGCAGGACGAAGGCCCACGGCCGCAGGTTCGCCCGGGCGAGCCGGCGGCCCCCCGCGACGAGGCCGGCCACCGCGGCGATCGCCGCCACGACGTACCAGGGCCGCGGATCCGCCGCCTCCGGCACCGGCCGCACGATGACGTCGAAGTGCGCCTGCGCCTCCGTCGCGGCGTCCTCGGGCGAGACCGCGCCGCGCACGAGCCGCCGGATCGCCCGCGCGAACGGCTCCCACGTCTGGGGCATCTGCGCGTGCGTGGGCGTCGGCACCGCGTGGTCGAGCTGCGCGCGGAACGCGGCGAGCGCGGGGTCGTCGGGCGGGACCGCCACGTTGGCCACGAGCTGCCGGCCCTTCGCGAGGCGCACGCGCGCGGCGTCGTCGCTCGCGTAGAAGGCGGCGACCTCGCGCGCCTCGGCGCCCTCGCGCGACACGAACACGGCCTCGACGGACACGTACGGGGCGGCGGGCCTGCCCGTGGCCGAGACGACGGGGAGCGGCGCCACGCCGTAGTCCACGCCCGGGGCGATCTCGCCGAGGAACCACGGGCCGTTCAGCGTCATCGCCGCGCGCCCCTCGTTGAAGAGCTGCGTGACGAGCGCGCCGGTCGTCTCCGGCGGCACGACCTCGGTGCCGAGCTTCCGGATGAAGCCCAGCGCGGCGACGTTCTCGGGCCTGTCCAGCGCGACGCGCCCGTCGCGGAACACGCCGCCGCCGAAGCCGTGGAGCCAGGGCGCGGCGTGGTACGCGGTCGAGACCTCGTAGACGAGCCCCCAGCGGCCTTCGCCGGTGAGGCGCGCGGCCTCGGAGACGAGCGCGTCGGTCGTCGCCGGCGGGCTCGCCAGCAGGGCGCGGTTGTAGACCAGCGCGAGGCACTTCGACGCGAGGGGCAGGCCCCAGAGCCTCCCGTCGAGCGTGAGGGCCTCGGTGGTGACGGGCTGCCAGAGGGCGACATCGCCCTCGACCGGCAGGACGAGGCCGGTCTTCGACCAGTCGCCGATGCGCTCGTGGGCGAAGAGGAACAGGTCGGGCCCGTTGCCGCGGGGCACGGCGGCCTCGAGCTTGTTGGCGAGCTCGCCGTAGGGGACGAAGATGGGGCGCACGGTCGTGCCCGGGTGCGCGGCCCCGTAGGCGGCCGCCAGCTCCTCGATCGCCTCGCGCTCGCCCCCGCGGGCGGGGTGCCAGAGCGTGACCTCGCCCGCGAAGGCCGCCGCCGCCCAGATCACGGCAGCCTCGCCCCCGTCTTCGCGTCGAAGCGGTGCTCGCGCGCGAACCGCACGCGCACCGTGCCCGACGGCGGCGTGCCCTCCACGCGGGCGACCAGCGCCCGACCGCCCATCCGCAGGTGCACGTGCGACTCGAAGCCCATCCGCTCGACCACCTCGACCGTCGCCTCGCGGTCGCCCTCGCCCACGACCACGTCGTTGGGCCGCACGCCCACGACGACGTCGCCCTCCTCGAGGAAGTTCATCGCCGGGCTGCCGATGAAGCCCGCGACGAAGCGGTTCGCCGGCGAGAAGAAGAGCTCGTCGGGCGAGCCCACCTGCTGCACGACGCCGCCGTTGAGCACCACGATGCGGTCGGCGAGCGTCATGGCCTCGACCTGGTCGTGCGTGACGTAGACCGTCGTGGTGCGGAGCTGCTGGTGGAGCCGCCGCAGCTCGACGCGCACCTGGTTGCGCAGGGCCGCGTCGAGGTTGGAGAGCGGCTCGTCGAAGAGGAACACCTTCGGCCGCCGGACGATCGCCCGCCCCATCGCGACGCGCTGGCGCTGACCGCCCGAGAGCTGCTTCGGGAGGCGCTCGAGCAGGGGGGTGAGCCCCAGCATCGCGGCGGCGGCCTCCACCTGCGCGTCGGCGTCGGCCTGCCCGCGCAGCCGGAGCGCGAACGCCATGTTCTCCCGCACGGTCATGTGCGGGTAGAGCGCGTAGGACTGGAAGACCATGGCGACGTCGCGGTCGCGCGGGGCGACGTCGTTCACGCGCCGGCCGTCGATGCGGAGCTCGCCGCCGGTGATCTCCTCGAGCCCGGCGACGCAGCGCAAGAGCGTGCTCTTCCCGCAGCCGGAGGGCCCGACGAGCACGAGGAACTCGCCGTCGGGGACGTCGAGGTCGACGCGCTGCAGCACCTGCACGGCGCCGTAGCGCTTCTCCACCCCGTCGAAGGCGAGGCCCGCCACCCTAGCGGCGCGTCAGCACCACCTCGAGCTGCGGCGCGCCGAGGGGGTGGGTGAAGGGGCTCTTCTCGACGCGCTCGACCTCGAAGCGGTCGGACACGAGCGCGAGCAGCTCGCTGGGGCGGATGCCCCACGGGGCCACGGGGCGGTCGCCGTCGTCGCCGGTGAGGAAGGCGCCGAACAGCTTCCCGCCGGGCCGGAGCGCGCGGTGCGCGGCGGAGACCCACCGGCCGCGCTCGGAGGGCGGAACGAGCGAGAAGCCGCCATGCTCGCAGACGAGGTCGAACGCGCCGGCGAAGTCGCTGGCGACGAAGTCGGCCTCGACGAACGCCACCCCGGCGGGCACCACGCGCCCGGGCAGGTCCGTGCAGGTGACGGTGTAGCCCCGCGCGTCGAGCGCGCGCGCCTCGTGGGCGGCCCCGCAGGTGGTCACCAGCACCTTCGCCGGCGGGTGGTGCACGAAGGGCAACAACCGCAGCACGACGGGCGAGGGGCGGCCGAGGTCCCAGGCGGGGACGTAGTTCCCGGAGGGGCCGGAGAGGGCGAGCATGGAGGGCTCCGCGAGGTCCGCGGGCATCTATCACCCGGTGCAGTTCACCGAGAGGCGGAAATTGCCGGCCGATCCGTCCTTCGACTCGACGATGACGAGGTAGTACGCGCCCACGTCGGACCACAGGTACTCGACGGCCTCGAAGGTGGCCTCGGAGTCGGCCGCCTCGCACTCCCAGATGCTGCTCTCCACGGGGCAGGTCTCCGTGTCCTGCCAGTACGGGATCATCATGTCGAGGTCGATGCAGGGGGACTGCAGCACGAAGCTCGCGGTCGTCTCGGCCTCGATGAAGATCTCGTAGACGCGCTCGGGGCCGTCGTAGGGGTCGAGGTCGAGGTTGGGCGTGCAGTACCAGTTGCTGTCGTAGTCGTCGTGGTCGAAGACCTCCGAGCCGCCCTCGGTCGTGCCGTCGACCTCGTCGCCGCAGCTCAGGACGGCCGTGCGGCACTCCGGCCCGCCCGGCGGGGCGGTCGAGAAGGTCTGGTCGCAGAAGCCGTCCTCGACCTCCGTGCAGTCGAGGTGGCCGTCCTCGGCGCCATTGCAGGCGTCGGCGTCGGCGTCGGCGTCGGCGTCGGCGTCGGCGTCCGTGTCGGAGTCGCCGTCGGCGTCCGTGTCGGTGTCGGAGTCGGCGTCGGTGTCCGCGTCGGTGGGGTCGCCGAAAATCGTGGCGGTGTCCCCCTCTTGCTTGACCGAGACGGCGTCGCATCCGCCGAGCGTGAGGGACAGGAGCACGCCGAGGCGCATGGGACCTCCGGGGCGCACCCTACACGCCCGGACTTGCCTCTGCAAGGAGGTGGCTACCTAAACACCCGGAAAAGCGCGTCCAGACGGGCTCGAACACACGAGGACACCCTTGCCGTCCGCCCGGGGGGCATCTACGATTGAAACGGACAGGTGACGAACCGCCGTGCGACCGGCAACCCGATTCGAGATCAAGTACCGCATCTCCCCGGACCGCGCCGAAGCGGTCCGAGCGTGGATCGCCCGGTACATGGAGCCCGACGCCAACGGCGAGGGCGGCTCCTCGCGTTACCCAGTGCATTCACTGTACCTGGACAACGCCGACTGGCGCATCTTCCGCGAGACCCGCAACGGCAACTTCTCCCGCTTCAAGCTGCGCGCGCGGACCTACGCGTTCAACGCGACCGCGCCGGTCTTCCTCGAGGTGAAGTCGCGCGATGGAGAGGCCATGCAGAAGTCCCGCGCGGAGGTCTCCCGCGAGGAGGCGATCCGCGTGCTGGAGGGCGGCCTGCCCACCGGCAAGTGGGACAAGGCCACGCTGAACTTCCGCGACCACATGGACCGCTACGAGGCCTACCCCCGCGCGTGGGTGACCTACATGCGGAGCGCCTGGGTCGGCGGCGAGCGCGGGCTCGTGCGCATCACGTTCGACACCGAGATCCGGGCCGCGCCGCCGACGCGCGGGCTCGTCGAGCCGGTGACCTGGTACCCGTTGCCCGAGGTGAAGGGGTTGGTCATCCTCGAGATGAAGTACAGCGGCAGCTATCCGGGGTGGATGGCCGACACGGTGCGGCGCTTCGACCTGGAGCGGCGCTCGATGTCCAAGTATCGTCACGCGGTCGAGCTCCTCACCGGACTCCCTCCGGAAGTGCTCGCCCAGCCTGCGGCAGCTGAGGAGGCGGCAAAGTGAATCTCTCGTCGTGGCTCGACCCGAGCTTGATGTCGGCGGGCCGCTTCCCCATGCCGGTCGTGCTCATGAGCCTGCTCATGGCGTTCGTGCTGGGGCTCGTCGTGGCCGCGCTCTACGCGGGCACCCACAAGGGGCTCTCCTACTCGCGCAACATGGTGCACAGCATCGTGTTGCTCGCGATGATCGTGAACATGGTGATGCTCGTCGTCGGCGACAGCATCGCCCGCGCGTTCGGCCTCGTCGGCGCGCTCGCCATCATCCGGTTCCGCACGGTCGTGCGCGACGCGCGCGACACCACCTTCATCTTCCTCGCCCTCGCGGTCGGGATCGCCACCGGCGCGCAGCAGTTCGCCGTGGCCATCCTCGGGACGCTCCTCATCGGCACGGTCGCGGCCGTGCTGCAGTTCTCCGGCTTCGCGACCAAGCACGCCGACACGGGCATGCTGCGCGTGCGAGGCGCCGGCGCGCTGACGGGGCGGCTCGAGGAGGTGCTCGGCGACTGGTGCCGCACGTTCGAGCTCGTGGCCCTGCGCGAGGCCGCCGACGGCAGCAACGCCGAGTACAGCTACGAGATCCGGCTGTTCCACCCCTCGGAGCGCGAGGAGCTGCTCCAGGCGGTCCGCGCGGTCCAGGGGGCCACCCAAGTGACGGTTGCCATCGAGGAGAAGGCCGAGGAATGGTAAAGCGCAGGTTCTCGCTGTTCCGCCGGATCCGGGCGGCACGCGGGCTGATCATGCTGGGGGGGTTCTGGTCGGGCGCCGTGCTCCTGTGCCTCGTGCTCGCCCTGACGAGCCCGGTGGCGGGGCGACGGATCGCGGTGGCCTCGCTTCGGGCGCACCAGATCGTCGCGCCGGAGAGCGGGCGCATCGCCGAGGTCAAGGTCGCGCCGAACCAGTCGGTGGAGGCGGGCACCGTGCTCGCGGTGGTGGAGGTCCCGGGCCTCGTGCAGCAGATCGCGGCCGCCGAGGGCGAGCTGCGGGCGCTGGAGGCCCAGCTCGCGGCCGAGGAGGCCGACATCGACCGCAAGTTCGCGACCGACCTCGAGGACGCGCGGCGCCGCTGGTTGTCCGCGCGCGTCGACCTCGAGCGCGCCCGCGCGGCGAGCCTCGACGCCGACCAGGAGTACGCCCGGATGACGACGCCCGGCGTCGCCGTCTCCAACGCCGACATCGAGCGCGCCCGGCTGCGGCGCGAGGCCTCGCTCGCCGAGGTGGCCGCGCGCGAGTCCGAGGTCGCCGCGCTCGACTCCGGCTACGCCAGCGCGCGCAAGCGCGCCGGCAGCACCGACACCCAGGCCCTCCGCGCCGCCGTCGAGGCCGCCGCCGTCGCGCTCGAGGCCCTGCGCATCCAGGCCGACGCCAACGTGCTCCGCGCCCACGTCTCCGGCGTGGTCACCGCCCGTACCGCCATGCAGGGCCGCGACGGCGAGTTCGAGCCCACGGACGAGGTCTTCCCCGCGCCCGGCCAGTGGGTGCAGGCGGGGGTGCCGGTGCTCGCGGTCACGGAGCCCACCACCACCGACGCGGTGCTGTACGTCGAGATCGGCCACGCGCAGCGGCTCCTGCCGGGCACCCCGGTGATCGCCCGCACCGCCGCGGGCGAGAAGGTCGACGCGACGGTGCGGGCCGTGGGCGCCGCGGTGGAGCCGGTGCCGATGCGCCAGCTCACCGACATCGCGGTCCCGGAGTGGGGCGTGCCCATCACGCTGGACTTCGGCGACCGGCCGCTCGTGCCGGGCGAGGCGCTCTCGGTCAACCTGTGACGAAGGGCTGGCTCCTCGCCCTCGCGCCCGTGGCCCTCGCCGCGGGCGCGTCGCCCTTTTTCACCTTCGTCCCCGACGACGAGATGGCGCCGAGCTTCTACGCCGGGGACCTCGTGATGATCCTGCCGCGCGCGCCCTCGCCGGGGGACGTGGTGGCCGTCGTCGACCCGCTCGATCCCTCCCGCTGGACGCTGCGCCGCGTCGAGGCGATCGGCGGGGCGATCCGCTACGACGAGGGCGTCTTCCACTCGTCCGCGGGCGACGAAAAAGTGCTCGAGATGGGCCGCGACCCCGACTTCGTCACGCTGAAGGAGGGGCCGCACCTGATGCGGGTCGCCGTGCGCCCCGTGCGCTGGTCGATGCCCGAGGTGGGCGTCGCCGACGACGCCGCGTTCCTCGGCGCCGACAACCGCGACGAGGCGATGGACAGCCGCTGGTGGGGCCCGTTCCCCCTCGACGCGCTGCAGGGCACGGTGGTCCTCCGCGTCGGCCCCACGACGAACCGCTGGCGAGGCTGGTTGTCCTACTCCTGGTAGGAGTAGCGCTCGTCCAGCCAGGGGTCCGCGTGGTTGTGGTAGCCGCGCTCCTCCCAGAACCCGCGCTTGTCCAGCGCGCGGAGCTCCACGCCGCACACCCACTTCGCCGACTTCCACGCGTAGAGGTGGTGCACGACGAACCGCACCGGACCGCCGTGCTCGGGCGTCAGCGGCTCGCCGTCGTGGTGGGTCGCGAAGAGGTTCTCGGGCCGCGCGAAGTCCTCGAGCGCGAGGTTCGTGTCGTAGCCGAGGGCGTCGTAGCAGTGCAGCGACACGAACTTCGCGGCGGGGAGCGGCTCGCAGCGGGCGAGCACCTCGGCGACCGAGACGCCGCCCCACCGGTTGTCGTAGCGCGACCACGTCGTGACGCAGTGGAAGTCCTGCACCGTCTCGATGCGCGGCAGGGCGCCGAACTCCTCCCAGGTGAGCTCGAGCGGCCGGGCGACCTCGCCCCACACGCGCAGGCGCCACGCCGCCGGGTCGAAGGCGGGGATCTCGCCCTCGTGCAGCACCGGCCAGCCCTTCACGAGCTTCTGGCCCGGCGGGAGGCGATCCGTGGAGCGCGCGGCGGCCTTCGGCTTGCCGGGTCGCCAGAGCATCCTACGGCGCGGCCTCGATCTGCAGCTGCGTGAAGCCGAAGCGCACCTTCAGGGTGAGCTCCTCCTCCGTGATGTCGAGCGCCACGTCCTCGACGCCCATCTTGAGCCGGAGCGGCCCGCCGGCGGGGCCGACCATCTCCTCGAGCTGCTCCTTCTTGAGGATGGGCACGGGGTTCACCTTCGGCGTCTGCTGGGCGAGCAGGTACTCCGCGCCGCGGTTGAGCAGCTGCAGGATGAAGTTCTCGCCGAGGTCGACGCTCACGTCCTTCAGCGTGCCGACCAGCGCCTTGCGATCCTTGTCGTACTGGATGTCGGCGAGCGCGGCCTCGGCGCCGATGCGCTTCTCGATGACGAAGGGGAACTCGAGGTTCTCGCGCATGAGGTAGACCTTGCCCGTCGCGACGCACTTGACGTGCGCCTCCACCCCGAAGCGCTGCTCGGCGTACTTGAAGTCGGAGCCGTCGCGGTCGATCTCGACGCGCCAGTCGCCCTCGACGCGCAAGAGGTCCTTGATCACCGTGTAGACCTGCTCGCGCCGGTTGTGCCACACGCCGCGGGCGACCTCGCCGCCGCGGACGATCACCGCCGGGACCTCGCGGTCCTCGAGGAGCCCGCGCACCTTCTCGCGCACCTCGAGGCGCTTCAGCCCCTGGCGCAGGTTCGGGAGCAGGTCGAACTGCCCGTCACCGACCTTGAACGGCAGGCCGGCGCTGAACAGGTCGTTCCAGAGCTGCTTCCCGATCGTGAACTTGAGGTGGTAGCCGTCGCCGAGCTGCTTGCGCGTCATGGCGCAGAGCATATCGGAAAGCGTCGGCTACAGGATCTCGGTAGCCGCGAAGAAGTAGGCGATCTCGCGCGCCGCGGAGGTGGGCGAGTCCGACCCGTGGACGGCGTTCTCGCCCTTCGAGGTGGCGAACAGCTTGCGGAGCGTGTTCGGCGCGGCCTGCGCGGGGTCGGTCGCGCCCATGATCTCGCGGTTGCGGGCGATCGCGTCGGCGCCCTCGAGCACGATCACCACCACCGGGCCCGAGCTCATGAACGTGACGAGCTCGTCGAAGAAGCCGCGGCCCTTGTGCTCGGCGTAGAAACCCTCTGCGACCTCGCGGGAGAGCTTGATCTTCTTGGCGGCGGCGACGCGGAGCCCCTCGGACTCGAAGCGCTGGAGGATCGCGCCGATCTTGTTGGCGCGGACGGCGTCGGGCTTGATGATGGAGAGGGTGCGTTCCATGAGGTCTCCTCGGCGGGGCGCGCCTCTATCGCAGAGGCGCCCGCTCGGCTACGCTCCCGTCGTGTCCACCGATCGACCGCCCCCCTTCGTCCTGCCCGAGCCGCCCGACGCGTCGTTCGCGACGGCCGACGGGCGCTACACCGACCGTGGCCGCATCGCCCGCGGCGGCATGGGCACCGTGCGCAAGGCTTGGGACGGGCTCGTCGGGCGCGACGTCGCCGTCAAGGTGACCGACGCCGACAAGCGCGCCCAGCTCGTCGAGGAGGTGCGGGTCGCCGCGAAGCTGGACCACCCGAACGTCGTCCCGGTGCACGACGTCGGCGTGGACACGCGCGGCCGGCCCTACTTCTCGATGAAGCTCGTCACGGGGCTCACGCTCGAGGCCGTCGCGCGCGCCCCGCTGGCGCCGGACGAGTCCCGTCACGAGCGGCTCCACCGGCTGCTCGACGTGTTGTCGAAGGTCTGCGACGCCATCGCCTGCGCGCACAGCCGCGACGTCTTCCACTGCGATCTGAAGCCCGACAACGTGATGATCGGCGACTTCGGGCAGGTGTACGTGATGGACTGGGGCATCGCGCGGCGCCGCGGCGGCGCGGTCCCGGTGAACGCGACGAGCGGCACCGCCGGGTACATGGCCCCCGAGCAGGCCCGCCCCGGCGCCCACGTCGACGAGCGCACCGACGTCTACGGCCTCGGCGGGCTCCTGTACTTCCTGCTCACGCGCGACGTGCCCCACCCCGGCGCCACGCCCGAGGAGCGCGCCGTCGCCGCCAGGGAGGGGCTCGTCTCCCCGATGGGGCGCGGCGTCCCGCCCGCTTTACGCGCCATCGCGCTGAAGGCCCTCGCCGCCGACCCGGCGAGCCGCTTCCCCGACGTCGCCTCGTTCAAGCGGGAGATCGCGCGCGCCATGCGCGCCGGCGTGTGGCTCGAGGAGCGCACCTACCCCGCGGGCGCGACCGTCGTGCGCACCGGCGATCCCGGCGACGAGGCCTTCGTGATCCAGGCGGGCGTCGCCGAGGCGATCGTGAATGGCCGCGTCGTCGCGCACATGGAGGCCGGCGACACGTTCGGCGAGCTCTCGCTGCTCACGGGCGAGCCCCGCGCCGCCGACGTCGTCGCGTACGGCCCGCTGCACGTCGCCGTCGTCTCGCGCGACACGCTGGAGGCGGCCGCGGAGGACGGCGGGTGGGTGGGGCTCATGTTGAAGAGCCTCGCGCGGCGGCTCCGGGAGACGGCCTCCCGGGAGTAGGCCTCACCGCGCGTGGTGGGGCACGCCCCAGAGCCCCTCGGTGCCGGGGCGGGTGTCGCCGTTGTGGCACGCGACACACGGCGTACACGCGTTCTCGTCCTTCGTGCCGTCGTCGTAGTACTTGCCGAACCACCAGCCGCGGCCGTTCTCGTCGAGCCAGTCGTCGCGCTTGACCTGCACCGTGTGGCCCTCCTCGCGGTTGACCGTCTCGTGGACGAGGAGCGTCCCGACCGGGAAGTCCGCCCAGAGCTCGCCGTCGGGGTCCTCCGGGTCGATCGCGAGGTAGAGCGCCAGCGCGTCCGCGCCCGGCTCCTCGCGCGAGGGCACGGGCGAGACCCACACGTTCCGCTCGAACGCCGGGCCCATCACCTGCACGAAGGGCTCGGCGTTGACGCGGACGAGCCCGCTCGAGTCCATGTTCACGACGACGTCGACGACGCTGTCCTCGTCGAAGACGCAGGCGCCGTCGAAGATGTCGACGACGAAGCCGGGCGGGCAGGGGGTGTCGTCCACGGGGGCGCAGGCGAGGAAGAGCAGGATCACGGGGACCTCCGCCCCGCCCCTCCTTCAAGCGGCGTGCCGTAGGTCGAACCTGCCTTCTCGCCGGGCGGTGCGCGAACTGCGCAAGCGGGTCGCGCAGCCGCCGCACACCGATCAGAGCAGGCCGAGCACCTCGGCCATCCGCTTCCCCATGTCCGCGGGGCTGCGGACGATGTGGATGCCGGCGGCCTGCATGGCCTGGTACTTCGCCTCGGCCGTGCCGGTGCCGCCGGAGATGATGGCGCCGGCGTGGCCCATGCGGCGGCCCGGCGGGGCGGTGGCGCCCGCGATGAAGCCGACGATGGGCTTCTTGCAGTGCGCCTTCGCCCACGCGGCGGCCTCCTCCTCGGCGGTGCCGCCGATCTCGCCGATCATGACGATCGCGTCGGTGTCGGGGTCGTCGTTGAAGAGCTTCAGCGCGTCGAGGTGCTTGGTGCCGATGATGGGATCGCCGCCGATGCCGATGGCGGTCGACTGGCCGAGCCCGTACTTCGTCAGCTGCCAGACGGCCTCGTAGGTGAGCGTGCCCGAGCGGGAGAGCACGCCGATGCGGCCGGGCACGTGGATGTGGCCCGGCATGATGCCGATCTTGCACTTGCCCGGCGTGATGATGCCCGGGCAGTTGGGCCCGATCATCCGCACGTCCCGGCCCTGCAGGTAGCGCCACGCGACGACCATGTCCTTCACGGGGATGCCCTCCGTGATCGGCACGATCAGCTTCACGCCGGCGTCGGCCGCCTCCATGATCGCGTCCGCCGCGAACGCGGGGGGCACGAAGATGACGGACGCGTTGGCGCCCGTCTCGCGGACGGCCTTGTCCACGGTGTCGAAGACGGGCACGGTCTCGTTGAAGGAGGTGCCGCCCTTGCCCGGCGTGACGCCGGCCACGAGCTTGGTGCCGTACTGCAGCATCTGGCCGCAGTGGAAGGCGCCCGCGGCGCCCGTGATGCCCTGGCACAAAACCCGGGTGTTCTCGTCGACGAGGATGCTCATCCGCGCACCGCCTTCACGACCTTCTCGGCCGCGTCCGCCATCGAGTCCGCGGGGATGACCGAGAGCCCGCTGTCCGCGATGATCTTCTTCCCGAGCTCGACGTTCGTGCCCTCGAGCCGAACGACCAGCGGCACCTCGAGGCCGACGTCCTTCACCGCGGCGAGCACGCCCTCCGCGATGACGTCGCACTTCATGATGCCGCCGAAGATGTTCACGAGGATGCCCTTCACCGCGGGGTCCTTCGTGATGATCTTGAACGCCGCCGTGACCTTCTCCTTCGTGGCGCCGCCGCCGACGTCGAGGAAGTTGGCCGGCTCGGCGCCGTAGAACTTGATGATGTCCATCGTGGCCATCGCGAGCCCGGCGCCGTTGACGAGGCAGCCGATCTCGCCGTCGAGCTTCACGTAGGAGAGGTCGTACTTCTTCGCCTCCGTCTCCTGCGGGTCCTCCTCGGAGAGGTCGCGCATGTGCTCGACCTCCGGGTGCCGGAAGAGCCCGTTCTCGTCGAAGGTCATCTTCGCGTCGAGCACCAGCGGATCGCCCGCCGCCGTGATCACCAGCGGGTTGATCTCGAGCATGGAGGCGTCGGTGCCCTGGTAGGTGGCGTACAACCCCTGCAGGAGCTTCACGAAGGCGTTGACCGTCTTGCCCTCGAGCCCGAGCCCGAAGGCGAGCTTGCGGGCCTGCCAGCCGCCGAGGCCGGCGACGGGGTCGACCCACTCCTTGAGGATGGCCTCCGGGCGGTGCGCCGCGACCTCCTCGATCTCGGTGCCGCCCTCCGCGCTCGTCATGATCAACACGCGCGACCGCGCGCGGTCGAGCAGGATGGCGAGGTAGATCTCGCGGGCGATCTGGCAGCCCGCCTCGACGTAGAGCGTGTTGACCTGCGAGCCGGAGCGCCCCGTCTGCTTGGTCACCAGCGTGCCGCCGAGCATCACCTGCGCGGCGGCCCGCACGTCGTCCACGCTCTTGCACACGCGCACGCCGCCCTTGCCGGGCACGCCGTCCTCGCCGCGCAGCACGCGGGCGAGCACGTCCTCGCCGACCTCGTGGGTGAAGCGGCCCTTGCCGCGACCGCCGGCGTGCACCTGCGACTTCACGACGCAGACGCCGCCGCCGAGCTGCTCCGCCACCTGCACCGCCTCGTCCACCGTGCGGGCGACCCCGCCGGCGAGCGTGCTCACGCCGTGCTTTCGGAGGAGCTCCTTGGCCTGGTACTCATGGATCTTCATCGGCACCCCGGAGGGAGGGCGCCCTTAGCGCGCAGGCGCCTGCTTCGCTACCTGGGGCCGGTGGTGAACTTCGCGCCGCTGAAGTCGAGCGACAGCGCGCGGTCGGGCCCCACCGGCTGCTCCGGGAGCACCGCGGTCGGGTCGCCGGGGGTGGGGCCGTCACCCGCACGGTCGTGCATCACCTCGACGACCACCTTCTCGGGCACGCTCGGGACGAGGATCTTCAGCGGACCCTCCCCCGTGGCGACCGCCTGCCCGAGCACGGCGCGATCGCCGGGGACCCTCACGTCCACGAGCACGCGCCCCTGAAACCCCGGCGGGAGCCGGAGATCCCCCGTCAGGGTGCCGCGCAGGGCCGGGATCGACGTGTCCGGCCTGTCCCCCGCGGCGGCCTCGAGGCCCGAGCCCTCGTAGGGGTCTTCGTACGTCGGCAACGGCGAGGACGGCTCGGTCAGGACGGGCCACCCGGGGGCGAGCGCCTCGCCGATGGCGACGGCCATGCGGCGGTGCCCCTCGACGGTGGGGTGCATCTCGTCGATCACGAGCTCCTTCACGTCGAGCCCGGACGCCTCGAACACCGCGGGCAGGTCGACGAGCGGGGCCCCCCAGCGCTCGGCCGTCTCGCGCATGACGCGCCGGTAGGGCCCCCACGCCGGGTCGGCGGGGCCGGAGGCGAGGTCCTCGCGGTTGGGCAGGATGACGTACACGACGCCGCCGCCCCGATCCGCCATGATCCGGGCGAACGCCTCGAGGTTGGCGGCGTAGTCGTTGATGGCGACGCGCCGGTTGCCGGTGCGCGTGTCGGTGCCGCCGAGCATCCAGCCCACCTTGCGCGCCCGCTCGCCCTGCGGCTTCACGCGGAGCTGCCAGTCGAGCAGGCGGAAGACCGCCGAGTGCTCGAGCAGGCGGCGGACCCGCTGGCCCGTGCTGGCCTCCCAGCCCGCGTAGCTGGCGAGCAGCTCCTTGTCGGTGAAGCTGTCGAAGTTGTTGTCCGACCAGAGGTTCGCGACGATCAGCAGGTCCGGGTCGAGGGCGAGCCCGCGCATGAGCAGGAGGTTCAGCTGCTGGTAGGACGAGTGCCCCGGGACCGCGAGGTTGACGAACTCCTCGCCGGTCTCGGCCTCCAGCACCGCGGTGAACACGCGCTCGTCGGGGACACCCCAGCCGTAGACGCTGGAGTCGCCGAGGGCGAGCGCGCGCCGGCCGGTCTTGGGCCCGCGGTCGCGGTCGCGCATGCCGAGGGCGTTGACCTGTACCGTGGTGCCGAGCTCCTCGTGCGCGCCCGGGACCAGCTCCCACAGCAGCCAGGGGTTGCCGTCGAGCAGGATGCCGCCGGGGTTGACCTCGCCGTCCGGGGAGGGCGAGCCGGCGTCGGGCACGTACACGAGCCGGGCGGCGATCTCCACGAGCCCCAGCAGGACCAGGGCGAACAGGGCGGCGAGGAGACGGCGCATCGGGGTGGGGACGTAATCGCGGCGGGCGGTCTCCCGCCACCGGAGGCCAGCCCCTCTCCCCGCCGATGTTCGGGGAGAGGGGGGCCCCCACGCCCTACCGGTGGCCGACGTCGGAGGCCGCGGCCTCCGAGACGAGCGTGTCGCGCTCGGCCTCCGTGATCGTCCCTTCCCGACGGAGCCGGTTCGCGACGTGCGAGACGCAGCTCACGTACTCGCCGTGGTTGCGCCAGCTCGCCGTCGTCGGGCAGGTCTCGTCGACGCTGCAGCCCGTGGCCGACCACACGGGCTCGCCGGCCGGGGTCGACGGGCAGGCGTCGTCCGCGTCGGACACGCCGTCGCCGTCGCCGTCGTCGTCGCAGACGTCGCCGAGGCCGTCTCCGTCGCCGTCCTCCTGCCCCCCGTTGACGTCGTAGGTGCAGTTGTCGGTGTCGTCGGCCACGCCGTCGTCGTCGGTGTCGGCCTCGCAGGCGTCGCCGATGCCGTCGCCGTCGTCGTCGCCCTGGTCGGGGTTCGGCGCGCCCTCGCAGTTGTCGTCGGACTCGCAGAGGCCGTCGCCGTCGCCGTCGTTCTCGACGTCGTCGGGGCAGCTGTCGAGGCAGTCGGCGAGGGTGTCGCCGTCGGTGTCGACCGCGTCGTCGTCGCCGGGGCAGGCGTCGTCGCCGTCGCAGACGCCGTCGCCGTCGCTGTCGTCGCCGGCGTCGAAGGGGCAGGGGTCGACGCCGCCGCACGCGCCGTCGCCGTCCGCGTCGTTGGTGGCGTCGTCGCGGCAGAGCGTGTCGCAGTCGCTCGGGACGCCGTCGCCGTCGGGGTCGACGGTGTCGTCGCCCTCGCAGACGTCGACGTCGCCGCACACGCCGTCGGCGTCGGCGTCGTTCGCGGCGTCGTCGGGGCACGTGTCGCAGGCGTCGGCGAGCCCGTCCGCGTCGGCGTCGGCGGCGTCGTCGCCGGAGGGGCAGACGTCGTCGCTGTCGCACACGCCGTCGGCGTCCTCGTCGTCGGGCTCGCCGCCGGCGGAGGAGTCGAGCGGGCAGGCGTCCTCCGCGGTGCAGAGGCTGTCGCCGTCGACGTCGTTGAGCGGATCGCCGAGGCAGGCGTCGCACGCGTCGGGGGCGCCGTCGCCGTCCTCGTCGGCGAGGTCGTCGCCCGAGGGGCAGACGTCGAGCTCGTCGGCGATGCCGTCGCCGTCGGTGTCGCTCGCGTAGGCCGGGTCGAGGCGGAAGTCGTCGGCGCCGTCGGCGACGCCGTCGTTGTCGGCGTCGGCGTCGAGCTCGTCCGAGACGCCGTCGCCGTCGGTGTCGACGAGGCAGACCGGCGCGAACGACACGCCGTCGACGAGGTTGCCGCGCGCCGGGTCGAAGGACGCGGTGCGCTCGGAGCGGAAGCCGAACCGCGTCGTCGTCTGGCCGGCGGGGACCGTGTACGTGCCGGTGTAGACCTGCCAGAAGCTGCCGTCGGTCACCGTCCGCACGGTGGTGTACGGCCCGCCGGTGGGCCCCGCCATGAACGCGAGGGTGTCCATCCCGTCGCGACCGCGGTGGTAGAAGGTGTAGGTGTAGGACGTGCCGGGCGTCGTCGCGACGTCCTGGTACACGGTCGCGCGTTGCGTCCCGTGGACCTCGAGGTGCTGGGTGCCGTCGGCGGTGAGGATGCCGGAGTAGCCGTTGGCCTGGATCTCGATCAGGCGGTCGCCCGCGGTGGTCGTCCACCCCGTGGTGCTGTCCATGAACAGGGCCGTCCCGCCCGGCGCGACGCGCGGCGCCTCGAACGATCCGTTCGTCAGCGAGATCGTGCCCATCGCGCACTCGTCGGCGTCCGGCACGCCGTCGCCGTCGTCGTCGGTGTCCGACGTGTCGTACGTGCCGTCGCCGTCGGTGTCGGTCATGGGGCCGGCGAACGCGGGGCTGGTCAGGGCCAGGAGGATCCAGACGGGCATGGGTTCTCCGGGGGGGCGCATCCCCTCCATGCACCGTCCATGCCGACGGGCGAACCTGCGTTATTCGCGATCCAGCCCGCGGATGATCGATCCCCTGATCGATCAGGGACCGATCAACCCGAGGTCGGCCATGCGCAGCCGCAAGCCCTGCGTCGACACGCGCAGGGCGCGGGCCGCCCCCGCCACGGAGCCCGCCGCCGCGAGCGCCTCCCGGATCCGCTCGGCGTCGAGGTCGCGGGGGCGCGGCAGGTCCATCGCCTCCATCCGCTTGCGCAGCGTGTTCACGCTGATCCCCAGCACCTCGGCGACGGCGCCGACGCGGTAGTCGTGCGCGGCGAGCAGCGCGGCGAGGTCCTGCGAGGGCGCCGCGGGCGAGGGCGCGGGAGCGTCCGGGAACGGCACGCCGCAGGTCTCCGCGTCGGCGTAGGCCTGCGCGAGGTTGGCGCACACGGCGCGGAGCTCGCGCACGTTGCCGACCCAGGGCGCGCGGAGGAGCGCGGTCATCGTGGCCCGCCCGAGCCAGGGCACCTCGGCTGGCGCGAGCCGCTCGGACGCGCCGCGCTCCGCCAGCTCCTCGGCGAGGTAGCGGACGGCGAGCACCGCGACGTCCTCGGGCCGATCGCGCAGCGCCGGCACGCGCACCACCACGCGGGCGAGCCGGTGGAGCAGGGCCCCGCGGAAGGCGCCGCCGCGTACGGCGGCGTCGAGGTCCTCGTCGGTCGCGGCGACCACACGGACGTCCACGCGCCGGACGGGCGCGCCGACGGGCTGCACCTCGCCGCTCTCGAGCGCGCGCAGGAGCAGGGCCTGGACCTCGGACGTACACGCGCCGACCTCGTCGAGGAAGAGCGTGCCGCCCTCCGCCTGCCCGAAGAAGCCGCCGGACGCGCGCTCGGCGCCGGTGAACGCGCCGCGCGCGTGCCCGAAGAGCTGGCTCGGGGCGGTCGAGGCGGGCAGCGCGGCGAGGTTGATGGCGACGAACGGGCCCCCGGCGCGCGCGCTGGCGCGGTGGAGCGCGTGGGCGACGAGCTCCTTGCCGGTGCCGGAGGGCCCGAGCACGAGCGTGGCGACGTCGCGCGGGGCGGCCTCGTCGACGGCGCGCCGCACGGCCTCCAGCGCGGCGCTCGCCCCCACGAGGCCGTGCCGCTCGGACGCGCCGGGGGCGGCGCCCGCGCGCAGGAGCACGATCGGCCCGCTCCCGAAGCCGAGGCGCACCCCGCGGGCGAGCCGCGCGGC
>JBMOQZ010000100.1:0-26272 GCA_049322475.1 Myxococcota bacterium | reverse complement strand
CTCCACCGGCGCGGTCTCGAGCTTCGTCGGCGCGGCCGCGCCGTCGCCGAAGCCGCCGCCCTCCTCGCCCTCCTGCAGCACGTCCTCGAACTCGCCGCCGACGTCGCCGCCGCTGCGGGCCGAGTCCGTGCTGTAGAGCGCGAGCGCGACGCTCGTGACCATGAAGAGCCCGGCGAAGATGCCGGTCCCCTTCGTGAGGAAGTTGCCCGGCCCCGCCGCCCCGAAGAGCTGCGAGCTCGCGCCGCCGCCGAAGGCGGACGAGACGTCGGCGCCCTTGCCCGGCTGCATCAGGATGATGAACACGAGCAGGACGCAGAGGATGACGTGAAGCGTGACGACGAAGACGTACATCGAGGACCCGAGAGAAGCCGGGAGGACTAACCGGCCGCCTTGACGATGCCCACGAACTCCTCGGCCACCAGCGACGCCCCCCCGATCAGGGCGCCGTCGATGTCCGGTTGCGACAGGAGCCCGTCCGCGTTGCTCGCCTTCACCGACCCGCCGTACAGGATGCGGGTCGTGCGCGGCACGAACGCCGGGAAGTGCGTCGTGAGCCAGCCGCGGACGAACGCGTGCATCTCCTGCGCCTGCGCGGGCGTGGCGACCTTCCCGGTGCCGATCGCCCACACGGGCTCGTACGCGATCGTGACCGACGGGATCTGGTCCGCCTGCAGCTTGCCGAGCGCGGCCGCGAGCTGGCGCTCGACGACCTTCTCCGCGTCGTTCGCCTCGCGCTCGGCGAGCGTCTCGCCCACGCACAGGATGGGCAGGAGCCCGCTGCGGAAGCAGGCCTGCACCTTCTTCTCGACGGTCGCGTCGGTCTCGCCGAAGAGCTGGCGGCGCTCGCTGTGGCCGACGATGCAATAGGCGACGCCCACCGACCGCAGCATCTCGCCCGACACCTCGCCGGTGAACGCGCCCTGGGGCTCCCAGTGGAGGTTCTGCGCGGCGAGGTGGACGCCGCTCTGCTTGAGCCGCGCGGCCACCGCCGGGAGGGACAAGAACGGCGGGGCCACCGCCACGTCGGCGACGGACTGCCCCGACAGGTGCCGCTTGAGCTCGCCGGCGAGGGCGTCGGCGTCGGCCGGGCCCTTGTACATCTTCCAGTTCCCGGCGAGGAACTTCCGGCGACTCACCCGCGCACCTTGTTCTTGATCGCCTTGATGCCCGGCAGCTCCTTGCCCTCGAGGTACTCGAGGCTGGCGCCGCCGCCGGTGGAGACGTGCGAGAACTTCTCGGCGAGGCCGAACTTCTCGGCTGCCGCCGCGCTGTCGCCGCCGCCGACGACGGTGTACCCGCCGCACGCCGCGCAGGCCTCGGCGATCCCGCGCGTGCCGGCGGCGTAGGCGTCGCGCTCGAACACGCCCATCGGACCGTTCCAGAATACGGTCTTCGCGCCCTTGATGACGTCGGCGTACGCCGCGACCGTGGCCGGACCGACGTCGAGGCCCATCTGGCCCTCGCCGAGGTCGGTCACGATCTGCGACTCGTCGCTGTCGAACGAGGTGGCGACGACGTGATCCACGGGGAGCATCACCTGCACCCCGCGCTCGGCGCACCGCTCGAGCAGCCGCTGGGCGAGCACGAGCTTGTCGCCCTCGACGCGCGACGCCCCCACGCTCCGGCCCTGCGCCTTCAGGAACGTGTAGGCCATCGCCCCGCCGACGAGCAGGTGGTCGACCCGGTGCGCGAGCGACTCGATCACCGCGATCTTGTCGGACACCTTCGCCCCGCCGAGGATCGCCACGTACGGGCGCGTGGCCCCCGTGAGGCACTTCGACAGCGCCTCCAGCTCCTTCTGCACGAGGAACCCGATACCCGCGTGCTCGAAGTGGGCGACCACCGCGGCGATGCTGGTCTCCGCGCGGTGCATCGCGCCGAAGGCGTCGTCGACGTAGACCTCGCCGAGCCTTGCGAGCCACGCGGCGAATTCCTCGTCGCCGCCCTTCTCGCCGGGGTGGAAGCGCAGGTTCTCGAGCATGACGATGCCGCCCGGGGGCAGCTCCTTCGTCTGCGCCTCGACGTCGTCGACCATCAGGTCGTGCGCGAAGTGCACCTCCGCGTTGAGCAGCTCGGCGAGCCGCGCGGCCGCGGGCTCGAGCGTGAGCTCGGGATCCGGCCCCTTCGGGCGGCCGAGGTGGCTCGCGACCGTGACGCGGCAACCCTTCTGGCGCAGGTGCTGGATCGTCGGCAGCGCCGCGCGGATGCGCGTGTCGTCGGTGATCTTCCCGCCCTCCATCGGGACGTTGAAGTCCACGCGGCAGAAGACGCGGCGGTTGTCGAGGTCGAGCTTGTCGAGTGTGGGGACGCCGAGGCTCACGCCTTCCCTTCCTTCCGCGCGATCAGCGCGACCAGATCGACCATGCGGTTGGAGAAGCCCATCTCGTTGTCGTACCAGGAGAGCACCTTCGCCATGCGGTCGCCCATGACCTGGGTGAGCTCGAGATCGACGATGGAAGAGTGACGGTTGCCGTTCAGATCGCAGCTGACCAGCGGCGCGTTCACCGCCTGCAGGATGCCCTTGAGCGGCCCGTTCGCGGCCTCGGTGAGCGCCGCGTTGATGGCGTCCTTCGACACCGGCTTCGTGCTGTTGAACACGAGGTCGACGATCGACACGTTCGGCGTGGGCACGCGCATCGCGAAGCCGTTGAGCTTGCCCTTCAGCTCGGGCAGGACGAGCCCCACCGCCTTCGCGGCGCCGGTGGACGTGGGCACCATCGACAGCGCCGCCGCCCGCGCGCGCCGCATGTCGCCCTTCTTGTGGGGGGCGTCGAGGAGGTTCTGGTCCATCGTGTAGCTGTGGATCGTGGTCATCAGGCCCTGCTCGATCCCGAAGGCCTGGTGCAGCACCTTCGCGAACGGGGCGAGGCAGTTCGTCGTGCAGCTCGCGTTGCTGATCACGAAGTGCTTCGAGAGGTCGAGCTTGTCGTCGTTGACGCCGAGGCAGACCGTGATGTCCTCGTCCGTGGCCGGGGCCGAGATGATCACGCGGCGCGCGCCCGCGTCGAGGTGGACCGCGGCCTTCTCGCGCTTCGTGAACGCGCCGGTGCACTCGAGCACGACGTCGACGCCCGCGTCCCTCCACGGGAGCTTCGACGGGTCCTTCTCCGCCGTGATGCGGATGTCCTTGCCGCCCACGCGGATGCCCGTCTCCGTGGCCTCGACCGGCGAGCCGAACCGCCCGTGGACCGAGTCGTGCACGAGCAGGTGCGCGAGCTGATCGGGGCTGGTGAGGTCGTTGACGTGCACGATCTCGACCGCGGAGTTCCCGATCGCGGACCGGAGGATGCAGCGGCCGATCCGGCCGAATCCGTTGATGGCGACACGCAGGGCCAAGCTTCACCTCGGTGGGCCCCCGGGTTTAACCCCGGCGCCCGCGCCCGGATAGGGGCCCGGTCCGATGGTTGTCCTGGTCACGAACCTCCCGCTGTCCGACGACCCCGAGTGCGCCGTCGCCGAGCGGCTCGCCGTCGCCCGCGAGCGAATCCGGAAGGTGGAGCTGGTCCGCAAGTCGCTCGACGCGCGCGCTCGCCCTCCGCGGTGGCAGGGCAACTTCCGCGTGGAGGTCGAGGGCGACGTGCAGCTCCGCCCCGGCGTCCGCCCCTGGACCTCGCGCGACGAGGCCAAGCGGGGCGGCGTGCCCCCTGCGCGGCGTCGCGACTGGAACACACGCCCGATCGTCGTCGGCGCGGGCCCCGCCGGGCTGTTCGCCGCGCTGCGGCTGGCCGAGGCGGGCGCCCCGGTCGTCCTGCTCGAGCGAGGCCAGCCGGTCGAGGGCCGCGTCCCCGTGGTGAACGGCTTCTGGCGCGGCCAGCCGCTCGACCCCGACAACAACATCCTCTTCGGCGAGGGCGGCGCCGGCACGTTCTCCGACGGCAAGATCTACACGCGCCGTCGCGACGGCGAGCTCGGGTACGTCTTCCGGGTGCTGGTCGAGTGCGGCGCCGACCCGGCGATCCTCGACGAGGCCTGGGCCCACCTCGGCACCGACAAGGTACGGGCCATCCTCCCGGCCCTGCGCGCGCGGCTGCGCGACACCGGCGCCGAGATCCGGTTCGGCGCCGTCGCCGAGGCCTTCCTCGTGGAGGGCGGCCGCTGCGTCGGCGTGCGCCTGCGCGACGGCGAGGTCCTCCGCGGCGGGCCGGTGATCGTGGCCGCGGGCCACTCCGCGCGCGACACGATGCGGGCGATGCTCGACGCCGGCGCGGTCGCCGAGCAGCGCCCCATCGCGATCGGCGCCCGCATCGAGCACCCGCAGGCGGTCGTGGACGCCGCGCGCTACCCCTCCGGTCGCGGCGACCTCCCGCCGGCCAGCTACCGCCTCGCCGCGCCCGGCGAGCGCGACGCCTACACGTTCTGCATGTGCCCCGGCGGCATGGTCGTGCCGGCGATGAACGACCCGGGGCGCGTCGTCGTGAACGGCATGTCCTTCGCCGCGCGCCGTGCCTTCTGGGCCAACTCCGCGCTGATCGTGCAGGTCCGCCCGGCGGACTACGGCGCCGCCGACCCGATGGCGGGCGTGCGCTTCCAGGACGCCATCGAGCAGGCCGCGTTCGCCGCGACGGGCAGCTACGCCGCGCCGGCGCAGCGTGTCCCGGACTTCCTCGCCGGCCACCCGTCCGAGGACCTGCCCCGCACGAGCTACCCGATGGGGGTCGTGCCGGCCGGGTTGGGCAGCCTGCTTCCCCGCCCCGTCGTCGAGGGGATGCGCCGGGCCATCCTCGCGTTCGAGAAGGAGATCCCCGGGTTCGCGGGCCCCGAGGGCGTCCTGATCGCGCCCGAGACGCGAACGACCGCGCCGCTCCGCTTCCTCCGCGGCGCCGACCTGCACAGCACCTCGCTCCCGGGCCTGTTGCCCGTCGGCGAGGGCGCCGGCTGGGCCGGCGGCATCGTGAGCGCGGCGCTGGATGGATTCAAGGCGGCCGAGGCCGTGATCGCGGGGCCCTGACTACCGCACGAGGATCTTGTACTCGCCCTTCTCGATCGTCACCTTCACGCGCATCGTGTCGGCGTCGGGACGGCCCGCGCACGTGGTCTTCTCCATCTTCCACGTCATCATCGAGGTGTTCTCGTCCTCGGCCTTGTCCATCTCCCAGGAGCCGAACTCCTGGCAGGTGAAGGACTCGCCCTCGGCCTTCATCTCGGCCTGGGCCTCCCAGGTGTTGTTCGGCTTGAACTTCATCTCGTGGTAGACGAACGACGCACCCGCGGCGTCCGTCGGGCGGAATTCCTTCGCCGGGTTGCGGAGGAGCTTCTCGGCGAAGGCCTCGCTCGCGGCGTCGCTCGGGACGTTCGCCCGCTCGACCTTCTCCTCGATCGTCGGGGGTCCCTTCTTCTTGCCGGCGCAGGCGGGGAACGCGATCAGGGCGAGGACGAGGGCGTAGCGGATCATCGGCGGTCTCCCTTGTGACGGGCGCGGTGTGTATCCGAACGCTCCCGGGCGTGCATCCGGCTGCCCAGGTTGTCCATGGTTGTGGATAAGTCGGGCCCGGGGACGCATGTCGCGCAATTCTGTGCAGGTGCCTGAAATTGTTCGGTTTTAGGCCTGCTCAAGTTTTGAGCATACGGTTTTCGGCCCACGGGTTTGCGGGGGCTTGGAGTTTTTGGAGAGCAGTTGTCCGGCAGTTGTCCACAGGGTGTGGGGGAGAACTCCGGCGACCCCGGGGGCTTGACGGGAGCGCGCCGTCGGCGGACAACGGCCGCTCGATGCGCGCGCTCCCGCCCGTCGTCGTCTACCTCGCCGTGGCGGTGGCCCTCACCTGGCCCGCCGCCGTCGCGCCGATCGAGGCGGTCCCGGGCGGCGACCGCACCGACCTCTGGGACAGCCTCTGGTCCCTCTGGTACTTCTGCGAGCGCGTCTATGCGGGCGAGGTCCCGCTCCGGGTCGACGGGCTCCTGAACCACCCGAGCGGCGGCACGCTCTGGGTGGCCGATCCGGTGAACGCCGTGCTCGCGCTCCCGCTGCTCTGGGCGATCGGCCCGGCCGCGACCTGGACCGTGCTCGTGCTCGCCCACGTGACCTTCGCGGGCGTCGCCGCGCACCGCCTCGGCGAGGCCGTCGGCGGATCCGGCTGGGTCGCCGGCGTGGGCTACGCGGCGGCGCCGCTCCTGATGGCGCACGTACACAACGGCGCCAGCGAGGCCGTCGGCACCGGCTGGCTCGCCTGGGCGGTGCTCGAGCTCTGGCGGCTCCGCGAGGGCGGCTCCGTCGTCCGTGCCGGCGTGGCGCTCGGCGTCTGCGCCGTCGCGCACTGGTACGCCGGCGTGGTCAGGTTCCTCTTCCTCGCCGCGCTGCTCGTCCGCGGTCCCGGGCGCCGCCTCGCCGCCGCCGGCGCGCTGGCCTGCGCCATCGCGCTCCCCGTCGCGGCGCTCGCCCACTCGGCCGCGACCGACGAGGGCAACGTCGTCGGCATCAAGAACGAGCGCGAGCTCCGCATCGTGCGGCGCACCATCGGCGGCGCCGACCCCGTCGGCTTCGTCGCGCCGCGACCCTACCGCTCGCCGGACTTCCCGGAGCTGTCCCGCTACGGCGAGGAGTACTGGCACTGCGCCTACCTCGGGTGGGTCGGCATCGTCTTCGCCGCGGCGTCGCTCCGCGGGCGTCGCGAGGGGACCGCGCCGATCTGGCTCGGCGGCGGCGCCGCGCTCGTGCTCGCCTGCGGCCCCGTGCTGCAGCAGTTCGGCGAGCCGGTCATCCTCCCGGGCCGGCTCGCGATCCCGCTGCCGTACTTCCTGCTCGAGAAGCTCCCGGGCTTCGCGTCGCTCTCGCTGGTGTGGCGGCTGTCCCAGGGCGCGGTGCTCGCCGTTGCCGTCCTCGCGGCCCGGGGGGCCCCGTCCCGCCTCGCGCCGGCCGTCGCCGTCGCGATGTTGATGGAGACGCGCTTCGTCGCGCCCATGGGCCTCCCGGAGACGACGGACGCGCGCATCCCGGCGCCGGTCGATGCGCTCGCCGCCGCCGAGCCGGGCGCCGTCATGTTGTTCCCGGTCGTGGGCGGACGCGCGTACCTCTACGAGCAGACGCGCCACGGGAAGCCGCTCTGCGCGTCGCTGAACTTCCCGAACAACGCGGCCTCGAAGAAGGTGTGGACGGCGATCCTCGCCCACCGGGACGAGGCGCCCGCGGCGCTCCGGAGCGAGGTCTCGCAGCGCGCGCGGGCGGTCGGGATCCGCTATCTGCTCGCCCACGACGACCCGGGCGCTCGCCGCGACATGCACGACCAGGCGATGCTCGCGGTGCGGCGGACGTGGACCCCCGTCGCCGAGGGCGACGGCGTGCAGGTGTTCCAGCTGTGGTGACGTGCGAGGGGCTCGCCGGCGAGGTCGACGCCCGCGTCTTCCTCGACGGGACGGTCGCGTCGTGGCGAGCCCGAAGCGCGCGCGACGGCGTGACGGCCGCGCCGGGCGTCGTGTGGTCGCCGGCCGCGGCGGAGGCGGTGGCGCGCCTTTCGGAGCCGGCGACGGGTGTTCCATCGCTCACGACGGGCGGTCCGGTGGCGGCGTGGCTCGGCGAGCCTCCCGGCCTCGACTGGCGCGGGGGCGGCGCGCGCGTCGCGATCGACCCGAAGGAGCGGGCGATCCCCGGGTTCGAGCTCCCGAGCGGTCCGGTGGCGGTGGCCGACGCGTGGGTCTTCCCGGCGACCCACTGGGTCCAGCTCCTCTGGGCGAACCTCCTCGCGCTCGGCCCCTTCCTGTGGGGCGAGCTGGCGAGCCCCGGTCGCCTGGCCTGGGGGGTGCTCCGATCGGGGTCGATTCGGCCGGAAGACGTCGCGGCGCGCGTGAACCGCCTCGGCGCGGGCGCCCGGGTCCACCGCAGCGCCGTCGTGGAGGGCTGCGTCCTCGGCCGCGGCGCGCGTGTCGGCGCCGGCGCCGTGGTACGGGGGGCGGTGCTCGGCGACGACGCGATCGTGGAGGAGCTGGCGTTGGTGGAGGGCTGCGTGCTCGGCCGCGGCGCGCGCGTGCAGCGGATGGGCTTCGCGAAGTTCTCGGTGCTCGAGGACGGCGCCGCCCACGCGGGCGCCATGCAACTCGGCGTGCTCGGCCGGGGCGCGCAGGTGAAGCACGGTGCCGCGCTCATGGACATGGCCTTCGGCCAGAGCGCGCGCGTCATGGCCGCCGGCTCGCTGCGGCCCGCGCCCCACGGGTTGTGCGGCGTGTGCGTGGGCGACGGCGCCGTCGTGGCCCAAGGGGTCCGCATCGCGCCCGGCCGCGCGGTGCCGCCCGGCGTCGAGATCCACGCCGACCCCGACCAGATCGTGCGGTTCGTCGACCTGCCCCCGGGCACCGCCCGCGCCGTCGCGCGCGGCGGGCGGCTGGAGCCGTTTTGAAGCAGGCTACGGGCTACGGGCCACGGGCCACGGCCGGGTGCGCCGGCGTGCCGATCGGCCGCCGGCCTCTCCGGGCGGGCGCGCGCCTACCGAGATTCGTCGACGCGGGCGTCCGCAACGCTACAGAGCGCCCGACTGCAACGCCGGCGCCCGACAGACGCTCCGAGTGCAAGAACGGCGCCCGACCGGCGATCCGTGCCCCGGAATTGTCGGCGTTCGTCCGTCGGGCCGTGGCCCTGCACCCCCCGCTCGTTGCACTCACCCGAACTGTCGCCCCGCTTCCTTGCACTCGCGCCCTCTGTAGCGCCGGCGCGCGGCCGGAGGCCGCGCCGAAGCCTGAAGCCAGTAGCCTGAAGCCTGTAGCCTCGGGCCCGGAGGGCCCGTGAGGTGGGGCGACCCCTTCCTCTCCGCCGTGCTGCTCGGCGGGTACCTCGGGATGCTCACGCTCCTGTGGGGCGCGATGATCGCCGGCGTCGGCGCGTGGCGGCGGCTGTACGCGCTGCCCGAGGTCGCCGCCCGCGCGTCCCTCCCGAAGCTCACGATCTGCGTGCCTGCACGCAACGAGGCCCACCAGATCGAGGCCTGCGCGCGCGCCGCACTCGCGCAGGACCACGGCGACGTCGAGGTCGTCGTCGTCGACGACTGCTCCACCGACGGCACGGGCGACGTCGCCCGTCGGATCGCCGATCCCCGCCTGCGCGTGTTCACGAACACGCCGCCGCCCCCGGGCTGGGCGGGCAAGCCCTGGGCTTGCCGGCGCGCGGCCAGCGAGGCCACCGGCGCGCACCTCCTCTTCGTCGACGCGGACGTCGAGCTCGCGCCACACGCCGCGCGGCGGGCCGCGGAGGTGCTGCTCGAGCGGCGGCTCGCGCTCGTCTCTCTCTTCGGGAGCTGGCGCCTCGAGAGCTTCTGGGAGAAGGTCGCCATCCCGGTCATCGGCTGGTTCATCCGCGGCGCCACCGACGTGGGCGCGGTGAACACGCCGGGGCGCCCGGAGGCCTTCGCCAACGGGCAGTTCATCCTCGTGGACCGCGCAGCCTACGAGGCGATCGGCGGGCACGGCGCCGTGAAGGGCGAGGTCCTCGACGACGTGCGCCTCGCGCGCGCGACGAAGCAGCGAGGGCACGCGATCGGCCTCTACGCCGCGCCGGACGCCTTCCGGGTGCGCCTCTACCGTGGCCTCGGCGAGATCCTCGCGGGCTACGGCAAGAACCTCTACGAGGGCATGGACCGGCGGCCGATCGTCGCGCTCGGCGCGCTCTTCGCCCTCTTCGTGGCCGCGGTCCTGCCGTGGCTCCTGCTCGCGGCCGCCGCGCTCGTGCCGACCGCGGTGCTCACCGGGCTGCACGCGCCCACGGCGTGGATCGCGTGGACGATCGTGGTCTGCCTCCTCCCCGTCGCCTTCCGCTGGCGGGTCGAGCGCGCCGACGGGCGCGACGGATGGCTGGCGCTCACGCACCCCCTGGGCAACCTCGTGCTCGCCGCCGTGCTCCTGCGCGCGGTGTTCGCCGTCCGCACGACCTGGAAGGGGCGCGCCTTCCACGACGGCAAGGCGGAGGCCTGAAAAGCGAGAAGGCCGGCTCGCTGGGAGCCGGCCTTCCTAGGTGGAGCGGGAGACGGGACTTGAACCCGCGACAGCAACGTTGGCAACGTTGTACTCTACCAACTGAGTTACTCCCGCACGGAGCGGACCGAAGGTAACGCGCCCTCGCCCGGCGTCAAGCCACCCGGGATTGTCGCGATCCGGATGACGACTCGTGACCGTTCCTGCTATTGTGCCGATCCCGCCCATCCAGCAGGCCGGAGATCCGTCATGCGCATCGTCCCCTCGGCTTCCCTGGTCCTCTTCGCCGCGCTCGTCGGCTGTCCCGGTGGGGACGACGGCAAGCCCGACTCCGCCGGCGTCGACAGCGCCGCCACCGACACCTGGGTCACGGTCGACGACCCCGACCTCGACGGCGTCACCGAGGCCGACGGCGACTGCGAGCCCGACAACGCCGAGGTCTACCCGGGCCGCGCCGAGGACTGCAACGGCGCCGACGACAACTGCAACGGCGTGGTCGACGAGGGCCTGCCCGACGCCGACGAGGACGGCACGGCCGACTGTCAGGACGAGGAGTCCTGCGACGGCGTCGACAACGACGGCGACGGCGACATCGACGAGGGCTTCGCCGACGGCGACTCCGACGGCGTGCCCGACTGCCTCGGCACCGAGATCTGCGACGGCGCCGACAACGACGCCGACGGCGAGGTCGACGAGGGCTTCGACGGCGACGGCGACGGCTACGCGAGCTGCGGCGAGGCGCTCGACTGCGACGACGGCGACGCCTCGGTCAACCCGGGCGAGAACGAGAACACGTCCGACCGCGTCGACAACGACTGCGACGGCCTCGTCGACGAGCGCAGCTGGGCCTCGGGCGACCTCGCCATCACCGAGATCATGAACAACCCGGGCCAGGTCGCCGACCCCGACGGCGAGTGGTTCGAGGTCTACAACACCACCGACCGCACGCTGATCCTCAACGGCCTCGTCATCTCCGACAGCTCGGGCGAGTCCCACCAGGTCACGAGCGACGACCTGCTCGAGCTCGACCCCGGCGACTTCTTCGTCTTCGGCAGCAACGCGGTCGAGTCCTCCAACGGCGACGTCGAGGTGGACTACGCCTACGTCGACGCGTGGGGGAGCCCGGAGCTGACGCTCTCCAACGAGTCCGACTCGATCATGCTCTACGCGGGCACGGTCCTCGTCGACGAGGTCACCTGGGACGACGGCGTCACGATGCCCGACGCCGTCGGCGCCTCCATGGGCCTCGACCTCGGCAACTACAGCTCGACCGTCAACGACGATCCCACGGCATGGTGCGAGGCCCGCATCGACTGGGTCGGCAACCCCAGCACCGACAAGGGCTCGCCGGGCGCCGACAACGAGTACTGCTCCACCTTCGACCACGATGGCGACGGCTTCAACTACGACGAAGGCGACTGCGACGAGACCGACTCCACGACCTACCCGGGCGCGCCCGAGGGGACCGATCCCGCGGACAACGACTGCGACGGCGACGAGGAGACCCAGCCGGTCGCGGTGGCGAGCTCCACCGGCGCCTACGAGACGTGCGACGACCTCACGCTCGACGGCACGGGCTCCTACGACCTCGAAGGCGCCACGCTCACCTACAGCTGGGAGCTCACCGGTGCGCCCTCGGGGTCGGCGCTGACGACGTCGGACATCGACACGTCCTCCAGCGCGGCGCCCACGTTCACGCCGGACGTGGCGGGCGACTACACGTTCACGCTCACGGTCAACGACGGCGGCACCGACTCCACGCCGGTCTCGCTCACCGTCACGATCACCGACCCGCTCACCAACGAGGCGCCCGTCGCCAACGCCGGCGCCGATCAGTCCGGCAGCGGCACCGGCACCTGCACGCCGATCAGCTACGGCGCCAGCTACTCCTGCGACGACTGCTCCAGCTCCACCTACACGCTCGACGCCTCCGGCTCCACCGACGCCGACGGCCACGACATGGAGTACTCCTGGAGCGTGATCAGCGGGTCGAGCTACGGGTCGCTGTCGTCCTCCACGGGCAGCTCGGTCACGCTCACCATCAGCGGCGTCGGCGCCACCTACGCCACGGCCACCACCGAGACGGTCACCGTCGAGGTCACCGCGACCGACTGCATGGGCGCCACCAGCACCGACACGGTCGCGGTCGCCTACACCTGCACCGGGGCCTGATCCGGCGCTCTGCTGTCAGTACGGAACGGGACCGGGCAAGCCTTCGTGGGGGCGGGCGTCCCGCCCGCCCCACCGGTCCGCTCCTACCTAAGAAGCCCGCTTCGCGATCCTCTCCAGCGGCTCCTTCAGCTTCGCCGGCGCGCTCGACGCCGCCGCGCGCGCCCGCTCGGCCACGCGCGCCCGCAGCGCCCGGACGAGGTCCTCCTTGCTGGTGAGGTCGCCGCCGCCCGCCGCGCGCGTGAGCGTGAGGTTCACGGACAGATCGGGGCGCAGCCGCCGCAGGATGGAGCGGTCGATGCCGGTGGCGCCCGTCCCCACGAGCGCCTCGACGACCCCCACCATCGCGTCCGCGCCGGTGGCGTGCTCGTAGCCGAACTCGAGCCGGTCGGCGGCGCCCTTCAGCGCGACCACCTGCCACGCCTCGGCGAGCCCGCCCACGCCCCACCGCGCGGCGGTGCCCATCTCGGCGACGCGGTCGAGGCCGCCGCAGGGGGTGTCCGGACACGCGCCGATCCAGCGCCGCGCAGCCTGCGCGAGCAGCGCGCCGCCGACGGAGGCGTCGGTGCCGGCGTCCTTCAGGTAGGCCGCCTCCGCGCCGTCGAGCAGCGCCTTCAGCGGGGCGGCGCCCACGCGCGCGGCGACCTCGGCCTCGAGCTCCTTGAACCGCGCCTGCTCCACGTCCCGGTCGGCGGCGACGTCCATCGCGGCGAGCCAGGTGGCCTCCTCCAGCTTCGCGAGCCCGTCGGCGCCCGCGGCGGCGTCGACCGGGGCCTTCCCCCGGGCGAGCAGGAGCTTCCCCGACGGCGTGGCCGCGAGCCGATCGTACGTGTCGGCGGCGAGCGCGGCGGCGGCCGGCTTCGCGTCGACGCCGGGGCCGTCGAGCCAGCCGAGCATGACCTGCCGCTCCACCACCACGAGCAGGTCCTCGGCGCGCTCGGTGCCGAGCCAGGCGAGCGGCGGACGCACCTCGTCCGGCGGTACCCCGGGCGGGGGCGGGAGCGGCACCACCCAGGCGAGCGCCTCCGCGGGGTCGCCGAGCGCGGTCTCGAGCACGGCGAGCCGCGCGCCGCGGGCGAACGGCACCGCGCGCGTGCCGCGGTTCCGGGCCTCGAGCTGCCACCACACCTGCGGCGGCGGCTGGGGGTCCTTCAAACGCGCGACCGCGTCCGCGAGATCGGCGGGGACGGCGCCTTCGGGCACGCGCGGGCGGCGGACGAGCGGGTCGCTCGCCACCATCCAGGCGGCGCGCGCCTCGGGGTCGGCGGGCTCGGGCGCCTCGGCCGCCTCGACCTCCGGCTCGACCTCGAGGGCGGGGGCGACGGGCCGAGGGCAGGCGACCAGCATCCAGAGCATGCCCCAACGTAGCCGCCAGGCTAGGCACCGGCAGATGTCCGAGCGTGTCGGTCCCCTGCTCGCCGAGCGATGGCGCCCGCCGGCGCCCGTGCGGACCGCGGTGCTCCTGCACGGCATCGGCCTCGGCCCCTGGTTCTGGGAGCCCTGGGCCCTTCCCTTCGTCGCCGCGGGGGTCGAGGCCGTCGCGCTCGCGCTGCCGGGACACGACGGCGAGCGCGCCGACGTCGGTCTCGCCGCGTGCGTCGACGCCGTCGAGGCCGCGCTGGACACGTTCCCCGGGCCGGTCGCGCTCGTGGGGCACAGCATGGGGGGCCTCGTCGCGCAGCTCGTGGCCACGCGCCGGGCGCTCGCCGGCCTCGCGCTCGTCTGCGCGCTCCCGCCGGGCAACGTCTTCCACTACACGACGCGCGCGGGCCTGAGGGGGGCCGGCGCCCTCGCCCGGGACGTGCTCGCCGGCCGCCCCGTCGTGCCCGGCTGGGACACCTACCGGGGCGTCGGCCTCGCCGAGATCGAGGAGGCCCGCGCCCGCGAGGTGTTCGACCGCATCGTGCCCTGGCCGAACCGGCTCGTCCGCGAGCTCGCGCTGCGCCGCCCGGTCCTCGACCCGCTCGCCGTGCGGTCGCCCGTGCTCGTGGCGCTCGGCGCGCGCGACCGCCTCGTGGACTGGCGCCGCGCCCGTGTCCTCGGCGACCTCTACGAGGGGACGGTGTGGCGCTACGACGACGTGGGGCACATGCCCCCGTGGGAGCCCGGCGGCGAGCGCATGGGCCGCGACGTCGCCGCGTGGTGCGCCGCGCCCGCGCGCCCGGTCGTGCTCGAGAGCGAGGGCTTCGGCCCCGGCGAGGGCGTCGGCACCGAGGTCCGCCGCCGCCGCCGCGGCGAGGAGGCGAAGAAGCGCTCCGCCTACGGCCAGAAGCGCTCGGCGCGGTAGAGGCCGTCAGGCCGCCAGCAGCTTCTCCATCCCGCCCGCCGCCTTCGCCCGGCTCGCCAGCTCCGCGTGGATCCGCGCGACGAGCCCCGGCCCCTCGTAGATCAGCGCCGTGTAGAGCTGCACGGCGGCGCAGCCCATCTTCAGCAGGTCGAGCACGTCGTCGGCGCTGGCGAGCCCCCCGACGCCGATCACCGGCAGCCGCCCGCTCGCCGACTGCACCACCCGGGCGATCTTCTGGCGCGCGAGCGGCCGGAGCGGCGCGCCGGAGAGCCCCCCGAACTGCTCGAGACGGCCGGTGTCGCCGGGGCGCGAGAGCGTGGTGTTCGTCGCGATGATGCCCGCGCAGCCGGCCTCGACGGCGACCTCCACCGCCTCGGCGAGCGCCTCGTCCTCCAGGTCCGGCGCGAGCTTGAGGAAGACCGGCGTCCGCTGCGCCTCGGGCACCAGCGCGCCGAGGAGCCGCGCGAGGGGCTCCTTCTCCTGCAGCTCGCGCAGGCCCGTCGTGTTCGGCGACGACACGTTCACCACGAAGTAGTCGGCCTTGCCGCGCAGCGCGCGGAGGCTGTTGAGGTAGTCGCCGACGGCCTCCTCGTTGGGCACGACCTTCGACTTGCCGAGGTTGGCGCCGACCGGGCACGCGGGCCACCGCCCGCCGTCGCGCAGGCGCTGCAGCCGCGCGGCGAGCGCGACGGCGCCGAGGTTGTTGAACCCCATGCGGTTGACGAGCGCGCGCTCCTCCACGAGGCGGAAGAGCCGCGGGCGCGGGTTGCCCTTCTGCGCCTGCGCGGTGACGGTGCCGACCTCGATCGCGCCGAAGCCGAGCGCCTCCCACGTCCGGATGCCCACCCCGTCCTTGTCGAGCCCGGCGGCGAGCCCCACCGGCCCCGGCCAGGTCAGCGAGCCCACCTTGCGGGCGAGCACCGGGTCGGGACGCAGGTCCGAGCGCGACGCCAGCCACCGCACCGGCTCCAGCATCGCCAGCACGCGCTCGTGCGCGACCTCCGCGTCCATGCGGAAGAGCAGCGGGCGCGTGGCGCGGTAGAGCGCGTCGAGCAGCATCGC
Source organism: Myxococcota bacterium (assembly GCA_049322475.1). Taxonomy (GTDB): domain Bacteria; phylum Myxococcota_A; class UBA796; order UBA796; family SXON01; genus JBMOQZ01. Next base: position 10,866 of record JBMOQZ010000100.1, on the reverse strand, counting down.
GGACCTGCTATCCCCTTCCGGGTCGCCCGCGGGCGCGTGCTACCCTCCCGCCCCATGCTGCTCGTCGCGACCGCCGCCGCGGCCACCTTCGCCATCGTGCACGCGACCGTCCTGCCGATCGCGGGCCCCCCCGTCGAGGACGGCACCGTCGTCGTCACCGACGGGAAGATCGTCGCCGTCGGCAAGGGGCTCGCTCCCCCCGCCGGCGCCGAGGTGGTCGACGGCACCGGCAAGTTCGTCACCCCCGGCCTCGTCGACCTGCACTCGCACATGGGCGTCTACAGCTGGCCCGGCGGGCAGGGCAACAGCGACGGCAACGAGATGGTCGAGCCGTTCACGCCGCGCGTGTGGGCGGGCGACGCCTTCGACCCCGAGGACCCCGCCATCGCCCGCGGCCGCGCCGGCGGGCTCACGACGATGCAGGTCCTGCCGGGCTCCGGGAACATGATCGGCGGCCAGGCCGCGATCGTGAAGCTGCGCCCGGCCCGCACGATCGAGCAGATGGCCTTCGCCGGCGCCCCCAGGTCCATCAAGATGGCCTGCGGCGAGAACCCCAAGCGGGTCTACGGCGGCGAGGACGAGCACGACGTCAAGCTCATGACGCGCATGGGCGAGATCGCCGCGCTCCGCGGGGTGCTCCAGCGCGCGGTCGAGTACAAGGCCGCCCGCGCGTCGAAGGCGCCGCCGCCGAAGGACCTCGATCTGGAGGTGCTCGTCGACGTGCTCGAGGGCGAGGTCCGCGTCAACCTGCACTGCTACCGCAGCTTCGACATCGACGGGTGGTACCGGGTCGCCGACGACTACGGCTTCCGCATCACGACGATCCACCACGCGCTCGAGACCTACAAGGTGCGCGATCTGCTCGCCGCCCACGGCACGGGCATCGCCACCTGGCCCGACTGGTGGGGCTTCAAGATGGAGGCGTGGGACGGCATCCCGTGGGGCCCGAAGCTCGTCGCCGAGGCCGGCGTCCTCGTCGCGACGCACAGCGACTCGCCCAGCCACGCGCAGCGCCTCAACCTCGAGGCCGCCAAGCTCGTCCGGTACGGGATGAGCGAGGAGGAGGCGCTCAAGACGATCACGCTCAACCCCGCCAAGCTCCTCGGCGTCGACGCGCGCGTCGGCACGATCGAGCCCGGCAAGGACGCCGACCTCGTGTTGTGGTCGAAGCACCCGCTCGACGGCTACACGCTCGCGACGATGACCTGGATCGACGGCGTGCTCGTGTACGACCGCGCGAAGGAGGGGAACCCCGATGGTCGTCGGTAGGCGCTCCCTGCTCCTCGGCGCGGCCGCGCTGGCGATCGCCCCCCGCGCGAGGGCGGCGACCGCGACGTGGTCGAACGCGCGCGTGCTCGTCGGCGACGGCACCGAAATCACCGGCGGCGTCGCCGTCGAGAACGGCATGATCAAGGCCGTGGGCCCCGACGTGAAGGGCGGCACGGACCTCGGGGGGGCGGTGCTCTTCCCGGGCTTCTGGGACGGGGGCTCGCCGATCGGGCTCTCCGAGATCGATCTGGAGCCCGACTCGCGCGACGACAGCGAGGGCAGCGACGCGATCACGCCCCAGGCCCGCGTGGTCGACGGCTACAACGCCGCGAGCGAGCTCCTCCCCGTCGCGCGCTACGGCGGCGTGCTCGGCGGCCTCGTGATCCCCGGCGGCGGCACGCTGGTGAGCGGCCAGGCCGCGTGGATGCGGTTCGCCGGCGACACCTGCCCGGAGGCGACGATCCTCGCGGACGCGGGCGTCGTGATCAACCTCGGCCACGGCGGCACCGGCGGCGCCCCGAACTCGCCGAAGTCGCGCATGGGCGCGGCGATGAAGATCCGCGATCTGCTCGACGCCAACGAGCTCCCGAAGGAGCCCGAGGGCAAGAAGAAGAAGAAGGGCGAGGACGAGAAGGACGAGAAGCTCACGCGCGCGCAGAAGGTGATCCGGGCGATGCGCGCGCGCGAGAAGAAGGCGCTGTTCGCCTGCGATCGCGCCGACGACGTCCTCGTCGCGCTGGACGTCGCCCGCGAGTACGAGCTCGACGCGGTGCTGCTCGGGTGCGCCGAGGGCTGGAAGGTGGCGAAGGCCATCGCGGAGGCGAAGGTCCCGGTGCTGCTGGGCCCGATCACCACGCAGCCGTCGGGTTTCTCGACGCTCTACGCCCGCTACGAGAACGCCGCTGCGCTGCACGAGGCGAAGGTCCGCTTCGCGCTCCGCCAGGGCGACCCCCACCAGCTCCGCGAGCTCCCGACGGAGGCCTGCGTCGCCGTCGCCAACGGCCTGCCCTGGGCCGCCGCGATCGCCGCCGTCTGCGGCAACGGCCCGTCGTTCTGGGGGCTGCAGACCGGCCTGATCAAGCCCGGCTACGAGGCCACCTTCGCCGTCGCCGAGGGCGACCCGCTGCAGCCCCGCACGCGGATCCTCGGCGTGACGGTGCGCGGCGCGGAGGTGCCGCACACGAGTCGGCAGACGGAGTTGTACGAGAGGTACAGGACGTTGTTCTGAGAAGGCCCCTGTCCCCGCCGAAGGCGGGGGGAGGGTGGCCGAAGGCCGGGTGGGGGGTGCCTCGTTCGCGGACATGCCCCAGCGTTCAGCGTGTGGTGGACGCGATCCCGGATTGTTGCAGGAAAAACAGCCGGACAGGGGCTTGCATTCGTGGTGGGGCCGTCGTAAGAAGGGTTCGTCCTCCGGGGGTTCGTCCTCCGGGGGTTCGTCCTCCGGGGGCTCAACCGATGGAGGACTCATGGCGTCGAAGTATTTCCGGCTCCTGCCGCCCACCGCCCTCACCGCGAGCTACAAGCAGAGCGACACGCAGGTCGTGGACTGCGGGGCATACAACAAGCTCGAGATCTACCTCAAGATGCTGAAGGCGGGACCTGCCGCAGGCACTGTGTTCATCTCGCACAACGCCACGCTGGACGCGGACAACTGGAAGGCCATCCCCGGCGCCTCGATGGCGCAGAACGGCACGGACTCGTTCCTCTCGGTGGACCACTTCCTGCGGTACATCCGGGTGGAGGGCAACGGGAGCGGCGACGGGACCGGGATCGCGCTCGCTGACGTCGTGGCGAAGGAGTAGACGCGCATGGGGTGCGGATACGGAAGCGTCGGCGGTGCCTCGGAGAGTGGTTGCGGTTGCTCGTCCACGGGCGAGCACTGCTCGTGCGGCACGCTTGGCGGCACCGTCACGCCCCCCGCACGCTCCCCGGGCACCGCGAGTTCACCGCCCCATCCCGCCAAGGGGGCGGAAGCGGCCGACATTGCCCCCCCTTCCCGCTTCCGCAGCATCTGCGCGGACCCGCTTCGGCGGGCCGAGGTGGCCTCGGTCGCGCTGAGGAAGGCCTACCTCCGGGAGCTGGAGAAAGCGCGCAAGGCGGGGGTCCCTTGTCCCAGCGCGAAAGTCCGACAGCGCTCCCGCGATGGTCTGCTGTTGCCGGATGTTCAGCGCCCCAGCCGCAAGACGACGTGTGACAAGGGCGACCAGCCCGCGTTCGAGGCCCGCCGCCGCCATCGCTTGCCTTCGATCGCCGCCCCGGGCCGTGTGACGTACCTTCTCCCCCGCTTCGCGCTGACCGCTTCCGAGGAGGGGGACTACACGGCATCCCTCCTCGAGCAGGTGCGCAAGGCGCGGCGCGACGGAGTCACGATCCTGAGGGCGCGGAAGACCGGCGACGGCGTGCTCGCCGCCTCGGGTCCCCCTGCGCCGCCGGCGGGCCCGGATGACCGGCCGTGGGAGGCCGACAAGGACGACGACGACGGGACCTGCAGGGAGCGCCTCACCTTCGGCTACCGGACCGTTCAGTTCGTCGTGTGGTGCGACTGGTTCTCCGAGTGGGAAGACTGCGCTTGGGCCCTCCAACACCAAGGCGACTTCTACGCCTCGCTCGATCTCGCCAGCGCGCCCCACGACGTCATCGAAGCCCTCTGGTGGCCCTTCTACGACGGGTGGGGGCCTCCCATCCAGGTCTTCAAGTATTCTCTCGCGCTTCTCTACACCTATCCGGACTACATCGGTGCTGGGCCGAGCGCCTATCAGTGCGCTGGGCTGGGGGACTTCGTCAAGGGTTTGCTCGCCGGCAAGACGATGGACAACAAGGACGGCTCTGACCGATGCACCTGGACGGTGAACTTCAGGAACAAGACGAGCGACGGCTACCGGGCGTACGAGTCGTGTTCGTTCGGGAGTCAGTCCTGCGACAAGGAGTACAGGTCCGGCGCTGGGTGTGAGGGCCTGGAGTGGGATGAGTACACCAACGAGTGGGTGTCGGAGGATTGGTGCTACAACGGGGATCCTGATGTGTCGGGTTGTGACTGGCCGGGTACGCCTGTCGGCTGCAATAGCGTGATGAACACAAGCCTGTTCGACACGACCGCACACCCCTATTACTTGGCTTGGTCTGGAGAGGTCTGCGACGCCATTATGTACCTCTCCTGGATGGCTTGGGACTTTTCATTCTACGCCCTGTGGGCTCGAAGTGGCGTAGGTATCGAGGCGTTGGATGCCTCCGCGAAGATCGCCCGCTATGCGCTGAAGCACGTCGCGAAGTGGTCGGGGACGTTCCTTCACGAGTTGGGCCACGTGTACCTTCCCGACAAAGAAGATGATACGCACTGTGACTCCAATTGCTGTTCCGATCAGCTTGCGAAGGGGTGGCAGTGCGCTCTGCGCGCCCACCTTGGGTTGCCGACACAATTCTTTGAACCGAATGAGCTCGACGACGACTACAGTGAAGATGACCGATTCGAGCGAGACGCTCCTCCCTGCGGAGGTGGCAATGACCTCTACAACCGCGTCATGGGCTGGCAGTGCTACGCAGAAAATAACGGCATCGCGGGGAGCTCGTACGAGTATTGCTCCACCGGGTGTGGGTACGAGTGGCTCGATCCAAACGGAGACACTCTCTTCTTCATTTACGGAAGCGAGGTCTACCTCTCGGCCGACGCCTTCCTCGACGGGGCGTGCGGCACGGAGCCGACGGACGAGGAGGACAGCGTTCCCACCGCAACGGTGGAGGACTACCAAGAGGCGCGCTCGCAGACTGGCGACGTACCCGATAACGCAGGGGGGGGCGCCTGATGATTTTTCTGCTCGTGGCTCTACCAGTCGCCTGCGATCGCGAATGCGACTCGATGGCAGGTGAGGCCTGTTCAGTGCCAGGAAAGGGGATGTGCGACTGCTACAACGTCCTGCTCGTCTGTTCCGATGACGGTACGTGGCACAACAAGGCCTATTACTGCGACTGCCTCGACGACGACGACAATGTGGACTGGGACGAGTGCAGCGAATACATCGACAACCCTGAGGGGTGACCCGGCGGTCGCCTCCTTGAGCTACAATCCCCCGGATGCGCGCCTGCCGCCTCTTCTCGGACCGAAGTCCGGGGGGTGAATCGCCACCCCCCCCGACGTCGGTCCGCGAGACGGCCGACTTCGGCCCGCGGGAGCGCCGGACCTCAGCGGTGGTCCACGAAGACCGGCGTTCGCCCGTAGCAGCGGGCCCCGGGCCCGGACCGAAGTCGGGGGGGTGAGTCGTCACCCCCCCGACCTCGGTCCGCGAGGCCTCGACACGTGCTCGAGGAGTTGAGGCCCCGGCGATCGGCCGGCTGCGTTCTTGAGCTACAATCCCCCGGATGCGCGCCTGCCTCCTCCTCTTCCTCGTCGCCTGCCAGGAGCAGAAGGTCGGCACGTTCAGCACGCCGCCGGTCGTCAACGTGCTGTCGCCCGAGTCGGGCGCCGTGTTCAACCCGGGCGACGTCGTCGAGCTCCGCGGCGAGGTGGGCGACGAGCAGACCGACGCGGTCGACCTCGCCATCGCCTGGACCTCCGACCTCGACAGCGTGCTCGACGAGACGCCGTCGGACGGCGACGGCACCGTCGTCTTCTCCACCGCCTCGCTCTCGTCCGGCACCCACACGATCACGCTCACCGCCACCGACGAGGACGCCGAGGTGGGCAGCGAGAGCGTCGCCGTCACCGTGCTCGACGCGCCCGCCCCCGACGAGGACGCCCCCGCCGTCGTCATCCTGTCGCCCACGTCGGCCGACGTGATCTACTCCACCACCACGGTGAACGTGCTGGCGGCCGCCACGGACGGCGAGGACGCCTACGACACGCTCGCCGCCGAGCTCATCGACGTCCCGGACGGCACGCTCTGGACAGGCAGCCCGACCTCGACCGGCAGCATCACCGTGCCCGCCACGTTCACCGTCGGCACCCACCTCCTCACGCTCACCGCCGCCGACAGCGACGGCAACGTGGCCACCACCAGCGTCACCTTCGAGGTGCTCGACGACGGCCGCCCGCGCGTGACGATCGACGCGCCCGCCGACGGCGACGTCTTCGACGTAGGCGAGCTCGTCTCCTTCCGCGGCACCGTGAGCGACGACCTCACGGACGTCGAGCTGCTCGGCGTCACCTGGGAGAGCGACGTCTCCGGCGTGCTGGGCACCAACCCCCCGGACTCGTCGGGCGCCGTCTCGACCGCCACCGCGCTCGCCGAGGGCTACCACACCGTCACGCTCACGGCGCTCGACGGCGACGCCAAGACCGGCTCCGACAGCATCGTGATCAAGGTCGAGGACCCGCTCGCCCGCGACGACGACGGCGACGGCTACAGCGAGAACGACGGCGACTGCGACGACGCCGACGCCACCGTCTCGCCGGGCGAGCCCGAGGCCTGCGACGAGGTCGACAACGACTGCGACGGCAGCGTGAACGAGGACTGGTGGGACGGCTACGAGGCGAACGACACGATGGGCGCCTCCTACGACTGCGGCGAGGTCGACAACTCGACGGGCTGGAGCAACTCCACGCTCGAGCTCTCCTCGCTCACGCTCTCGGCCGAGGACGACGAGGACTGGTTCGTCTGGGACGCCGACGACGACTGGTACGACAACGTCTCCATCACGGTGGCCGCCACGGGCTTCACCGCGCGCGGCACCTATGTCGTCGAGCTCTACGACGGCGACGGCAACATCCGCGGCAGCGACTCGGGCTCCGGCAGCCTCTCGATCGACGTCGAGGGCGACCCCTGGGAGGACGGCGAGGACACGTGGTATCTGCGCGTCTACGCGACGACGTGGCCGTCGGGCTCGTGCGACGTCACCTACGACCTGCGGATCCACTCGTGATCTGGCTCGTCGCGTGCGCCGGGTTCGAAGGCGCGGGCGACGCGCCGAAGGGCACGACCGACCTCCCCGACGACACCCTCGCCGACACCGTCGTCGCCGGCTGCGTCGCCACCCACACCGTGGACTACCGGAGCGCGCTGTCGGGCGAGCGCTACACCTACGACACCGCGGGCCGCGTCGTCCTCTGGGAGCTCGACGACGAGGGCGACGGCGTCTGGGAGGACGCGGTCGCCTACACGCTCGACGCAGAGGGCCGCGTGGTCGTCGAGGAGACGAGCTACCTCGGGGGGCTCGTCGCCGTCGCGACCACCACCTGGACCGGCGACGACGCCCACGTCGAGTACGACGACCCCGCCGACGGCACGATCGACGCCGTGCGCGAGGTGGTCGCCGAGGCCGGCGTCACCACCACCACCCACGACGACGGCCCGGACGGCGTGACGGAGTGGCGGACGGTCGCCGAGGTCGACGGCTGGGGCAACCCCGCCTTCTACGGCCGCGACGAGGGCGACGACGGCGCGTACGAGGAGCTCGTCTCGTACGCGAGCACCTACGACGGCGAGCTCCGCACGCGCCTCGAGACCGACGCCTGGGACGACGGCGACGTCGACCGCATCGAGGACTGGCAGTGGCACGCGAGCGGCGCGGAAGCCTGGTACGGCCTCGACTACGACGCCGACGGCGACGTGAACTACGCCGTCACCACCGAGCGCGCGGCCGACGGCGCCCCGGTCTGGCAGCTCGAGGACGACGACGGCGACGGCGCCGACGACACCCGCGTCGACTTCGAGACCAACGCCGCCGCGCAGGTCACGCGCGCCGAGACCGACTGGGACATCGACGCGGAGGTCGACGTCGTCGAGGCGTGGACCTACGACGGCGAGGGCCGCCAGACGCTCTACACCTACGAGCGGGCCGGCAGCGTCGAGGTGCGCTGGGAGACGGAGTGGGCCTGCCCGTAGGCGCTCACGGGGCGGACGGTCCCGGGGGAACCGGGCCCCAGATGTCGGTCGGCAGCGAGAGGCCGTCGCGCGCGTAGACCAGCGCGGTGGCGGTCCGCAGCATCGGGACGGCGGCGCGCAACGTGTACCCGCCGTGGTCCCGCATCGACGCGTACACCGCGGCGTCCGGCGCGCGGAGCTCCGGCCGTTCGTTCAGCGGCGGGGTCACGTCGCCCACCACGCAGAGGACGACGAGGTCCGGCGACCGCTCGCGGAACCACGCCTCGTCCCACTTCTCGCCCATGCGGCCCGGCGCGGCGGCGAGGCGCGCGTCCGTGAGCGCGCCGAGGTCGAAGATCTCGCCCCGGAAGACCCAGCCGAAGCGCCCGATGTCGTAGAGCGCGACGGAGTCGACGCCCGGCGTGCGCTCGACCAGCCCGGCGATCCAGGCGAGCGCGGGGTGGTAGTAGCGGCCCGAGTCGACGGCCCGCGCCGCGGCGACGCCCGATCCGACGAGCCAGGCGAGCGCGCCCGCGATGGCGAGCCGGCTCCGGACGCCCACGCCGATCCCCACGAGGACGGCGAGCGCGATCGCGACCTCGGTGAGGCGCCGGTAGCCCGGCATCCAGTCGCCCCCGGACCACGCCACGCCCGCCGCGAGCGCGCCGGCGACCCCGGCGAGCGCGGCCCCGGGCCGCGCGACGCGGACGGCGGGGAGGGCCCCGAGGATCCCGACGCCGCCGGTGAAGGCGACGAACCGCGCGACGTACCGGAGCCCCGCCGCCGGGTCGGGCGGCTTCGCGGCGAAGGTGTTGGGGAGCAGGGCGCCGTAGGTGTGGAGGCGAAAGGCCTCCATCGCGACGACGAGGGCGGCGAAGGGCGCCGCCGTCCGCGCCGCGGCGGCGAGGCCCCCCCGCGCGGCGATCAGGACGCCCAGCGCGCCGACGAGGAGCCCCTCGGGCCGCGTCGCCGCGCCGAGCGCGAGCCAGACGCCCGCCCGCGTCCACCGGCCGCCGTCGAGGTCGGACATCGCCAGCACGAACAGGAGCCCCGCGGCGGCCGTCTCCAGCCCGGACACCGCGTGGAACGCCATCGAGCCGGACGTCGCGAGCAGGCCGGCGGTCACCGCGCCCGCGAGCGGCCGATCGCCCGCCGCCCGCGTCGCGAGCCGCGCGGCGATGACGACGGTTGCGGCGTAGCAGGCGAGCCCCCCGAGGCGCGCGGGGATCGTGGGGTCGAGGTCGGGGGCGGCGAGGAGGAGGAGCGCGGAGAGGCCCGTCCACAGGAGGTTCGTCATCCCCTCCGCCGGCGGGATGCTCGGCTCGAAGACGGGCAGCCCGCGCTCGACCCAGTTCCGGGCGACGCGGAAGGAGATCCACGCGTCGTCGATGACGTGGATCTCGGACGAGAAACGCGCCGCGTTCGCGACCGCGACGGCGACGGCCGCGAGGACGAGCGTGCGGGGCCTCACGCGCGCTACGGCGACGCTCCGGGCGCGCTCGTGGGCCGCTTCTCGTGGCGCCAGAAGCCGATCGCGTATTCGGCCGCGCTCGCGAGCGAGAAGAACATCGACACCCACAAGAGCACGATGCCGACGCTGTGTACGTCGATGCCCCACGTCGGGTGGTGCCAGAGCAGGAAGCCGAGCGCGGTGGACTGGTAGGCGGTCTTGAACTTCCCGAGGCTGCCCGCGGCGATGACCATGCCCTCGCTCATCGCGATGCTGCGCAGCCCGCCGATCGCGAGCTCACGCGACTCGAGCACCACGACCATCCACGCCGGCACCCACCCGTGGGGGATGAGCATGATCAGCGACGTGATGACCATCAGCTTGTCGGCGAGCGGGTCGAGGAAGGCGCCGGCCGTGCTCTGCAGGTCCCACTTGCGGGCGAGGTAGCCGTCGAGCACGTCGGACAACATCGCCGCGACGAAGATCACGCACGCGACCATGCCCATCGTGCGGTCGGGCTCGTGCCACAGCAGCGCGACCATCACGGGCACGGCGGCGCAGCGGACCACCGTGATCGTGTTGGGGAGGTTCCAGAACCCCTTGCGCTTGAACCAGGCCGGCCACCGCACGGCCGGGGGCTAACCCGCCGCGCGCACGAGCGGGCGGTTGTCGCGGAAGTGCTCGTAGAGCCCCATCACCCGGGCGACGTACGTGCGGGTCTCCGCGTACGGCGGCACGCCCCCGTGGCGGCGCACCGCCTCGGGCCCGGCGTTGTACGCGGCGAGCGCGAGCTCGTACCGCTGGAAGGACGACACCTGCTTCGCGAGGTAGGCCGCGCCGCCCGCGATGGACTGCGCGGGGTCGAACGGGTCGGTGACGCCGAGCGACCGCGCCGTCGACGGGATGAGCTGCATGAGCCCCCGCGCCCCCGCGGGCGAGACCGCGCCGGGGTTCATCCGGCTCTCGGCGACCGCCACGGCCTTCAGCAGCTCGGCAGGCAGGCCGTTGTCGGCGGCGGCGGCGAGCAGGAGCCCGTCGTACGCGTCGAGGTTGGCGATGCGGTCGAGCCGCGGCATCGGCACGCCGTTCGGCAGGTACTGCCCCGGCGTCACGTCGTCCCACCAGAGGTCGAAGCCCGCGTGCCGCGGCGAGTCCGTCAGCACCACCGTCCCGTCGGGGGCCGTGTAGACGTACAGGTCGGCGGCGAGCGCGGCGGCGAGGAGGGGCCACACGGCGGCGATCGTATCAGATGGGGGCGTGTTCTCGGCGCCCCCCTCCCGCCCCTTCGGGGCACCCTCCCCCCGCCTTCGGCGGGGAGAGGGGTCTTTTTCCCATGCCCCTCTCCCCGCGCAG
>JBMOQZ010000099.1:0-2913 GCA_049322475.1 Myxococcota bacterium | reverse complement strand
GGAGGCCCGCCAGGCCGCCGAGCTCGCCCGCGCCGCCGAGGAAGAGGCCATCCGCAAGGCGGAGGAGGAGTCCCGGAAGGCCGCCCGCCGAAAGGCCCTGCAGGCCAACCCCACGATCGTCGCCGACTTCGAGGAGCTGCGCCGCCAGGCGATGGCCGAGCTCGCGCGGGACGACTCCCAGGAGACCGAGTCCCAGCTGCAGATCACGCCGGTCGACCCCGGTCCGCCGCCCCCCGTGCCGGTGACGGCCGCGCCCGTCCCGCCTCCGCCGGAGGTCCCGCCCGCGCCGGTCACGGCCACGATGGTGCCGGACGACGACGCGCCGCCGCCGCCGCCGGTCGCGCCGGAGGCCGAGGCCGCCGCCGAGGAGCCGCCGCCCGAGGTCATCGACGAGCAGGCGGTGGAGCCCATGGCCGACGTCCCGGCGGCGCCCGTCGTCACGGGCGACGGCTGGGCCGCCTCCGTGGAGCTCCTGCGCCGCGAGGCCGTCGCCGCCGGCGACCCCGCCGCGCGCGTCGCGCTGCTCACCGAGGCCGCCGCGCTCGCCCGCGTGCACGGCCCCGGCGCCGAGGCCGCGCGCGCCCTGCTCGACGCCGCCGGCGTCGGCAAGAAGAAGGTCGCGGCCACGCCCGCCTACTGGCGCGAGCGCGCCGCCACCCACGCCGCGCTCGGCGATCTCGACGGCGCCCGCGCCGCGTTCCAGTCGCTCGGGGCCGCGCTCTCCGGCGCCGAGGCCGCCGACGCCTGGGTCGCCGCGTCGGACCTCGCCCGCCGCGCGGGCAAGGACGCCCAGGGCTTCGACGACCTCCGCAAGGCCGTGGAGGCCTGCGCCGACGACGTGCGCGCGCTCTTCGTCCTTCTCGACGCGCTGCGCGTCCGCGGCGACTCGACCGTGCAGGTGTTCGCGCTCGAGCGGCTCGCGTCCCTGCACGTCGGGTCCGCGGCCGCCGCGCTGCACGCCGAGCGCGCCCGCCTGCTCGAGAAGGATCGCCGTCGCGCCGAGGAGGCCCACGACGCCTGGATCGACGCGCTGACGGCCGACGCCGGGCACAGCGGCGCCTTCCTCGCGCTCGAGCGGGCCTTCCGCAAGGCCGGCGAGTGGGACGCCCTGACCTCCCTCTACAAGGCCGAAGGCGACCGCCTCGCCGGCGCCGCCGACGTCCCCGAGGCCACGCGCGGCGTGGAGGCGGCGTGGTGGTACGCGCGCGCCGCCCGCGTCGCCCGCACCCAGCTCTTCAACGGCAACCTCGCCGGCAGCTGCTACGCGCTCGCCCTCGCGGCCTCGCCCGACGACGTCGAGCTCCGCAACGAGTACGAGGCCTGGTGCGGCGACGCCGAGAAGTGGCCCGAGCTCGCCCAGTCGCTCTCCGAGCGCGTCGAGCGCGCCGCGCCGGAGGCGAAGAGCTTCCTCCAGTACCGGCTCGCCCGCGTCACCGAGGAGCGCCTCGGCGACGTCGCGAACGCCCTCGGGCTCTACCGCGCCGCCGCCGCCGATCCCGCCGCGGCCCCCGCCGCCGAGGCCGTGCTCCGCCTGCTCCAGCAGCGCGGCGACCACGCGGAGCTCGTGAAGTTCCTCGAGCAGCGCCTCGGCACGCTCGCGGACCCGAGCCTCAAGGTCACGGTGCTCTACCGCATGGGCGAGACGTGCGAGGGCCCGCTCGACGACCAGAAGGCCGCCCGCAAGCACTACGAGGCCATCCTCGACTTCGCGCCCGGCTACCTCCCCGCGCTCGAGGGCCTCGAGCGCGTGTACAGCCGCCAGCAGGCGTGGGCGGACCTCGCCGCCGTCTACGAGCAGCGCGCGCTCCTCACCGACGATCCCCACGGCATCGCGCTGCACCGCCAGCGCGCGGGCTCGGTCTACGACATCCGGCTCGGCAACGGCGACAAGGCGCGCGAGCAGTACCGGCTCGCGCTCGAGGCCGTGCCCGACTTCCCGCCGAGCCTCGACGCCTACACGCGGCAGCTCGAGGCGCTCGGGGACTGGGCGTCGCTCGCGCGCGTCCTGCGCACCGCGGCGAACGCCACGCGCGACGCGAACGAGGCGGTGAGCCTCGTGTACCGCGCCGGCCGCGTGCTCGCCGACCGCACCGACGACATGGCGGGCGCCATGGCCTGCCTCGAGCGCTGCCTCGAGCTCTCGCCGGGCTTCCTGCCGGCGATCCTGCTCCTGAAGGAGCTGGCCGCCCGCGCGGGCAACCAGGCCGAGTACTTCCGGCTCGAGCGCGCGCAGGCGGACATGGGCGAGGACCTCGACCGCCGCCACTGGCGCCTGCTCGCCGCGGCCGAGGCGGCGTGGAAGCTCTCCGACGCCGATCCCGCCCAGCTCGCGAACGAGGTGCTGCGCGAGGACGCGCACCAGCCCGCGGCGCTCGACCTCGCGTCGCGCCTCGCCATCGCCGCCAACGACACGACCCGGCTCGTCGAGCTCCTGCAGAAGGCCGCGGCCGCCTCCCGCGACGACGTCGAGCGCGCGCGCATCTGCGCCCGCATCGCCGAGCTGTCCGCGGACCAGGAGCAGGGTGCGGTCGCGCTGGCGGGGGTCGCCGAGGTCATCGGCGCCACCGGCGCGACGAAGCGCCCGTTGCGCACGCTCGCGCGCCTCGCCGAGAGCCTCGGCAGCGGCGAGGAGGCCCTGCGCGCGCTCGAGGCCGCCGGGGCGTCCGAGTCCGTGGAGGCCGCGCGCCTGCGCGCCGAGTCCGGCGACGGCGACGGCGCCGTCCGCACGCTGTCGGCCCTCCTCGCGAAGAGCCCCGAGCCGGCCGCGGCCGCGGCGCTCCTCCGCTCCGCCGGCGGCGAGCCGTCCGACCGAGGCGAGCTTGTCGGCCTGCGTGAGCTGGCGGCGCGCCTCGCTCAGGCCCCGCGACATCTCGTTGAACGCCCGCGCGAGATCGCCCATCTCGTTCGAGCTCC
>JBMOQZ010000098.1:0-2915 GCA_049322475.1 Myxococcota bacterium | reverse complement strand
CTGCAGGCCGGACGGTATGAGCGCCGCGAACGAAGCGAGGTCCTGTCCGATCTGGACGTCGTCGAGCTCTCCCGATTCGTCCGCCCCGGGGAGAACCAGACGCGGCTCGCGAAACAGTACCAGGCCGCGCTTCGCTCGCGGAGCTGACGCCGGACTCCTCGACGACCGAGGTGCGCGCGCCGGCGTGGTGGGAGGCCCCGCATTACCCCCCGGGGAGAGACCGCGGAACACGCGCCCGCCGCCGGCTCGTGTGGACGGCCCCGGCGGGCGTGTTCGTCGCCGTCGCGGAACCGTGTGATACACGTCCGGTATCTACTGGGTCGCGGCGCGCCGAACGGGATCCTTCGGCACCTCGGACGGGGAGAGGAGGCCGAGCTTCCGCCATCCCTTGAGGAGCAGCCACGTCTCGGGCTCGACGGTGGGTGAGGGGCCTGGAAGGCGCTGCGACTGGATTGCGCTCGACCATCCTGTGAACCACGTCGCGGAAGAGAACGGATCGACACGCGGCCGCGGCCAGGTCTTGCCGCGGTCCCGCGCATGGTGCTTCGCGTTGTTGAGCACGTAGAGGACACAGTTCCGCACCTCGGTCGGGGTCCCGAGGTCGCGGTGATGGAAGCGGTCCGCGAAGACCTTCCCGCACCGGTGCAGGTGCCGATTCACCGCGCGTGCGATGCGGATGACCAGGCCCTGCATCCCCCGCGAGAGGGCGATCTTCGTGTCCGCTTCCACGAGCAGGTGCAGGTGATTCGCCTGCGCGGAAAACTCCACGACCCGGAATCCGAAGCGGTCGTTCCCGGCGCGGATCGCGTCCTCCACGACGAGGTAGAGACCCGGCTGGCGGAGGCTCGGAAGGCCGCTGACCAGCCGCAGGGTCACATGCGCCGGCTTGTCGAACGCGTGGACGCGCCGGCGATGCTCGACCTGCCGGCGCTTCCCCTTCGCGAGCTTGCGTCCGGCTCCCGGCCGCTTCCCGCCGTGCCCGTGGAACTCGAATGACCGCTGCGCGCTTCTTGTCCGCGTCATATTGATTGAGCACTAATATAAGTCATCAGAATCGTTTGTCAACTCATTCCCCCGGAAAAAATGGGGGGTCCGGGATATGGAGATCCTTTACACCGCTGCCCAAGGACATCGCTTACAGCCTGACTTCAATTGTCTGAACAGATCATTTACACCGCTCCTGCCCCGAGAGGAGGTCGGTGGGTGGGTTGGAAGGAGACGTGTCCGGTGAAGGAACGACTGAAGTTCGTAATGGCGCACGAGGAGGAATTTGACGTCCACGGTCGCGTGAACATGACGGCGCTCTGCGAGGCTTACGGTGTCAGCCGGCCAACGGGGTACAAGTGGCTCGAGCGCTTCCGGAAGGCCGGTGAGCAGGTCTCCGCCCTGGAGGACGCTTCCCGTCGCCCGCTCTCGTCGCCGACGGCGACGTCAGAGGAATGGGTGGAACTGGTGCTGGCTGCCAGACGCCTCCACCCACGATGGGGCGCGAGAAAACTCCACGCTTGGCTACGCCGGCAGGTCGCAAAGAAGCGAGGACTGCGGTTGCGTGCGCCGCTGGTCAAGATGCCGCAGCCGAGCACGATCTCGGCGATCCTTCATCGGCATGGGTTGATTCGTCGCTATCGCAAGCGGAGCAGGATCCCCGTTCGCACGAAGCCGTTCGCCGCCTGCCGCAGGTCGAATGACACGTGGTGCGTCGACTTCAAGGGCCAGTTCCGTACTGGCGACGGAGCGCGCGTCTATCCGCTCACGATCATGGACGCGCACTCGCGGTTTCTCATCCGCTGCGAGCTCGTCCTCGATCCCGACGCCAGATCGGTGATCCCGATCTTCGAGTCGGCGTTCAGGGAATTCGGCCTTCCGAAGGCGATCCGCAGCGACAACGGGCCGCCCTTTGCGTCGAAGGCGCCGGGAGGGTTGACGACGCTCTCCGCCTGGTGGGCCCGACTCGGGATCTCGCACGAGCGCATAACACCCGGCAAGCCACAGGAGAACGGCCGCCACGAGCGGATGCATCTGACGCTCAAACAGGAGACCGCGATGCCGCCGGCGAGCTCACCGAAGACTCAGCAGCAGCGCTTCGACCTGTTCCGCAAGGACTACAACGAAGAGCGTCCCCACGAAGCGCTTGACCAGGACGTGCCCGCGGACCGATACCGCCGCTCGACGCGTCCTCTTCCTGGGAGCGTCCCGCAGATCGAGTACCCGCTCTTCTGGGAGACGCGCCGGGTGCGAAAGAGCGGCAGGGCGATGCTCTTTCGCTCCGGCGTGCATGTCGGCCCTGCACTCGTCGGGGAACTCGTCGGCTTCGAGTGGGTCGCCGATCGCAGGTGGCTGGTCCGCTACGGGAAGGTCCTCCTCGGATTGTTCGACGAGGGCAACCCGAAGCGCGGACTGGTGCGGGTGAAGAAACAGTTGGACCCGTCGAGCACCATCGCGATCCCGAAGACATCGGATCGCGGGGAGGGCGAACGCGGTACTCGCCCGAATAAACTACGTGATTCGGTGTAAAGGATGTCCCTGGAGAATTCTGTAAAGGATCTCCTTGTCCATACACACACACAGCAACTCAGAGTGGACCCCGACCGGGTACGTCGGCGAAGGGACTCCGCCCAACGTCGCTGACGCGAAGACATCGCTGGCTCACATCGGGATGCAGTCGTGGAGCACAGTGTCGCGCGACGGCGATGAACACGCCCGCCGAAGCCGTCCCACGAGCTCGCGGTGGGCGCGTGTTGCGCGGAATCGCCCCGAGGACACGACGGGAGGCACGGCGTTCGTGTGTGACACGCGCCCACCCCCTGGCCCCCTCCCGATGGGAGGGGGGATTCTTCACGACAGCCACGTCTCGAAACAGGCCCGGGCGGGCGCGGTGAAGATGTGGCTCGGAGGCGAGCGAGGAGACGCGCGGC
>JBMOQZ010000097.1:0-26785 GCA_049322475.1 Myxococcota bacterium | reverse complement strand
CTGGCTCCGCGCCGGCAGGGGACGGTAGCCTCCCGCTCCTGACCACCTTTCCGGGGGAAAGGCCGGCGCGCTCTTCCATCATCCCCGGGGTTTACTTCGCCCGAGCCAAAAGTAGAGTCCTGACCCCGCGGCGTCCGCTCGACCACGGTGACCTCCGCGAACGACGCCGCCCCGCCCCGACGCAGGAGGTCCACCATGAGGAGCACGCACTCGTCGCACACACGCACGCCGCCCGGCCCCTCGATCAGGTGCCGCACGTCGCGACGCCACTTGTGGCAGAAGGAGCAGGTCACGGCACGATCTCCACCTCGCGTAGCTCCTCGACCCCGAGGTTCTTCAGGACGCTCACGCACGCGGCGACGCACGCGTCGCAGAGCGCCGCCCGCGGCCCCGCCACCATCATGGCGACGCAGCGCCGCGGTCGCCCGCAGAACGCGCAGACCCGCTCCCCCTCGGCCGGCGGCTCGCGCGGATGGTCCGGCGTTCGAATGCGCCCTCCGAACCGGCTGATCCGGGTGGTTCTCTGGACTTCCCGCGCAACTCGCACCAGCGCCGCGAGCGAGGCTTGCGGGAGGCACCCGAGGTCCGCGGCCTCCTCTTCGATCCACGCGCGGTGCGCCTCCAGGACGGGTCCGCCACCGCGTCCCCGACGGCGTCCACCACCCGGCCGAACAACCCGAGGCTCGGGGCCTCGCACACGACCTCCATCTCGGCGACGGCCTCGCCGATGCGCCTCGCCCCCGCGAGCGCCTCCACGCGGGTCACGCTGGGAGGGTCCCCATCGAGGAGGTGGAGCGCCTCCTCGAACCGCCCGAGCCGCACGCACGCGCTCGCCGCGATCCGCAGCGCAGCGCGCCGCTCTTCGTCGGGCAGCCCTCCCGCGATCGCGAGCAGCCTCTCCACGCGCGCCTCGTCGGGCAGGCCGTGCGTCTCGCGGAACCAGCTCGGAACGCCCATGCCCGATCCTACCTCCCAGGTGCCTACGTTTCGGGATGTCCCGTGTCATCTGGAAGGGCCACGTCAGCTTCGGGCTCGTGCAGATCCCGGTGAACCTGCACCCGGCCACGCAGGACGACGACCTCGACTTCACGCTGCTCGACAAGCGGAACATGAGCCCGATCGGCTACCGCAAGGTCAACAAGTCGACCGGCGAGGAGGTGCCGGGCGACGAGATCGTCCGCGGGTACGCGTGGGAGGAGGGCGAGTACGTGCTCGTCACCGACGAGGAGCTGAAGGCCGCCAACCCGGCGGCGACCCAGTCGATCGACATCGTGGCCTTCGTCGACGGCGACCAGCTCGATCCGCGCTGGTTCGTCCGGCCCTACTACGTCGCGCCCACCAAGCGCAGCGCGAAGGCCTACGCGCTGTTGCGCGAGACGATGCGCCGCACCGGAAAGATCGGGATCGCGAAGGTGGTGCTGCGCACGCGGCAGTACGTGGCGGCCCTGATGGTGCGGGGCGACATCCTCGTGCTGGAGCTCTTGCGCTACGCCGCCGAGGTGCGCGGGACCCAGGAGTTCGACCTGCCCGGCCGCGACGTCGAGGTCGGCGAGAAGGAGCTGAAGATGGCCGAGCTGCTCGTCCAGACGCTCGCGACGGACTGGGACCCGTCCCAGTACGAGGACGAGTACCGCAAGGACGTCCTCGCGCTCATCGAACAGAAGGCGCGCACCGGCGTCACCGCGCCCCGCCGCGCCGTGGAGGAGGGCGAGGAGGCCGGCGAGGTCGTCGACATCGCCGCGCTGCTCAAGAAGAGCGTGGAGGCGCACGCGAAGCCCCGAAAGAAGAAGGTCGAGGCGTGAGCGACCTGAAGGAATACGCGAAGAAGCGCGACTTCGCGAAGACCCCCGAGCCCGCGGGCGAGGTGTCGCCCGCCGCGGGGCACACCTTCGTCGTCCAGAAGCACGCGGCCTCGCGCCTGCACTACGACTTCCGCCTCGAGCTCGACGGCGTGCTCAAGAGCTGGGCCGTCCCGAAGGGCCCCGCGCTCGACCCCGGAGAGAAGAGGCTCGCCGTCCACGTCGAGGACCACCCGCTCGAGTACGCGTCGTTCGAGGGCGTCATCCCGAAGGGCGAGTACGGCGGCGGCACCGTGATGATCTGGGACCGCGGCACGTGGCGGCCCCGCGGCGACCCCGCAGAAGGCTACAAGAAGGGCCGGCTGAAGTTCGAGCTCGAAGGCGAGAAGCTGCGGGGCGCCTGGACGCTCGTGCGCACGCGCGCGGACGAGGGCGACAAGGAGAGCTGGCTCCTCGTCCGCGAGAAGGGATCCGGCGAGCACCCCCCGGTCGACGACGACCACAGCGTCGCCACGGGCCGCACGATGGAGGAGATCGCCGCCGAGCGCGCCCGCGTGTGGGACCACCGGGGCGAGCGCCCGCCCGTCCCCGACTTCGTGGAGCCCGAGCTCGCCACGCTGGTGGAGTCGGTCCCGACGGGCGCGGGCTGGATCTACGAGGTCAAGTACGACGGGTACCGCGTGATCGCGGCGGTCTCCGCGGGTCGCGCCCGGGTGTGGACGCGCAACGCGAACGACTGGACGGCGAAGTTCCCGGAGATCGCGAAGGCGATCGAGCGGCTGCCGGTCGACGACGCGGTCCTCGACGGCGAGGTCGTCGCGTTCGACCCGCGCGGCGTCCCGAGCTTCCAGACGCTGCAGGCCGTGCTCGCGGGCAAGCGCAAGGCCCCGCTGCACCTCGTGGTCTTCGATCTGCTGCGCCTCGACGGCGAGGACCTCCGCGCGCTGCCGCTCTGGCAGCGCAAGGAGCGCCTGCGCGCGCTGCCGCTCGCCGGCGCGCTGCGCTACGCCGAGCACGTCGAGGAGGACGGCGAGGCGTGGCTCGCCGAGGCCTGCAAGCTCGGGCTCGAGGGGATCATGGCGAAGCGGCGCGACGCGCCGTACCGCTCGGGCCGGCTCCGGGACTGGCTGAAGGCGAAGTGCCCGAAGGTCGACAGCTTCGTGGTGGTGGGCTGGACCGACCCCGGCGGCGCCCGGACCGGGTTCGGCTCGCTCCACGTCGCCGAGCGGACCGCGGACGGGCTCCGCTACGCGGGCAAGGTGGGGTCGGGCTTCGACCAGCGGACGCTGGCATCGCTGCGCGAGCGCACGAAACCGCGGGACACGCCGCCTTTGCCCGACGCGCCGCGCGGGAAGGGCGCGCACTGGGTCGAGCCCGAGCTGGTCGCGCAGATCTCGTACACGGAGCGCACGGACGAGGGGCTCCTGCGACACCCGGTGTTCCGCGGCCTGCGCGAGCTGCCGAAGGTGCGCCTCACGAACCCGAAGCGGCAGCTCTGGCCCGACGTGGGCGTCACGAAGGAGGAGCTCGCCGCCTACCTCGTGCGGGTCGCCGACCGGATGCTGCCGCACCTCACGCGGCGCCCGCTCACGCTCGTGCGCTGCCCGGACGGCGTCCACGCCGACTGCTTCTACATGCGCCACTACAACCCGACGCTGCCGACGGGGATCCACCCCGTGAAGGTGCCGGGCCGGCCAGAGGACTACGTCTACGTCGACTCCGTCGAGGGCCTCGTCGGGCTCGCGCAGATCGGCGTGCTCGAGGTGCACCCGTGGGGCACCACGATCGACGTGCCCGACAAGCCCGACCGCCTCGTCTTCGACCTCGACCCGGACCCCGGGCTCGCCTGGCCCGCGCTGGTCGCCGGCGCGGAGGCGCTGCGCGAGCGTCTCGCCGCGGTGGGGCTCGCCAGCTTCGCGCGCGTCACCGGCGGCAAGGGCCTCCACGTGGTGGTGCCCATCGAGCCGACGGCGCCTTGGGACGTCGCGAAGGCGTTCTGCCGCGCCGTCGCCGAGGACCTCGTCCGCGCCGAGCCGGACCGCTACACCGCGCAGGCGCTCAAGAAGAAGCGCGTCGGCAAGGTCTTCGTGGACTGGCTGCGCAACGCGCCGACGGCGACGGCGGTGGGGACGTGGTCCCCGCGGGCGAGGCCGGGCGCGCCGATCTGCGTGCCCGTCTCCTGGGAGGAGCTGCCGTCGCTCGGGCGCGGCGACCGCTGGCGCCTGCGCGACGTCGAGGAGCGCCTCGCGCTGGACGTCTGGCCGGACCTCGCGACGGTCCGCCAGGCGCTCTCGAGCAAGGCGCGCGCACGCTTCGGGGTGGGGTGAGATGGAGAAGTTCCTGTCGACGAGGAAGCCGCCGCGCGGGCTCGCCGCGTGGTGGGACATGCTCAAGACGACCTGGCGCGAGTTCTCGGACGACCACGCCGAGCGCATCGGCGCGGCGCTCGCCTACTACACGGTGTTCTCGGTGGCGCCGATCGTCGTCATCGCCGTGGTGGTCGCCGGGGCGGTGTTCGGCGAGGACGCCGCGCGCGGGGAGATGTCGCGGCAGCTCGTGGGGCTCCTCGGCCCGACGGCCGCGCGGGGGGTGGAGGACATCGTGAACCACACCACGCGATCGGGCGGCGGCACGGTCGCGAGCATCGTGGGCGTCGCCACGTTGCTCCTCGGCGCGACGTCGGTGTTCGTGCAGCTCCAGTCCGCGCTCAACGCGATGTGGGACGTCAAGCCCGAGCGCGGGAAGGGCCTCCTCGGGATGCTGCGCTCGCGGGCGCTCGGGTTCACCATGGTGGTCGCGCTGGGCTTTTTACTGCTGGTGTCGCTCGTGATGAGCGCGCTCCTGTCCGGCGTCGGCGGCCTGCTCGAGCAGTGGCTCGACGTGCCCGCCGTGGCGCTGCAGCTCGCGAACCAGGGCATCTCGCTCGCGGTCGTGACGCTGCTCTTCGCGCTCGTCTACAAGTTCCTGCCGGACGCGAAGATCGCCTGGGGCGACGTGTGGGTGGGCGCGGCGGCGACCGCCGCGATGTTCACCCTCGGGAAGTTCGCGATCGGCACCTACCTCGGCAACAGCTCGGTCGCGTCGGCGTACGGCGCCGCGGGCTCGCTCGTCGTGCTGCTGGTGTGGGTCTACTACTCCGCGCAGATCGTGCTCTTCGGCGCGGAGTTCACGCAGGTCTACGCGCGCCGGCGAGGGAGCCAGCGCTTCCTGCGGCCGCTCCACCCCTTCACGCGGAAGGGCGGCGAGCGTTCCTAGAAGGCGGCGGCGACCGCGGCCGCGCCGGCGGCGGCGGCCAGCGGGATCACGAGGTTGTCGTCGACGCGGCGGGTGAAGAGCTCGCCCAGCGCGCCGGCGACCGCCGAGCCGAAGGCGAGGGCCCACGTCTCGCCGGTCGCGATCTCGGGGAAGCAGACCGTCAGGGCCGCGGCGGCGGCGAGCGTGCCGGCGACGACGAAGGCCAGCGTGCCCTCGAGCGAGCGCCCGGCGGCGAGGCGGATCGTGCCGAACCGACGGCCCACGAGGCCGGCGGCGGGGTCGCCGAAGCCCAGCACCGTCACGGCGAGCGCGCACTCGAGCGGCGTGGCGACCAGCGCGAGGCCGAAGAGGGCCGTGGAGTACCACGTCGCGGAGTTCACGTTCCGCGCCTCGTGCGGGTGGGCCACGGGGCCGAAGACCCACATGAGCAGGCGGTTGACGGCGGCGCTGTTGCGGCGGCCGATCTCCATCGTCCACGCCCAGACGAACATGGCGCCGGCGATCCACGGCAGCCACGAGGGCGGCACGGTGACGATCACCGCGAGGGCGAAGAGACCGGAGGCGACGTGGAGGAGGCTGCGGGCGCGGTTGGCGGGGCGCGAGGCGGGATCGTGCACCGCGCCATCGTAGGTCCTCGATGTCACGCGGAGGTCACGCTTGCGTTCCGGGTCCGCCGGGGGGACGATGCGCCGATGCTCGTCGCCCTCGCGTTCCCCGCGTTCGCCGGAGAGGACGAACCCGACGCCCCGCCGCCTGAGCTGCCCGCCGAGGCCCTCGAAGAGGCCGAGGAGACCCGCAAGCTCAGCCGGAAGGAGCTGCGGAAGCTGAAGCCTTCGCCGTTCCACCTCCCTCAGAACCCCCGGGGGCAGGTGGACTTCACCGCCTACACCCTCGAATGGGGCGAGGTGAAGCTCGGGCTCGCCAACGTCACCGTGGGCGTGTTGCCGCACGTGCAGCTCGGCACGTCGGTGCCGCTCGACGTGCTCGGCGTCCCCAACGTCACCGCGAAGGCGCACGCCGCCGAAGGCGGGCCCTACGACATCGCCGGGTACGTGAACTACTACGTGCTGCCGCGGGAGGCGATCCAGGCGAGCTACCTCTCCGTCGGCGGGCTCCAGTCGCTCCGGATCCTGGAGCCCTGGAGCGTCCACGTGGGCGGCGGGTACGTCCGGGTGCACGCCGCCGGGCAGGCGGACATCGGCACGCTCGCCGACCTGTGGGGCGCCACGGAGGGCGACGCCGAGCTGTCCGCGGAGGTGACGGGCCACGCCGTCAACCTGACCGTCGCCACCGACGTGCGCCTGAACCGGCGCGACAGCGTGATCCTCCGGGGCGAGTCGCTGCTCTGGGCGAAGACGGAGGCCGACGTCCCCGAGGGCGTCATCAACGTGCTCGGCCTGCAGGACGCGTTCGCGACGAACGGGTTCCTGCCGCTGTCGAAGGCGTCGACGGCGTCGATCGCGTGGCAGTTCGCGTGGGAGCACGTCGAGCTGCGCCTCGGCGTGGGCGTGCCGCTGCTCTCGCCCGCGTGGTTCCTCCAGTCCGCCGAGCTCTGCTACCGCTTCGGCGGCCCCACCCGCGTGCGCGAGCGCAAGCAGCGCGAGACGTGGGAGAAGAACAGGAAGGAGCTGAAGCAGCCGGAGCCGGCGCCGCCGGAGACACCGCCCGGCGGCTGACGTCGCGGGGGAACGCGCCCGCGTCCGGCGCGAACGCGACGAGCGCTGAAAATGGGCGTTCTCCCGTGCCGCGGGGGTGGCGCGGCCCGTGCAACGCCACGGCGCGATGCCCTCCCTCCCCTCCCCCGGCGACCTCGCGCGATGGCTCTTCTGGGTGCACCTCCGGGACGTCGTCCCCGTGCGGCGCCCGGCGGCGATCCGCGCCGTCGCCCGCGTCGCCCCGCTGCACGCGAGGCTCGCCGGGGCCCGCCGGGCCCTGATGGCCGACGAGCTGCGCCGCTGCTTCGGCGCGGAGGCCGCCGATCGGGTGGACGACGCCTACGCCGCGGCGGTGCGCGCGCACGCCGAGGAGCTGCTCGTCGGGCGCCTGAGCGCGGAGACCTGGCCGCTCTGGATGCGCGTCGAGGGGCGCGCCCACCTCGACGCCGCCCTCGCCCGGGGGAAGGGCGCGATCGTGCTCTTCCCGCACGCGGGCGCGTTCATGCTGATGATCGCGTCGCTGTCGCTCGCCGGGTATCCCTGGGTGCAGTACGCCGCGCGCGGGCTCGCCCCGGAGGAGGTCGCCCGCGAGCACCCGGACGCGTTCGGCCACAACCGCTGGCGCAAGGAGGCGCGCCGGGCGCGCGAGGCGAGCGAGGATCGCCTCCCCGCGCGCTTCCTGACGATGGACACGCCGCTGCGGGCGCTGCACCGGAGCCTCGCCGCGAACGAGGTCGTGGGGATCGCCTACGACGGGCGCATCGGCACGCGCTTCGTGGTCACGGACTACCTCGGGCGGCGGGCGCTGCTCAACCCGGGCCCTTTCCGCCTCGCCGCCACGACCGGCGCCGCCATCGTCCCGGCGACGTGCCACGGGCCCGGCGAGGGCCCCGCCACCTGCACCCTCGCCGCGCCGATCGCGCCCGACGGGCTCGACGCCGGCGCGCTGATGGCGCGCTGCCTCCACGACGTGTTCGAGCCCTGGCTGCGCGCGCACCCCGCCGAGTACGGGCTCTGGCTCCTCCACTGCCGCCTGCGGCCGGGCGTGGACGACCACCCCCTCTTCGCCGACTACGCCCCGGACGAGCGATGGCGCCGCCACCTCCGCTGACCCTCGACGGCGAGCTGGCGAGGCGCGCCGCGGCGCGGCCGGACGCGCTCGCCGTGGTCTCGCGCGACCGCGCGCTCACCTGGGCCGAGCTGGAGGGCGCGGTCGACGCGCTCGCCGGTCACCTGCTCGCCGGGGGGCTCGTCCCGGGCGACGTGGTCGCCGCCTTCCCCCGCCGCGACTGGCAGCTCCCCGTGCTCTTCCTCGCGACGGCGCGCGCCGGCGGCGTGTTCCTCGCGCTCGACGGGCGAGGCGACCCCGCGTGGCTCGCCCGCGGGCTCGCGCTCGCGGCGCGGATCGCGCTGCCGCCGGACGGGCTCGCCGCGCGGCTCGGAAGCGACCCCCGGGTCCTCCCGTCCCTCGCGGGCCGCCTCGAGGGGCGGGGGCCGGGGCCGTCGCGCGATCCCGACGCGGTCTGCTACCTCCACGCCAGCAGCGGCACCTCCGGCGCGCCGCGCCTCGCGCCCACGCGCCACGCGCACGTCGCGGCGAACGCGCGCGCGGCGCTCTCGGCGGAGCCCTTCGGCGAGGACGAGCGCTTCCTCTGCCTCTTCGCGCCCGCCACGCACCCGCACGAGCACTTCGCGCGCCCCCTCTACGCCGGCGCGACCGCCGTGATGCTCGACGGCGCTCGTCCGCGCGGCGTGCTCGACGCGCTCCGGCGCCTCGAGGTGACCCGGCTCTTCGCGGTGCCGTCCGCGGTGGAGCTCCTGTGCGCCACGGACGGTCCGCCCCCGGGCCACCTCCGGGGCTGCGAGGTCGGCGGCGCCGCCGTGGCGCCGGGGCTCGCCGCGCGCGCGTCGGCCCGGCTCGGGTGCCCGGTGGTCGCGATCTGGGGCTGCGCCGAGACGACGGGCGTCGCGCTGCGCGGCGAGCCCGGCGGCGACGGGCTCGGGCGACCCCTCCCCGGCTACGAGGTCGACGTCGTCGGGGCGGACCCGGTGACCGGCGTCGGTGAGCTGCGCGTCCGCGGCCCGGGGGTGGTGGAGGGGTGGCTCGACGGAGCCGCAACGGCGGCCCGCTTCCGCGACGGGTGGTTCCACACCGGCGACCTCGTGCGCCGGGACGGCGGCGAGCTCCGCTTCGTCGGCCGGCGAGAGGAGCGGCTCGACGTCGCGGGCGCGCCCGTCTACACGCTGGAGATCGAGCGCGTCGTGGGCGAGCTCCCCGGCGTGCGGCAGGTCGTGGTCGTGCCGGGCGAGCCGGGCGAGCCCCCGCGCGCGGCCGTGGTGGGCACCCCCTCGCGACGGGCCGTGCTCGCCCACTGCCGGGCGCGCCTCCCCGCGAGCGCGACCCCGCGCGTCGAGTTCTGGGACGACCTCCCCCTCACCCCCGCAGGGCTCGTCGACAAGCGCGCCGTCGGCGCCGTCGCGCCGCGGCCCGTCGGGCTCGCGGTGAACTCCATGCTGATCGGGGCGAGGCCCATCGAGGAGGTGTTCGCGCTCGCCGCGCGCGTCCGCGACGACACCGACGTCCCGCTCTTCGTGGACCTGCGCTCGCGGCGCTCGCCGGCGAGCGACCCGGCCGGCACCTGGGCCGTGGCCCACACCAACGCGGACTTCGACCTCGCCGACCCCCGGGAGGTCGACCGGGCCGTCGCCCTGTCGCGCCGGTACGGCGTGTCCGTCGGGATGGCCAGCGCCTACGTGGGGGCCTGCGCCCCCGACGACCTCGCCTATGGCCTCGCCGTGATCGACGAGGCCTACCGGCTCGCCGAGGTCGCGCCCGGAGGGCGCCTCGTGCTCCGGGTGCTCGGCGGCGACCTGCTGGCCCGGGCGCGCGGGATGCGCGAGCGCTGGCAGGACGCCCGCCGGCGCCTCCGCGACGAGTGCGTCGCGACGATCCTCGCCTGGGAGGCCCACACGCGCGCCCGCGCGGCGCGGACGGGGCGCCGGGTGTACCTCGGGCTCGAGCTGCACCACGGGCAGTACCTCGCCGACCTCCCCGACGTGCACCACTGCTGTCGCGGGCTGCGCGACACCGGCTGGGACCTCGTGGGCTTCGTCGACGACCCCGCCAACCGCTTCATCGCCGGCGAGGGCGACGTCATCGGCGCCCTCGACTTCGCGCGCATGACCCGCGCGTGGGGCGGCCGGGTTCTGGCGTACCACGTGAAGGACGTCCGCTACCTCGCCGCCTGGAGCCAGTTCCACCCCCAGCCGATGCAGCGCGTCGGCGAGCCCGTGTTCGTCTGGGGCACCCACAAGTACGAGTGGGCGCCGCTCGGCGAGGGCGAGGTCGACGTGCGGCAGGCGGTGATGGCGGCCCGGCTCTTCTCGGACCCCGCGCACCCGTTCTGCCCCATCAGCACCGAGCACGTCGCGGCCTCCGCCACACCCGCCGAGGCCGAGGCCGTCGTCCGCGCCTACGTCCGCCTCGTGGAGGAGGCGTGAGCGTCCGCGGGCGACGCGCGGGCGTCGGGTGCGCATGCGCGAGTCGCGCAGGACCTGCGCTACACAGCACGAAAACGGAGCTTCCTCCGTACCGGGAGACGTGGCCCGGCGCCTGCATTCGTCCGGGACGCACGGAGCCTCCCCCCGATGTCCACCGAGACCCTCACGCTCTTCGACGTCGACCCCTTCGATCCCCACGAGCTCGTGGTCGTCCTCGGCCGCCTGTTGAGCAGCGAGGGCGTGTCCGCCGAGTTCGAGCGCGCGGGCTCCGCGCTCCGCGTGAGCCTGCGCGGGCCTTCCGCGGCCTGCGAGCGCGGCTGCGCGCTCCTCCCCGCGTGGTATCGGACGTGGCGCGGGCACTATCGGTGACGACGCCCGCCCGGGTGGTACCATCCGCCCGTGGACGTAGGCCTGCCGTCCGATGGAGCCCTGCTCGCCGACCGGTACCGCATCCTGTCCGTGCTGGGGCAGGGCGCGGACGCGACGGTCTACCACGCGGAGGACACCCGTCTCGGCGTGACGCGCGCCCTGAAGGTGCACCTCGGCGCGTCCGAGCCCGCGCTCGCGGCGCGCGCCGAGGAGGAGGCGCGTGTCCTCTCCCGCTTCGACCACCCGGCGATCGTGCGCGTCTTTGACGCGTTCGTGGACGACGGGCGCCTCGTGCTGGTGCTCGAGCACGCCCCCGGGGGGACGCTCGCCGAGCGCGTGCGGGCGCTGGGGCCGCTGCCGCCCGACGAGGCCGTCCGCGTCGTCTCGCGCGTGCTCGAGGCGCTGGAGGTGTGTCACGCCGCCGGCGTGGTGCACCGCGACGTGAAGCCCGCCAACGTGTTGCTCGGGGAGGGCGGCGTCGTGCGGCTCGCCGACTTCGGGCTCGCGCGCGTGCCGGACGCCCGTCGCACGGAGACGGGCGCGGCGCTCGGCACCTGGGCGTACATGGCGCCGGAGCAGCGCCGGGACGCCGCCCGCGTGGACGCGCGCGCGGACCTCTACGCGGCGGGCGCCACCCTGTACGCCGCGCTCACGGGGCGCGAGCCCTTCGACGTCGGCAACCCCGAGCTCTCCGAGCCGCTCCTCGCCTCGCTCCCCGCGCCGCTCGCCGAGGTGGTGCGCAAGGCGACCCGCGCGCGCCCGGAGGACCGCTACGCCTCGGCCCACCAGATGCGCGAGGCGCTCCTGGGCCCGCCGGCGAGCTCCGCCCGGCGACGGTGGCCGCTGTTCGCCGCGGCCGCGGCCTCGCTCGCGGTCGCGCTCGCGATGCTGCAGCCCGCGGACGAGGACGCGCCCCCGCCCGTCGCCGCGCCGATCGCCGCGCCCGCTCCGCCGGTCCCCGAGCCGGCGGCCGAGCTCGCCGCGGCCCCGCCGCCGGCCTCGCCCGCGCCCCGCCGCGCGAGCCGTCCGGCCGCCGCGGAGGTCGCGGTCGCCGCCCCCACCCCCGCGGCCCCGGTGCCGATCACGCTCAACAGCGTCCCCTGGAGCGAGGTGTGGGTCGACGGGCGCCCGCTCGGGCGGACGGCCTGGAAGGGCGAGCTCGCGCCCGGCGCGCACGAAGTCGCGTTCGTGCGCGACGGCGCCCGCCACGAGACCACGCTCGAGGTGACCGAGCCCGCCACCGTGTGCTGGGACCTCGCGACGGACTCGCGGTGCCCCTCGTGATCGCCCCGGTCATCGCCGCGCTCGCCGCCGAGGTGCCCGTCGACGCGCTCGTCGCGGGCTCGCCGCCGGTGTGGTCGGGCGCCGGGACGGCGTCCGCGTGCGGAGGCCCGGCCGTCACGCTCGGCGGGCTGGTGGACGGCGTCGGGCGCGTGGAGCGGGCCCTCGCGAACCTGCGCACCGCCGACGCGCGCGCCGAGCTCGACGCGCTCCACGCCGCGCTCCCCTGCCTGACGGAGCCCGCCGCCGCCGGCGTGGTGTCGCGGATCCCGTACCTGCGCGGCATCGTCGCCACGCTCGAGGGCGCCGACGCCGAGCCCGCGTTCGTCGCGGCGCTCGTCGCCCAGCCGGACCTCGCCTGGGACGACCGCTTCCCGCCCGACGGCCGCCCCGCGTTCGAGCGCGCCCGCGCCGTCGTCGCGGGGCTCGCCGCCGCGCGCGTGACGTTGCTCCCGGCGCCCCCCACGGGCGCGACCTGGCTCGACGGGCGCGTCGCCGCGCCGGTCGACGGCGTCCTGACCGTCCTCCCCGGCGAGCACCTGTTGCAGGTGGCCGGCCGCGGGTGGGTGACGCGCCGGATCGTCGTGCCCGCCGCGGGTGAGGCCACGCTCCTGCGACCCGACGAATTCCCCGCGGACGCCTGGCTCGCCGACGCCGAGGGGCGCGAGGCGCTCGCCGTCGCGCTCGCCGGGCGGCTCCCCGCGGGCACGCCGGTCCGCGTCCCGGACGGCGACGCGGCGTGGACGCTCCGGGTGGGCGACGCGGCCTGGGTCCACGAGGCGGCGCCGCGCCGCGCGATCCGCGGGCGGTGGCTCGCCTTCACGGGCGGCGGCGTGCTCGCCGGGGCGATCGCGGGCGGCGCGATCGCGTGGGCGGAGATGCGGGCCGCGGAGCGCGAGATGGCCTCCGCGAAGAAGGTCTCCACGTTCGAGGAGGCCCGCGCGCGCGGCGAGACCGCGGCGGGTCTGGTGGCCGGGGCCCAGTGGGTGGCGGGCGGCGGGCTCGCGCTCGTCGGCGCCGGGCTGGCGATCGAGTGGGTGGGGCCGTGATCGCGTGGCTGGCCGCCTGCGTGCCGGCGCTCGACCTCCCGTCCGTGCGCGCGAACCCGGCGCACGACTTCGACGGCGACGGCCTCAGCGAGCAAGAGGGCGACTGCGACGACGACGATCGCGACGTGGGGGCCGAGGCCGCCTGGTACGCCGACGGCGACGGCGACGGGCAGGGCAGCGACGTCGTCGCCGTGGTGGCCTGCCACGCGCCCGACGGCTTCGTGGCCGTGGCCGGGGACTGCGACGACGGCGACGCGGGCGTCTACGCGGGCGCCTCCGAGGTCTGCAACGATCGGAGCGACGACTGCGACGAAGAGGCCGACGAGGGCATCGTCGTCCCGACCTGGTTCCCCGACGCCGACGGCGACCTCCACGGCGACCCGCAGGCCGCGAGCGTGACCGCCTGCGAGCCGCCGGACGGGTGGGTCGAGGACGCGACCGACTGCGACGACGGCGACCCGGACGTCCACCCGGCCGCCGCCGAGGTGTGCGGCAACGGGATCGACGACGACTGCGCCGCCCCGCCCGCGTGCGCGTGCTGGCTCGCCGACTCCACGGTGCGCCTCCTCGGCGACACGGCGGCGGACATGGCCGGGCACGCGATGGCGACGCTCCCCGCCGGCGACGCGGTGGTGATCGGGAGCCAGGAGGCCGGGCGGGCGTGGGTGGTGGGCGCGGGCGGGCTCGCCGGCGCGAGCGGCGCGACGGCGCTCTCGGCCACGGGCCTCGCGCTCTCGGGCGACGCCGGCTTCGGGAGCGCAGTGGCAGCGGGCGACGCCGGCGGCGACGGGATCGCCGACGTGTTGATCGGCGCGCCGGAGACGGGGGCCGCGTACCTGTTCGCCGTGGAGGCCCCGGAGGGCGAGGCCACGACCGCGGACGCGACGGCGAGCTGGGCCGGCGACCCCGGCTGGTTCGGCGTCCGCGTCGCGCTCGCCGACCTCGACGGCGCCGCGGGCGACGAGGTGGTGGTGGCGGTGGCCGACCCGACCGTGCCGGCGGAGGCGGGGCTCGTCCGCGCCTATTTGCCCGAGGCCGCCGATCCGTTCGTCACCGTGCGCGGGGACGCGAACGCGCTGTTCGCCCTCGCCCTCGCGCGCGTGCCCGACGACGCCGGCGCCGACCGGCTCGCCGTGGGCGCCTACGAGCAGGACACGGTGTGGCTCATCGAAGGCGGCGCGCTCGCCGGCGAGGTCGCCGTGGCCGACGTCGCCCGGGAGCTCGCGAACCCCGCGCTGAACGACGCCAACTTCGGCCGCGCGATCGCCGCGTTCGACGCCGACGGGGACGGCAACACCGACCTCCTCGTCGGCGCGCCCGCGGCGAGCGCGGGGGCGTACCAGAGCCTCGGCAAGGCGTGGCTCCTGCTGGGGCCCGACTTCCTGCCGTCGCTCGAGCTGGTGGGCGGCGACGAGGGCGCGAAGGTCGGCACCGCGGTCGCCTCCGCGGGCGACCTCGACGGCGACGGGCAGGAGGAGCTCGCCGTCGGCGCGGAGGAGCGCTTCGGGGTCGGCTCGCCGATGGCGGCGTTCCTCGTCCACGCGAAGGAGGGGACGCTCACGCTCGACGGCAACGAGCACGGGGAGGTCACCTACGTCCGGCGTGGCGACGTCCACGCGGACGACGTCCCGGGGACCGCGCTCGCCCGCCTCGAGGGCTGGGACGACGGGGACGCGATCCCCGACCTGCTCGTCGGCGATCCGATGCTCCACGAAGGCGGCGACGATCCCGGTGGCGCCTGGCTCGTCTCCTCCACCCTCTGGTCGCCGCCGTGACGCTCCCCCGCGCCCTCGCCCGCGCCGAGGACTTCGAGTCCGCCGCCGGCGTGCTGCTCGAGCACGCGCTCGCCGACGTGACACGCGCGCTCGCCCCCACCGGCGGCAAGGCGCTGCGCGGCGTCGTGTGGCACCGCCCGGAGCGCGGCGCGCACGCGATCGCGGTGCGCGACCTCGCGCCGTCGCCCGCCCGCGCGCTCCCCTCCGGCACGGCGTGGCGGTGGATCGGGGTCGCGGGCGAGCCCGTGTGCGTGGACGTCGAGGCCCGCCGGGTCCACGCGGCGGACGGCGAGCGCCTCGACGGCGGGCTCCCCGGCGAGTTCGAGAGCCGCGCGGCGCTGCTCGGGCGCGACGCCACCCACGTCCTCGCCGCGCCGCTCCGCCGCGGCGGCGGCGTCCCCGAGGGGATGGTGTGCGTGGAGGTCCAGTGTCGCGACGCCGTCGGCGGGCCGCCGCGCGGCTGGCCGCGGATCGCCGCCGCGCTCCGGGACGTCGCCGACGCCGGCGCGACCGCCGTCGCCGTGCTGCCCCGGCGCGCGCCCACCGGCGACCTCGTGGATCCGCTCCTGCCCGTCGTGGGAGCCTCGACCGCGGCCGTCGTCCGCCTGCTCGCCACGTTCGCGACGCTCGACGAGACCGTGCTCCTGCGCGGGCCGACGGGCACCGGCAAGTCGCACCTCGCGCGGTGGGTGCACGCCCGCTCGGGGCGCGCCGCCGGGCCGTTCGTGACCGTGCAGCTCCACGCCGTGCCCGAGGGCCTGCGCGAGGGCGAGCTCTTCGGCTGGAAGCGGGGCGCGTTCACCGGCGCCGTCCGCGACCACGCGGGCGCCGTGGAGCGCGCCGACCGGGGCACCCTGTTCCTCGACGAGGTCGACAAGCTCCCCGTCGCGGCGCAGGGGAAGCTCCTGCGGCTGCTCGAGGAGCGCCGCTACGTCGCGCTCGGCGACGTCCGCGAGCGCCGCGCCGACGTCCGCTTCGTGGTCGCGACGAACGCCGACCTCGAGCGCGAGGTGCGCGAGGGCCGCTTCCTCCCCGACCTCTACTACCGCGTGAACGTGCTCCCCACCGAGGTCCCGGCGCTCGCCCGTCGCCGGGACGAGATCGGCGCGTGGGCGAGGTTCATGCTCGCGCAGGTGGCGCCGGACACCGCGGTCGAGGTGGACGCGCACGCGCTCGCGTTGCTCGCCGCGCGCGACTGGCCCGGGAACCTGCGCCAGCTCCACGCCGTGCTCCTCCGTGCGTGGGCGTTCGCGCGTGCGTCCGGCGGCGAGCCCGTCGCCATCGGAGCCGCGGAGGTGACCCGCGCGTTCTCGCTCGACGGCCCCGGGGGCGCCGGCGATCCGCTCCTCGCGGCGATGGAGCGCGCGGCCGCCGCGTTCGTGGAGGTCTCGGCGGCGCGGGTCGCCGGGGGAGACCCTCCCCTCCCCTTCGAGCACGCCGACGCCTTCGCCGGCATGGTGCTCGAGGCCGCGATCGCCCGCCACGGCGACCCCCGCGCCGCGTTCGCCGCGCTGGGCCTCGAGGAGCGCCTCGCCGGCGGGAACCACCTCAAGTCGCTCCGGCGGGAGCAGGACAAGGTGCGGGCCTTGGCGGAGATCCTTCGAGGCTAACGCTCCTCCCAGACCTCCCTCGCGCACGTCGACTCGCCGTCCGGGATCGACTGCACCGTGCGCATCCGCAGGCGCGTCCCGAAGGCGGAATCGATCTCCTCGAGACAGCCGAGCATCCACGCCTCGCAGCGGGCGCCGCAGTGCGGCTCGAGGCCCGCGCGCTTCGCCTCGCCCCAGGGGCACGCGACGTCGGCGATGCCCCAGGGCCGCACCTGCACGCGGTGGCCCATGTCGCGCGCCACGTCCGCGATCAGCTCGCAGGCCTGGGGCACGAGGGGCCGCCCGGGATCGAGGTCACGGAGGCGGGCGCGCGCGGCGGCGCGCCCC
Source organism: Myxococcota bacterium (assembly GCA_049322475.1). GTDB lineage: Bacteria > Myxococcota_A > UBA796 > UBA796 > SXON01 > JBMOQZ01. Next base: position 10,164 of record JBMOQZ010000097.1, on the reverse strand, counting down.
TGTTCGCGCCAATTTCCGAGCTCGTCCATGTTCCGGATCACATCCCGGCCGGGCGTCGTGGGTCAGCGGCCGTTCGGCGGACCCGGACGTCGGCGTCCGACCGACCCGAGGAGGGGCGTTCGACCTCCATCGGTTGGGCGGCCGAAGGCGCGCCCAACGGGCCCCACATATCGATGGGCCTCCCCGGGAGCCCGTCCACATGCCCTCCGTCGAGACTCGCGAGGACGTCGTCATCCGCTTCGCCGGCGACTCCGGCGACGGGATCCAGCTGCTCGGCAGTCAATTCACCAGCACGACCGCGCGGCTGGGGAACGACCTCGCCACGTTCCCCGACTACCCCGCCGAGATCCGCGCCCCCGCGGGCACGCCCGCCGGCGTGAGCGGCTTCCAGCTCCAGTTCTCCGCGCGCGACATCGCCACCCCCGGCGACGCCCCCGACGCGCTCGTGGCGATGAACCCCGCTGCGCTGAAGGTCAACCTCGGCGACCTCCGCCGCGGCGGACTCGTGATCGTGAATGCCGAGAAGTTCGTCCCCCGCGAGCTCGAGAAGGCGGGCTACGCGGCCAGCCCGCTCGAGGACGACACGCTGACCGACTACCAGGTCATCCGGGTCGACATGGGGCGGCTCACGAAGGAGGCCGTCGACGGCCTCGGGCTCGCGGGCAAGGAGGTCGAGCGCTGTCGCAACTTCTTCGCGCTCGGCATCACCTACTGGCTCTACAGCCGCTCGCTCGAGGCCACGCGCGCGTGGATCGAGCACAAGTTCGAGGCGCCCTGGCGCGAGGCGAACCTCCGCGCGCTCGAGGCCGGCTACAACTACGCCGAGAACACCGAGGCGTTCACCTCCCGCTACGAGATCCCGCCCGCGCGGCTCGCCCCGGGCCGGTACCGCAACCTGATGGGCAACCACGCGACGGCGCTGGGCCTCGTCGCCGCGGCGCAGAAGGCGGGGCTCCCGCTGTTCTGCGGCAGCTACCCCATCACGCCCGCCACCGACATCCTCCACCACCTCGCCGGCTACAAGGCGTGGGGCGTGATGACGTTCCAGGCGGAGGACGAGATCGCGGCGATGGGCGCCACGATCGGCGCGGCCTACGCCGGCGTGCTCGGCGTCACCACGACCTCCGGGCCGGGCATGGCGCTGAAGACCGAGGCCCTCGGGCTCGCCGTCATGACGGAGCTCCCGCTCGTGATCGTGAACGTGCAGCGCGGCGGCCCGTCGACCGGCCTGCCCACCAAGACCGAACAGTCCGACCTCCTGCAGGCGCTCGTGGGCCGCAACGGCGAGGCCCCCCTCCCGGTGCTCGCCGCCGCCTCGCCCGCGGACTGCTTCCGGATGGCCGTCGAGGCCGTGCGCGTCGCCGTCGCGTACATGACGCCGGTCGTCCTGCTGACCGACGGGTACCTCGCGAACGGCTCGGAGCCCTGGAAGGTCCAGAAGCTCGCCGACCTCCCCGACCTCCCGGTGCGCTTCCGCACCGACCCGGCGGGCTTCCAGCCCTACGGGCGCGATCCCGACACGCTCGCGCGCCCCTGGGTGCGGCCGGGCACGCCGGGGCTCGAGCACCGCATCGGGGGCCTCGAGAAGGCGGACGGCACGGGCAACGTGTCCTACGACCCCGCCAACCACGACCGGATGGTGCGGCTGCGGGCCTCGAAGGTCGCGGGGGTCGCGGTCCCCGACCAGGAGGTCTTCGGCGACCCGGACGGGCTGCTCGTCGTCGGCTGGGGCTCCACGTACGGCGCGATCCGCACCGCGGTGGACCAGGCCCGCGCGCGCGGTCACCGCGTCGGCCACGCCCACGTCCGCTACCTCAACCCGCTGCCGCGCAACCTCGCCGACGTGCTCGCCCGCTACGACCGGGTGCTCGTACCCGAGATGAACCTCGGGCAGCTCTCGCTCTGGCTGCGCGCGAAGACCGGCATCACGCCGGTCCCGCTCACGAAGGTGCAGGGCCGCATGTTCAAGGTGCAGGAGATCGTCGACGCGATCGTGCGCAACCGCCCGGAGGCCTCGTGACGAACCCTCGGACCCGCAAGGACTTCATCTCGGACCAGCAGGTCAAGTGGTGCCCCGGCTGCGGCGACTACGCCATCCTCGCGCAGTCCCAGACGGTGTTCGCCGAGCTGGACGTGCCGCGCGAGAACTTCGTGGTGGTGAGCGGCATCGGCTGCTCGAGCCGCTTCCCGTACTACGTGAACACGTACGGGTTCCACACGATCCACGGCCGCGCGCCGACCATCGCCAGCGGCGTGAAGCTCGCCCGCCCCGAGCTCTCCGTGTGGGTGGTCACCGGCGACGGCGACGCGCTCTCGATCGGCGGCAACCACACCGCGCACCTCATCCGCCGCAACCTCGACGTGAACGTGTTGCTCTTCAACAACCGCATCTACGGGCTGACGAAGGGACAGGCGAGCCCCACCTCCGAGGTGGGCAAGAAGACCAAGTCGACGCCGTTCGGCACGGTCGAGCGCCCCTTCAACCCGATGGCGTTCGCGCTCGGGTGCGAGGCCACGTTCGTCGCGCGCACGGTCGACGTCTTCAGCCAGCAGCTCCGCGACGTGTTGCGCGCCGGGCACGCCCACGCGGGCACGTCGTTCGTCGAGGTCTACCAGACCTGCGAGATCTTCAACGACGGCGCCTTCGGCGCGCTGACCGACCGCGGCACCCGCGACGACCACGTGCTGATGCTCCAGCACGGCGCGCCGATGACGTTCGCGGGCGGGAAGAAGGGCATCCGCCTCGTCGGCCACAAGCCCGTCGTGGTGGATCTCGGCGAGCGCTGGAGCGCGTCGGACTGCCTCGTCCACGACGAGACCGACGTGGTGCTCGCCGGCATCCTCGCCCGCATGGAGGCGCCCGGCTTCCCCATCCCGATGGGCATCCTCCACCGCGAGGCGCACCCCACCTACGACGCGCTCGCGCACGAGCAGATCGCGCGCGTCGAGGCGAAGGCCGGGCATCCGTCGGTGGACAGCCTGCTCGAGGGCAGGGACACGTGGGACGTGGCCTGAAGGAGTTGTCGGTCGTCAGGGGTCCGTTGTCGGTCCTCGTGCACCGACGACCGACGACCGACGACTGACGACTTCGCTATCGCCGCCACCCCTCCCCCTCCGCGACCACCACCTGCACGCCGCCGCCCGCGCCCACCCGCGCGGACGCGCGCAGCACCTCGGTCCACGCGCCGTCGCGGTACTCGGCGACCCAGGGGTCGTAGGCGTCGCCGTAGCCGTCGGTGCCGGCGACGAGCAACGCGTCGGCGTCGACGGCGAGGTCGTGGACCGAGGCGGGCCCGCCCTCGACCGCGAGGACGTCGGCGCCGTCCCAGAGGTAGAGGCCCTCGCCGGCGAGCCACAGGGCGTCGCCCGAGAGGCCGCGCATGCGCACGAGCTCGTATCCGACGTCGCCGGTGACCTCCGACCACGCGGCGCCGTCCCAGTGGAGCACCTCGGCGACCCCGCCCCACGTCAGCACGTGGACGTCGTCCTCCGCGAAGGCGACGACGCCCATCAGATCGCTCGCCGCCGTGGGCACGTCGCCCAGCGATTCCCAGCCCACCTCCGTGCGCCGCAGGCACACCGGCGACCGCTCCTCGACGTCGCTCGTGGCGCCGCCCACCGCGAAGGCCGCGCCGTCGGGCGCGACGGACACGTCCCACAGGAGCACGTCCTCGTCGGTGGCGGCGGAGGTCCACGCGGTCCCGTCCCACTCGGCGAGCGACTCCCAGCCGACGGCCACCACGTCGTCGGGGCCGCTGCCGGCGACCGCGTAGGCGTCGACCTCCGCCGCCCACGCGACGAGGTCGTCGTCCCAGCGCCCGAGCGCGCCGGTGCCGGCGGTCCACGCCGCGCCCGCCTCGTCCACCCACACCGCGGTCCCCGGGAGGGCCGTCTCGCGCCAGGCCTCGTCGAGGTCCTCGCCGGCGAGCCCCACCGGCCCGAGATCGTCGCCCACCACCACGAGGTCGTCGCCCGGGGCGGAGACGTCCGCCCAGGCGCCGTCCGGCAGCGCCACCTCGGTCCAGCCGTCCCGCCACAACGAGCCGCCGCCCAGCGCCCACACCGTGTCGCCCGCGGACACCGCGACGAGGTCCTCGGTGCCGGCCTGCTCGACGATCAGCGCGCCGGGCGACCCGCGGACGACCGCGCCGCCGGCGCCCACCGCGACCACCTCGTCCCCGACGGCGACCACGTCGTACAGGGAGGCCGCGCCGGTCTCCTCGACGCGCCACTCCGCGCCGTCCCACGCCGCGATCTCACCGCCCGCGCCGGCCGCCACGAGCGTGCCGTCGTCCAGCTCCGCGAGGGCGACGAGGTAGGTGTCGAGCCGCGTCGGCTCGTGGACCTCCCACGCGGCCCCGTCCCAGATCGCGAGCTCGTCGGAGACGACGGCGCCCTCGCAGTCGTCGCAGTCCACGTAGGCGCGCAGCAGCGCGACGCGGCCGTCGTCGAGGACGAGCAGGTCGTCGGCCACGGGCCAGGGCATCGCGACGAGCCGCCACGCGGCGCCGTCCCACTCGGCGACGTGGTCGACGGTGAGCGCCCAGAGGGCGCCGCCGTTCGCGTCGGCGCCTCGCAGGCCGTCGGGCAGGCTCCCGCCGCGGTCCGTCCAGGGGTCGCCGATCTCGACCACCCGCCCGCCGGTGCCGAGGGCGTAGCCCTCCACCACGGCGCCGAAGGGCTCGGGGGTCAGGGTGACCCGCTCCCACTCGTCGTGGACGGGGGCCTCGCCCGTGTCCTTCTCGCCGGTGACACACGCGAAGAGCATCAGCATGCGGACGTGGTAGCACCCCGCGCGCCCGGCGGGTCGCCGGATCCTCACGTACCGTCGTGCGCGGCTGTGACCTCCTGCGCAGTTCCGCCGCCGCTGGACTTAGTCCACCCGATGGACTAAGCTCCTCTCGTGGCCGTCTACAACATGCACCGCGCGAAGACCCACCTCTCCCGCCTCGTCGAGGACGCGCTCGCCGGCGAGGAGGTCGTCATCGCGCTCGCCGGCAAGCCGCGCGTCCGCCTCGTCCCGGTCGAGGAGGGGCCGAAGGTGCGCCTCGGCCGGCTCGCCGGCGCGGCCCGTTGGGACGCGGAGGCCTGGGCGGAGGGCGACCGCGAGGTCGAGGCGCTCGTGAACCTGGCCGCCGAGCGCCCGCCCCCGGATCGGAAGCCCTGATCGCGATCCTCGACACCCACGTCGTGATCTGGGCGCTGACGGATCCGCGCCGCCTGTCGCCCGCGGCGCGCGCCTGCGTCGAGGCGGGGAGCACGGGCGTCAGCGCGGCGACCGTCTGGGAGATGGCGATCAAGCGAGGCCTCGGCAAGCTCCCCCTGCCGGTCCCCGCGGCGGAGATCGTCGCCCTCGTCGAGCGCGACCTCCGCGCGCGCCTGCTCCCGGTCGAGGCGGCGCACGCGGTGCGGGTGGAGTCGCTGCCCCTCCACCACGCCGACCCGTTCGACCGCCTGCTGATCGCGCAGGCGCAGGTCGAGGGCCTCGCCGTCTGCACGGCCGACGACGCCTTCCGCCGCTACGACGTCCGCGTGATCTGGTAGCTCAGCAGCCTTCCTTCCGCTCCAGCACCCACGCGGTCGCCGTGTCGCCGATGGCGGACGTGGCGGCGTGGAACGCCTTCGCCGAGGGGAACACGCCCGTGTAGAGGTCGAGCTGGTGGAGGTTGGGCTGGAAGGCGCCGCCCGTGTCGGCGAGCACGACGAGGCGCAGGCCGTCGCGGGTGCGCAGCGCGAGCAGGCGCCCGAGGCCCACGTTCTCGAGGTCGCCCGCCACCGCCACCTCGGGCTCGAGCCGGATCTTCGGCACGCCGGGCACGCCCCAGCCGCGGACGGCGTCGGTCTCGCGGAAGTACCAGTAGCGGCGTTGCTTCGTGGTGTCGGTCACCGTGCGGTCGTAGGGGATGCCGTTGTCGCGGTCGACGTTGAAGAGGCGCACGCCGTCGGGGAGGCGCACCGCGGTGGTGCCCTGCAGGATCGCCTGCTCGTGGTCGTGGTGCGCGAGCCAGACGAGCGGCGTCGCCCGGCCCGCCGCCTCGCCCCCCTCGCGGTACACCCCCGCCGCCACGTCCTGCCGGGTGTAACGAAGCCGCAGCTCGTCCGCGGGCGAGGCCCAGAGGGCGTGGGCGTGCGCCGCGTCGGGAGACGTGCGCCCGTCGACCTCGTAGACGAGGTAGCGGGTCAGGCGGAGGTCGCCGCCCCACCGTCGGGTGTCCGGGATCCAGCGGCGCGCGGAGAAGCAGCGGGCGAGGAAGGCCGGGTCCCGCAGGGCGTCGCCCGCGGACACGACGAGCGACAGGGTGTCGACGACGGCGGCGTCGGGGGCGTGTGGGTCCTTCCCCCCCGCTTCTCGCACGTAGCGCAGCGTGTCCGCGGCGACCGCGGCGAGCGCCGAGGGATCGGTGAGGGGGGCCTCGAACACGGGCGCGTCGGCGACGAAGGGCATCCGCCAATGTACCCGGCGGGCGACGCGCTTACTGAAGTGACAGGCACCGGGGATTTCTCGTGACATTGCTCTTGCTCGGCTGCGCGCCCGAGGCGCGGCTGGCGTCGCGCGACCTCGGCTCGCCCGAGGTGGAGGACGCCGGCGACGTGATCGCCCCGCCCGAGGAGGTGCCGGTCGGGCCCAACCGCCCGACGATCACGCCGGCCACGCTCCCGCCGGGCTTCGAGCCGGAGCCGGTCGAGGGCGACGACGCCGTGACGGGCGACCCGGGCCCGTGGGATCCGAGCGGCGACTTCCTCTACGACGACACGGTCGTGCACGAGTTCTCCATCACGCTGGACGACGACGCGATCGACGACCTGTACGGCGACCCGGCCACCGACGTCGCCGCCGACTTCACCTTCGAGGGCGCCACCTGGCACGACGTGGGCCTGAAGCTGAAGGGGTCGTGGTCGTTCCGCACCCTGTCCGGCAAGGCGGCGTTCAAGATCGACTTCGGCGAGCTCGTGCCCGGGCTGCGCTTCCGCGGGGTCCGCCGGCTCACCCTGAACAACATGCTGCAGGACCGCTCGATGCTGCACGAGCACGTCGTGTACTGGCTCGCGGCGAACCTCGGCATCCCCGCGCCGCGCCACGCCTACGCCCGCGTGTACGTCAACGGCGAGCTCTTCGGGCTCTACGGCGTGGTCGAGAGCATGGACGAGCAGTTCGTCGCCCGCGCGTACGCCCACGACCCCGGCGGGAACCTGTACGAGGGGAGCGGCGACGACTTCACGTACGCGCGCAACCACTACGAGGTCGAGGAGCCGGGCGAGCCCGAGCCCTACGACGAGCTCGACGACCTCGTCGAGGCGCTCGAGCGCGCGAGCGGGGACGAGCTGCTCGACGTGTACGCCGCCCGCTTCGACCGCGACGCCCTCTTCCGCTACCTCGCGCTCGACGCCGTCGCCGGCCACGGCGACGGCTACGTGTTCAACCACCACAACTACATGGTCTACCGGGCGCCCCTGACCGACCGCTGGTGGGTGTCGCCCTGGGGGACCGACCAGACGTTCGAGAAGGACACCCACGTCCACGGCACCACGGAGCTGCCGGTCGACGGCGCGCTCGTGTACCGCTGCCTCGCGGACGACGCCTGCGAGGCCGTGTACGACGAGGCGATCCGCGCGATGGCCGACCACTGGGAGGCCGTCGACGTCGTCGGGTACGCGCGCGACACCTTCGCGCGCATCGAGGCGGACTGCGAGGCGGACCCCCGGCGGGAGAGCTCGTGCGAGGCCGAGGACCTGTTCGACTTCCTCGCGGAGAGGCCGGACCGGGTGCGGTCGCAGGTCGACTGAGGCGTCGCCTACCGGGGCATCGCCGCGACGTCCGCCATCGTCACGACGCGCAGGTTGGCCGCCGACCACGCCACGAGCGCCTCGTACCTCGCCCAGATCGCCGCCTGCTCCGAGGCCGGGCGGGGCGTGTTGTCCTCGGGCGGGGTGAGGTCCCACGGGGGCGGCAGCGGCACGTCCTTCGACGCGTCGGTGTAGTACGAGCGCGTCCACGACTCCGCGCCCTTGCGCGGGAAGTTGTTCTCGTGGACGAGCGCGGTCACGAAGGCGCCGCGCGGGTGAGGCCACGCGGCGAGCCGCGCCTGCAGGTACGCGAGCGGATCGAACGCGGGGTCGTCGACCCGGTTCCACCAGAACTGGCCCTTCCCGTTTCCGCCGGTGCCCCAGCGCGTCACGCTGAAGTCGCTCGGCCGCGCGACGAGGCCCGCGCGCGTCTCGATCGGGCGCTCGATGGGCGCGCCCTCCTCGTGGTACCAGACGACCCCGACCGCGCCGAGCGACCGGTAGAGCTCGAGCGCGGCCTTCTTCACGCGCCCGTCCCGGGCGGGGACGACGACGGTGGTGGGGGGCGCGCCGAAGGTTTCGCGGGCGAGCGCGAAGCCGCCCGGCCGCGTCCGATCCAGCGCCCCCGTCGCGCGGTCGAGCCGGTACGTCTCGTAGTCGCGCAGGGCCGCGGCGAGCGCGGCGTCGTCGAGGTCGCGGAGGGGCGCCTCGAAGCCGGGGACGAGCGGGTGCGGCGCGCGCACGTGGTAGGCGACGCCCATGCCCGACGCCTTCAGCCGGGCGATCACGTCGGGCCGCTCGGCGAGGTAGAGCTCGACCATCGGCCCGGTCAGGTAGAACTCGCCGCGGACGTGGTGGCGCTCGAAGATCGACACGAGGCGCAGCACGGTGTCCGCGCTCTCGCCGACGTGGCCCACGTCGTGCACGTTGACCGCGAACTGGATGCAGCCGGAGGGACACGGGTCCGCCGGCGAGGGCGCCTTCGCCGGGGCGGCGGCGAGCAGGAGCAGGGCCGCGAGCAAGGCGAGGAGGCGCACGCTCCTCACGCTAACGCCGGCGGCGCACGAGCCCCGCGATCGCCAGCGCGATCCACCCCGGCGCCGCCGCGCCCGTGGCGCAGCCGCACGCCTCCGCGAGGCCCTCCTCCTCGTCCTCGGCGCAGTCGCCCTCGTGCCCCTTCGCGTCGGGCGTCGCGGTGCCGTCGCAGAAGGTCTCGACACACGCGTAGTTCATCTCGACGTCGTCGGCGTAGGACAGGACGTTCGTGTCGTACGCGCCGGAGGCGTAGAGCGTGAGGTCCTGCCCGGCCTGCTCCGGCGTGTAGCGCAGGTGGATGCGCGTGAGGAAGTGCTCGTCCCAGGACCCGCCGTAGCCGAGCTCGGCGATCTGCTCGGGCGAGACGGTGGTGCTCGTGCACGGGTTGCAGTCCCAGGGCCCGCCGGCGAACTCCACGGCCCAGCCGGCGTCCTCGACCCCGGTCCACGCCTCGGTCCACACCTCGTCGTAGAAGGCGGCGAAGTCGTCCGTGGCGGGGTCGCCCCACACGCAGCCCTCGGGCACGTCGAACTCGGGGTAGTTGGCGATGCCGACGCGCCCCTCCGACGCCGACGAGATCGCGTAGATCACCATGTCCTGCTCGCCGGGGGAGTTCAGCGTGGCGAGGCGGATGGGGATGTAGAAGAGGTCGCTCTCGTAGCTGACCTGCAGCGGCGAGAGCGGCGTGCCGTCGGCGAGCGCGGCGTCGTCGGCGACCTTCGCGGCGAGGAAGAAGCTGCCGGACTCGATGTACTCGGCGAGCCGCTCGTCCGCGCCGGGGGGCAGGCTGTAGCCGTGCTCGTCGAGCCACGTCTGGAGCGCGAGCGACTCCTCCGACGACAGGATGGTGATCTGGTACTCGCCGACGAGGTACTCGGCCTCGACGTCCACCGCGCCGGTGGTGGTGCCGCCGCCGCTGGACGCGGACATGTCCACGCCCTCGCCGCAGCCCGAGTCGTAGCCGTAGCCGCCGTAGTACCCCTGCCAGCAGCCGGCGTCGGCGACGTGGCGGGGCCCCGTGTAGCCGTCCAGCGTCGCGAAGATCGTGCCGTCGAGCGTGCGGACCTCGCTCTCCTCGAGCACCTCGGGCACCGGCATCACCAGCGCGAACTCCTGCGGGTCGCCGAAGGGGTTGACCGACACGGAGAACGTGGTGCGGCCGTTCTCGTGGACGATCGCGACCTGGGCGACGTCGAAGGCGAGCGGCGACGACGTGCCGGTGGCGATGGTGGGGCAGGCGAACGCGGGGAGGGCGAGCGTGAGGAGGGCCATGCGGTACCCTACCCCGATGTGGGCCCGGGGACCTGACGCTCAGGTCCCCCCGACGTGCACGCCTGCCGCGCG
>JBMOQZ010000096.1:0-27089 GCA_049322475.1 Myxococcota bacterium | reverse complement strand
CCTCCCCCGCCCGTCGCCGGGGCGCGCGGAGCTCGCGCTCGACCGGCTCGAAGCGTCGCTCCGTCGCGCCGGCGAGCCCGTCCCGGACGACGTCGCGGCGCTCCGCCCGGCGCTCCTCGCCGTGGAGCGGCACGCCGGCGATCCCCACGTGCGCGACCACACCTCCGCCGTCGTGGACGAGTCCCTCGCCGAGGTGGCGCGGGTGCGCGTCGCGGTCGAGGTCGCCCGGCTCGACGGCGAGCGGCCGCCGTCCACGCGGGGCCTGCGCGCTATCCTGCCGTCCGATGGCTGAGATCCTCGTCGTCGACGACGACCCGCGCCTCCGCGAGCTCGTCCGCTACGTGCTCGACCGGGCGGGCTTCCGCGTGCGCGAGGCCGCCGACGGGCGCGCCGCGCTCGCCGCGCTGGCCGCGGGGGTGCCGGACCTCGTGCTCCTGGACGTGCGCATGCCCGAGGTCGACGGGCTCGAGGTGTGCCGCGCGCTCCGTCGCGACCACGACGTCCCGGTGATCTTCCTCTCGACCCTCGGCGACGAGATCGACCGCGTGCGCGGCCTCGACATCGGCGGCGACGACTACGTCACGAAGCCCTTCCTGCCCAACGAGCTCGTGTCCCGCGTGCGCGCGGTGCTGCGGCGCGCGTCGCCCGCGGTGCCCCGCCCGGCGGGCGTCCTGTCGCACGGCGAGGTGCGGCTCGACCCGCGGACCCACCGCTGCTGCGTGGGCGACGCCGAGGTCTCGCTGACCGCGACCGAGTTCCGCGTCGTGCAGGCGCTGCTCGCCGAGCCCGGGCGCGTGCTCGACCGCCGCGCGCTCGCCCGCGCCGCGTACGACGGGCCCCACCACGTGTCGCCGCGGACGCTCGACTCGCACGTGCGCGGAGTGCGAGCGCGGTTCCGCGAGCATGGCGCCGACCCGATCGAGACGCTGCCGGGCGTCGGCTGGCGGTGGCGCACGTGAAGTGGCCCGCGGTCTCGCTGCGGGTGCTCCTGACCGTGTCGCACGGGCTCGTGCTGGTGTTGCCCGTCGCCGCCCTCGTCGGCACCGGCGCGCTCGCCCGCGACCTCATCGACGAGCGCCGCACCGAGCTGCAGCGCCAGGCCACCCTCGCCGCGATCGCCGTGGAGGCCACCGTCCGCGACGGCCCCCTCGCCGGCGACGCGCTGCGCCCCATCCTCGGCGAGGCGTGGGCCCGCACCCGCGTGGGCCTGCGCGTGCTCGACGCCGAGGGCGTGGTCATCGCGACGACCGGGCCGCGCCTCGGCGAGGACCTGTCCGACCGGCCGGAGGTGCAGGCGGCGCTCGCGGGGCGCGAGGGCGTGGCGATGCGCGAGGTGGCGCCCCCGGCGAAGGAGCGCGTGGCGGAGCGGAAGCGGCTCCGCTGGCTCTTCAGCGCCGTGCCGGTGCGGGCGCCGGACGGGCGCGTCGTCGGCGTCGTGCTGGCGACCCGGCCGGTGCGCGAGGTGCTCGACGCCGTCGAGGACATGTGGGGGGACTTGCGCTGGGGCCTCGCGGCGGCCGTCGCCGGCGCGGCGGTGGCGGCGCTCGGCGCGTCGTACGTGTTGTCGCGGTCGCTGCGCGCGCTGGCGAGGGCCTCGCGGGCGGTGACGGAGGGGCGCGCGCACGAGGTGCTCGCGGGGAAGTCGTCGCGCGTGCGCGAGGTGCGCGAGGTCGCCGAGGACCTCGCCCGCATGGCGCAGCGGCTCGCCGCGCAGGGCCGTCGCAACCGCGAGTTCGCGGGGCACGTCGCCCACGAGTTTCGCACGCCGCTCACGACGCTCCGCGGGACCGTCGAGCTCCTGCTCACCGATGCTGAGATGCCCGCCGATCAGCGCGAGCGCTTCCTCGCCAACGCGCGGGTGGACCTCGAGCGGCTGGGGCGCATGGTCGAGGGCCTGCTCGCGCTCGCCCGCGCCGAGGAGTCGCCGGTGCGCGAGGACGTCGACCTCGACGCGCTGCTGGACGGGTTCGGCGTGACGCGCGAGGGGTCGGCCGGCGTGGTGCGAGGAGACGCCGCGCAGATCGAGGCCGTCGCCCGCAACCTGCTGGAGAACGCGCGCGTGCACGGCGGACCGCCGGTCCGGCTGCGGGCGTGGCGTCGCGACGGCTCCGCGGGCTTCGAGGTGGAGGACGCCGGGCCGGGGATCTCGCCCGCGAACCTGCCGAAGGTGTTCGACCGGTTCTTCACGACCGGGAAGGACCGCGAGGGGACGGGGCTCGGGCTCGCGATCGTGCGCGCGGCGTGCGAGGCGCACGGGGGCAGCGTCGGGGTGGAGAGCGCGAAGGGGAGGACGGTGTTTCGGGTGAGCTTGCCCGTCTGAGGAGAGGGGCGTGGGTTCGGGCGTTCGTTCACGTTGGCGTTCAGGTGCGCGGGAACGTGGCAGGTGCAGGTGGGACGTGCAGGTTCACGTGGACCTGCGCCTGCACATCCCACCTGCACGAAAGACCTGCACGTGCCCGTCGACGCGGACGTGAACGTGGACCTGGACGTGAACGAGCGCCGAGGATCAGGCGCCTTCCGACTCCAACCACTCCCTCAACGTCGCCAGATCGTTGTTGATGTTGCGACGCACGGCCGCCGCCACGAGCGGCGCCGCGAGGGCGTAGAAGCCGCCGGGGTCCCCTGAGGTGCGGATTCGGAAGCGCGTGCCGCCGTCGGCGGGCTCGTACTCGTAGCGGACGGTCATCGGGAAGGGGCCGCTGGCGGTCTCCATCGCGACGAGGCGGCCCTCCACGACCTCGGTCACGCGGATGACGTAGACCATGCGTCGCCCGAGGAACTGCGAGTGGCGCTCCACCTCGGCGCCGGGGGCGAGCGGCCCGGGCTGGCGCGGGCGGACCTCGACGACGCCGGTGGTCCAGCGCGCGTCGTGCGCGGGGTTCGTGGTGGCCGCCCAGACCGCGTCGAGCGGGCGGGCGATGACGGTCTCGCAGGTGACGTCGACGGACATGCCCGCAAGGTGACCTGTCCCGAAGCGGTTGACGAGAGCGCGCAAACGGGATGGATTGTCTCGACGATGGGACAACTCGAGGACATGCGGCTCTTCGTCGCGCTCGCGGAGACGGGCAGCCTCACCGCGGCCGGGCGCGCGCTCGGCGTGCCCAAGCAGACCGTCAGCCGGCGCCTCGCCGCGCTGGAGGAGGCGCTGGGCGCCGCGCTGACGCACCGGACGACGCGGCAGGTGCGCCTCACCGAGGCCGGGCGCGCGTACGCCGAGCGCAGCGCCGAGGTCGTGCGGCTCGCTCGCGAGGCCGACGACGCGGTCGCCTCCGCCACGCCCTCGGGGACGTTGCGCGTCACCTGCACCGAAGCCCTCGGCGAGGCCTTCCTCGCGCCGGTGGTCGCCGACTACCTGACGCGCTGGCCGGACGTGCGGGTCGAGGTCGTCCTCGCCGAGCGGCGCGTCGACCTCGTCGCGGAGGGCCTCGACGTGGCCGTGCGCGTCGGGAGCCTCGACGACAGCTCGCTCGTCGCGCGCCGCCTCGGGCCGGCGCGGGTCGCGGTGTGCGCGTCGCCGGCGTACCTCGCGCGGCGGGGCTCGCCGGCGAGCCCGGCGGACCTCGCGGGCCACGACTGCATCGTGAACGCCGCCGAGGCCCGGCTCGCCCGCTGGCCGCTCGGCGGCGGGGTGGTGCAGGTGAGCGGGCGGGTCGCCGCGAACCACGTCGGGTTCATGCTCGCGTCCTGCCGCGCGGGGCTGGGGATCGCGCTGTTGCCGCGCTTCCTCGTGGCGGAGGACCTCGCGCGGGGGACCCTCGTGGCCGTGATGGACGAGGTGGAGGTGGGCAGCGTGTGGCTGGTCACGCCGGGGCGCCGGTTGGTGGCGGCGCGGGTGAGGGCGTTCCTCGATCTGGCGAGTGAGGCCTGGAAGGGGCGGTTCTGAGGAGACCCCTCACCCGGCCTTCGGCCACCCTCTCCCCCTGTGGGGGAGAGGGGAGCTCAGCCGAGCAGCGCGCTCACCTTCGCCGCGCAGATGAAGTCGTTGTCGGTCAACCCGCCCACCGCGTGCGTGTTGTAGCTCACGACGCACCGGTTGTAGTGGACGCTCATGTCGGGGTGGTGGTCCTCGGTGTGGGCGATCCACGCGACCGCGTTCACGAAGGCCATCGTCTCCCAGTAGTCGGCGAAGCCGAACGTGCGCGTGATGCGCGTGGCGGCGGCGTCCATCTCCCAGCCGGGAACCTCGGCGAGGAGCGTGCGCGCGGCGGGCTCGCCGAGGCGCGGGATGCCGCCCTCGCAGGAGACACACTTGCGGGTGACGAGGTCGCTCATCGCAGCTCCAGGATCCGGTGGATGAAATCTGCGAATCCGTAACCCCCCTCCCGCGCGCACCGCCACGCGGGCCACACCGGGATGCGCGGCAGGAAGTCGTCCACGTTGGCGACCCCCACGGACACGGGGAAGTGCGCGAACATCGGCGCGTCGTTGGCGGAGTCGCCGACGAAGGCCCACCTCGCGGGGTCGGGATCGAGCGCGAGGTCGGCGCACAGCCGCGCGAAGCCCGTGAGCTTGTCGAAGTCGCCGAACCAGCCGTTCACGTGGATGCTCGACACCTTCGAGGTAGCGCCGTGCCGCGCGAACACCGCCACGATGTGGTCGATCTCGGGGTCGCCCAGCGGCGGCACGTCCTCGCGGAAGTCCACGGCGAGGTCGAGCTCGCGGTAGGGCTGGTCGCTGGCGATGCCGCAGCCGGGCACCTCGCGGAGCACGGCCTCGCGGATCGCCTGCAAACGAGCGCGGTTCGCGACGCGCGTGGCCTCGTCCTGCACGAAGCCGCGCCGGAGCTGGCCGTCCATCCAGAACCAGAGCCCGCCGTTCTCGCCCACGCAGCCGTCGACGGGCCACATCCGCGCGATGTGGTCGACCCAGCCGGCGGGGCGTCCCGTCACCGGGATCGTCTTCAGGCCGGCATCCCGGGCGCGCGCCATCGCGGCGAACGCGTCCGGGACGATGCGCCCGTGGCGCGTGACCGTGTCGTCGATGTCGAACAGGATGCCGGCGAGCCCCGCGACGTCGGCGCGGTCGAGGAGCTCGAGCGGCCTCAGTCGACCTTCCAGGTGTCGCCTCCGCGCAGAAGCTTGCCGAGATCCGTGGGCGCGGCGGCCTTCGCCGCGGCGATCTGCGCCTGGAACTGCGCGTCGTAGGTGGGGCGCGAGGCGTTGCGGTGCAACACCCCCATCGGGACGGGGAAGTCCGGGTAGTCCATGCGCGCGAGGATGGAGGCGAGGAACGGGTCGGTCTCGTCGTGGACGAGGCAGTCGTCGGGGCCGAGGCCGTCGCCGAGCTCCACCACGGTGGGGCGCAGGCCGTTCAGCCTGATGCCTTTCTTCCCGCCCGCGAACACCATCGGCTTGCCGTGCTGCAGCATCAGGCAGCGCTCCTCGCGCACGGCCTTCTCCGTGAGCTGGTCCCAGGCGCCGTCGTTGAAGATGTTGCAGTTCTGGTAGATCTCGACGAAGGAGCTGCCGCGGTGGTCGGCGGCGGCGCGCAACACGTCGCGCTGGTCCTTCGTGAACACGTCGACCGTGCGCGCGACGAAGGTGGCCTCGCAGCCGAGCGCGAAGGCCAGCGGCTGGAAGGGGTGGTCGAGGCTGCCGAAGGGCGTCGACTTCGTCTTCTTGCCCACCTCGGAGGTGGGGCTGTACTGCCCCTTCGTGAGGCCGTAGATGCGGTTGTTGAAGAGCAGGACCTGCAGGTCCACGTTGCGACGGAGCGCGTGCGCGGTGTGGTTGCCGCCGATCGAGAGCGCGTCGCCGTCGCCGGTGACGACCCACACGGACAGCTCGGGGCGCGTGGCCTTGATGCCCGTCGCGATGGTGGGCGCGCGGCCGTGGATGGTGTGGAAGCCGTAGGCGTTGACGTAGTACGGGAAGCGCGACGAGCAGCCGATCCCGCTGATCATCACGAAGTTCTCGCGCGGGATGCCCAGCTCGGCGAAGACCGTCTGCGCCTGCGCGAGGATCGCGTAGTCGCCGCATCCGGGGCACCACCGGACGATCTGGTCGGACATGAAGTCCTTCTTCGCGTACTTCGGGGCGTCGCTCATCTACTTCGCGGCCTCGTGGTGCTGGAGACGGGTGATCGCGTCGAGGATCTCGCCGACCTTGAAGGCCTGGCCCTGGATCTTCGGGAGCGAGATGCAGTCGACGAGGGACTTCTCGCGCAGGACCCGCACGAGCTGGCCGAGGTTCATCTCGGGGACGAGCACGTGCTTCGCGTTGCGGAGCACCTCGACCGTGTTCTTCGGGAGGGGGTTGAGGTGGCGCAGGTGCGCGTGGCCGACCTTGATGCCCTGGGCGCGGGCGCGGTCCACCGCGGTGCGGATGGCGCCGTAGGTGGAGCCCCAGCCGACGACGAGGAGCTCGCCCACGTCGCCGTGGATCTCGAGGTCGGGGACGGCGATGCGCTCGATCTTCTCGGCGCGCAGCCGGCTCATGCGCTCGTGGTTGAGCGGCTCGTAGGAGATGTTGCCGGTGACGTCCTGCTTCTCGATGCCGCCGATGCGGTGCTCGAGCCCGGGCGTGCCGGGGCGCACCCAGGGGCGCGCGAGCGTGGCGGGATCGCGCTTGTAGGGGGCGAACCCCTCGACGTCCGTGTGGAAGCGGACCGGGATCGCCGGGATGTCCTCGGGCGACGGCACGCGCCAGGGCTCGGAGCCGTTGGCGAGGTAGCCGTCCGTCAGCAGGATCACCGGGCACATGTGCTGGACGGCGACGCGCACGGCCTCGATCGCCATGTCGAAGCAGTCCGACGGCGTCTGCGCCGCGAGCACGCAGACGGGCGCCTCGCCGTTGCGGCCGTACAGCGCCTGCATCAGGTCCGACTGCTCGGTCTTCGTCGGGAGGCCCGTGGACGGGCCGCCGCGCTGCACGTCGATGATGACGAGCGGGAGCTCGGTCATCACGGCGAGCCCGATGGCCTCGGACTTCAGCGCCATGCCCGGCCCCGAGGTCGTGGTGACGCCGATGCTGCCGCCGAACGACGCGCCAATCGCGCTGCCGATGGCGGCGATCTCGTCCTCGGCCTGGAACGTCACGACGCCATGCGCCTTGTACGCGGACACCTGGTGCAGGATGTCGGACGCGGGCGTGATGGGGTAGCTGCCGAGGAACACGGTCAGCCCGGACTTGTGGGCCGCCGTGGCGAGCCCGAGGGCGAGCGCCTGGTTGCCCATGATGTTGCGGTAGAGCCCCGGCGCCAGCTTCGCCTTCGGCACCTCGTAGCGGGCCTCGAACAGCTCGAGCGTGTCGGCGTAGTTGTGGCCGGCCTGCAGCGCGCGGAGGTTGGCCTCGCGGTAGGGGTCCTTGAACTTCGCCTCGATCCACCGGACGGTGACGTCCATCGGGCGCTGGTAGAGCCAGTAGCAGAGGCCGAGCGCGAAGAAGTTCTTCGTGCGGTCGATCTCCTTCGTGCCGAGGTCGAGCCCCTCGACGGCCTCGCGCGCGAGGCGCCCCATCTCGATCTTCACGACGCGGTAGGCGTCGAGCGAGCCGTCCTCGAGCGGGTTCTGGGTGATGCCGGCCTTCTCGAACTCGCGCGGGACGAACTTCTCGACGTTGACCACGACGAGGCCGCCGGGCTTGAGGTCCTTGATGTTGGCCTTGAGCGCGGCGGGGTTCATGGCGACGAGCACCTCGGGCTGGTCGCCCGGGGTGAAGATGTCGGCGGAGGAGAAGTGGAGCTGGAAGCCGGACACGCCGGCGAGTGTGCCGGCGGGCGCGCGGATCTCGGCGGGGAAGTCCGGGAACGTGGCGAGGTCGTTGCCGGCCAGCGCGGTGGTGTTGGTGAACTGACTCCCGATGACCTGCATGCCGTCGCCGGAGTCGCCGGCGAAGCGGATCACCACGCTGTCGAGGGTCTGGGTCGGCTTCATACGGATGGGGCCTCGGGGGCACGGGTTATCACCAGCGCGCACGCGCCGGAAGCGATTTGGCGAGCGATCCGGCGAATGTGTATGGGTCCCCGCCGGTGAAGCTCCCGCCTGTCGTGCTGCTCACAGACTCTCGCGACCCGCTCGCCTCCCGCGCGGGGGTCCCCGTCGCGACGCGAATGTGGCAGCTGCGCGGGAGGGTGGTCCACGCGCGT
The DNA here is from genome assembly GCA_049322475.1 of Myxococcota bacterium. Classification (GTDB taxonomy): domain Bacteria; phylum Myxococcota_A; class UBA796; order UBA796; family SXON01; genus JBMOQZ01. The sequence goes on along the minus strand of JBMOQZ010000096.1, from coordinate 19,004 downwards.
GTGCCCGTCGCGGAGCTCGGCCGGGTCGCGCTCTTTTCGACCCTCGCCGGCGCGCGGGCCGTGATCGCCGCCCCGATCGGCGAGGCGCGCCCGCTGCCCTGGTGGGAGCGGCGCTTCCACCGCTACGTGTTGTCGAGCCCCGAGGAGGCCGCCGCGTGGCAGGCGACCGGCATCCACCTCGGGCGGCTCGCGGTGGCGCGCCCCGACCCGTGGGAGGTCGAGGCGCTCAGGGCGATCTGGACGGAGGTGGGGGCGATGAGCCGGTGAGGTTCGCGCATCCGCCATCCGACGTGGGATACTCCGCCCCGCCATGATCCAGCTCCAGATCAACGGCGTCCCCTACGAGGTGGACGTCCCCCCCGACACCCCGCTGCTGTGGGTGGTCCGCGACCACCTCGGCCTGACCGGCACGAAGTTCGGGTGCGGGATGGGCCTGTGCGGCGCCTGCACGATGCACCTCGGCGGGGTGCCCGTGCGCACCTGCCTGTTCCCGGTCTCGGGCGCGGTGGGGCAGGAGATCACGACCATCGAGGGCCTGCCCCCCGGGCACCCCGTCCCCGCTGCGTGGCTCGAGGAGCAGGTGCCCCAGTGCGGGTACTGCCAGTCGGGCCAGATCATGGCCGCCGTCGCGTTCCTGAACCAGAACCCGACGCCCACCGAGGCCGACGTGAAGGCCGGGATCACGAACCTCTGCCGCTGCGGCACCTACGAGCGCATCCGCAAGGCGGTCGTGCGCGCGTCGAAGGCGACGGTGGCGGAGGTGAAGCCGTGAGCACGCCCGTCCTCAACATCAGCCGTCGCGACAGCCTCCGCGCGCTCGGCGGCGGCCTGTTCGTCGCGTTCGCGTTCCCCGGCGTGGCCGCGGCGCTCGAGCCCCCCGATCCCACGGTCGACCTCGGCGACGTCCCCCCGGAGGGCTCGCCCACGCACTTCAACGCCTGGGTCCGCATCGCGCCGAACGGCGTGGTGACGATCCGCGTGCCCTCGGCCGAGATGGGCCAGGGCGTCACCACCTCGATGCCGATGCTCCTCGCCGAGGAGCTCGACTGCGACTGGAAGGTCGTGCACGCCGAGTCCGCGCCCGCGCACAAGGAGTACGGGCGCGACATGGGGTTCATGGGCATCACCATGCAGGTCACCGGCGGGTCCTTCTCGGTGCGCGCCTACTGGCAGGCGCTCGCCGAGGCGGGCGCGGCCACGCGGGCCATGCTCGTGGAGGAGGCCGCCGCGCGCTGGGGCGTCGACCCCGCGACGTGCACCACCGAGAAGGGCGAGGTCGTCTGCGGGGAGAAGCGCGTCGGCTACGGCGCGCTCGCCGAGGGCGCGGCGAAGCGGAAGCCGCCGAAGGAGATCGTGCTCCGGCGCCCGGGCACGCTGATCGGGACGTCGCCCCCGCGGCTCGATTTGCCGTCGAAGGTCGACGGCACCGCCATCTTCGGCGTGGACGTGAAGGTCGAGGGCATGCTCCAGGGCACGGTCGTGCCGTGCCCGCACTACGGGGGGAAGCTCGCGAAGGTGGACGACAGCAAGGCCCTCGCGGTCGAGGGCGTCGTGAAGGTGCTCGCGTTCGAGGACGAAGTCGTCGTCGTCGCCGAGCACTTCTGGCAGGCGAAGACCGCCGCGGACCAGCTCGTGATCGAGTGGGACCCGGGCGAGGGCGCCGGCCTCGACGACGCGGCCATCGACAAGGCGCTCGTCGCCGCGATCGAGGACGGCGGCAAGCCCATCCAGAAGGAGGGCAAGCCCCCGAAGAGCGGCGGCACCACGCTCGAGGCGACGTACACGGCGCCGTACCTCGACCACGCCACGATGGAGCCCATGTCGGCGACCGCGCGCGTCACGCCGGAGCGCGTGGACATCTGGAGCGGCACCCAGGCCCAGTCCATCGTCCGCGCGAAGACGGCGAAGCTGCTCGGGCGCTCGCAGGAGGAGGTCTTCGTCCACACGAACCTCCTCGGCGGCGGCTTCGGCCGCCGAAGCGAGGCCGACGCGCCGCTCCTCGCCGTCCGCACCGCGGAGGCGATCGGCAAGCCGGTGAAGCTCATCTGGACGCGCGAAGCGACGTTCGCCCGCGGCGCCTATCGCCCCGCCGCGCGGGCGCAGTTCCGCGCGGTGCTCGCCGACGGCGCGATCCGGCACCTCGGCGTGACCGTCGCCGCGCAGAACATCCTCATGCGCTTCGTCCCGGGCTTCCTCGCGAAGGGCAAGCAGGGCGCGATGGTCGCCGTCGAGGGGCTCGCCGAGGGGCCGTACCACTTCCCGTCGATCGAGGTGCGCTACGCGCAGGTCGAGCTGCCGATCACCGTCGGCTGGTGGCGATCCGTCCACGGGAGCTTCAACGGCTTCTTCCGCGAGAGCTTCCTCGACGAGTGCGCGCACGCGCTGAAGAAGGACCCGGTCGAGCTCCGGCGCGAGCTGCTCGCGCACAACCCCCGCTTCCGGGCGGTGCTCGACCTCGCGGTGGAGAAGGCCGGGGCCGTCCCCGAGGGGCACCACCGCGGCGTCGCGCTCTTCGAGAGCTTCGGCAGCATCGTCGCGGAGGTCGCGGACGTCTCCGTGAAGGACGGCGTGGTGGACGTCGCGCGCGTGACCGCCGCCGTGGACTGCGGCCGCCACGTCCATCCCGACACGATCGAGGCGCAGATCATGGGCGCGGTCACGATGGGCCTCTCGACGCTGATGGGCGAGAAGCTCTCGTTCAAGGACGGCGCGTCGCAGGAGCGGAACTTCCACACCTACCCGCTGCTCGGGCCCGCGCAGGCGCCCCCGGTGGACGTGCACGTCGTCAAGTCCGACGCGCCCCCCGGCGGCATCGGCGAGCCCGGGCTGCCGCCGATCTCCGGCGCGGTCGCGAACGCCATCTACGCGGCGACCGGGAAGCGGCTCCGGGCGATGCCGATCGGGGCGCAGCTCACGGCCTGAGCGCGCCGCGGGCGACCTGCCCGTCGGTCCAGACGGCCCAGCGCGTGTCCGCGGACAACACGGCCACGCGCCGGGAGGCCGCCACGTCCCACAGGTGGACGAGGCCCCGCGCGTCGCCCGAGGCGAGCCGCCCGTCGGGGAGCCACGCGAGCGCCGTGACGGTCGCGTCGTCGCCGGTGGCGAGCACCGTGAGGAGACGGCAGGTGTCGGGCTCCCAGACGCGGACGAGCCCGTCGTCGCCCCCCGTCGCGAGCCGGCGGCCGTCGCGCGCGACCGAGGCGGTACCTCGCTCGAGGCCGTACGCGGGCCCGCCCTCGCAGGGAGGGCGCACGCTCGGCTCCCGTCCGGCGATCCGGTCCGTCGGCGCGGGGCGCAACGACGCGAGGTCCCAGGCCACCGCCTCGGTCTCGGTGAGGACGACGAGGGCGCCGTCGCGGACCGCGAGGCGCGTGACCGTGGGGCTCGGCTCCGTCGGGACCTCGACGCGATCCGGCAGCACCCGCGCGATCCCCGTGCGGACGTCGACGCGGTTGACCTCGTCCTCGCTCGCCACCACGAGGGTGTCGCCGTCGAAGACGAGCGACGCGGCCGGCCGGTCGAGCCCGAGGTCCGGGACGCGCCACCGGTCGACGCGCGCGTCGGGGTCCCAGAGGCGAACGCCCTCGCCCTCCGCGACGGCGATCGCGTGGGCGCCGGGCTGGAAGGCCGAGACGCGGACGCCCCCCACGAGGAGGTCGGCGGCCGGGTCGTCCACCGCTAGCAGCCTCAGGTCCGTGGCCGAGGCGACGGCGAGCCACCGGCCGTCGTCCGAGAGCGCGAAGGACGTGGGCGGATGCGACGGGGGCGCGAACACGCCGGCGACCCGGCGCGCCACGCGGCCCGACGTGACGTCGTAGACCTCCACGTCGCCCTGCCAGCGGGCGATCGCCACGCGCCCGCCGTCGCCGGCGATCCGCCAGTCGTAGACGTCGCCGCCCACCTCGACGGCCGCGTCGCCGACGCGCAGCGTGCCGCCGACGAGATCGCCGCCGTTGCCCACCACTCGGGCGTCCTCGTCGCCGCCGAGCGGCGCGGGGGCCTCGGGGACGTCGTAGCGGAGGGGAGGCGCGCCGTCGCCGATCCACACGAAGGAGCGCCCGTCGTCCGCGGGGAAGACGCGCGGACGCCCGGACGGGCCCCGCAGCTCGGCGATCGCGTCGCCCGTCCCCGCGTCGAGGACGACCACCGCGTCCGCCGAGCGCGAGACGAACAGGCGCTCGCCGGCGAGGGCGGCGTGGACGAACGCGTCGTCGTTGGGGATGGAGTCCTCCATGTCGGTCGAGCGCTCGTTCCAGCGACTCCAGCGAACGCGCTCCCCGTCCCAGGCCGTCACGCGCGGGAAGTCGATCTGGAACAGGCGGTCGCCCGTGAACGCGACCGCCGGCGTCTCGACGGGCGCGCTCATCGGCGCGTGCGCCAGCGCCGCGGCGGCGCGGGACAGCGTGCGGACCACCTCGCCGGTGGCGACGTCGCGGATCTCGATCTCCTCGTACATGGCGAACAGCACGCGATCGCCCTGGATCTCCACGCGGTCGCACGGGCGCGGGTCGTCCACGGTCAGCCGCGGCGAGCCCCGGTGCCACAGGCGCCGGGTCGAGCCGCACCAGGCCACGACGTCGCCGGCCACCGCGACGCGCCGGCAGCGGTCCTCCTCCGCGCCCGCGGGCGCGTCGCCGACGAGATCGCAGGAGGGCTCCGCGGGCGGCGCGAAGTCGGCGACCCGGACCTGGGGGATGGGCGGAGCGGGCTCGAGCGTGACGGGCAGCATGGCCGCGCCGTATCGCAAGGCCCGTGCCAGCGATCCGACGGTCGCCCGGGCCACGGATCTACGAATCCAATCTCTGCGCCGTACGGCTCGTCGCGTGCGAGACGGGTTAGCCGCACGGCCCATGAAGCTCCGCGTCACCGAGTGGCTCGCGTGCCCCGCCTGCGGCGAAGGCAGCCTCGATCTGGCCATCACGCGCTCGGAGGAGCGCCCCGCGTGGAATGGGCACTGGGAGCCCGACGAGGACGTCCCCGGCCGCGGCCGCGGCACCGTCACCGAGGTGATCGCCGGGAGCCTGCGCTGCCGCGGGTGCGCCGCCACCTACCCGATCGTGGACGGCATCCCCCGCATGCTCGTCGCCGGCGCGGAGGCGGGGCCCTCCACGGGCCACCGCTGGACGCAGTTCGACCAGGCGGTGCCCGAGTACGAGGAGAACTTCCGCGACCTCTCCGAGCCGCTCGTGCCCGAGGACTTCATGGGCAAGCTCGTGCTGGACGCGGGGTGCGGGTTCGGCCGGCACGCGTTCTTCGCGGCGAGGTACGGCGCCGAGGTCGTCGCGCTCGACTCGAGCCCAGAGGGGGTCGCCAGCGCGGCGAGCAACCTCCAGAACTCCATGCGCGCCCACGTCGTCCAGGGCGACGTCGACCGGCCGCCGCTCAAGAAGGGCCTCTTCGACGTCGTGTACAGCTACGGCGTGCTCCACCACGTGAAGGAGCCGCGCACCACCATCCACGCGCTGCACGAGCTCGTGAAGCACGGCGGGCGGCTGTCGCTCTGGGCGTACGGCCCCCGGCAGGGCCTCACCCGCATCGTCACCGGCGCGCTGCGCGGCGCCACCTCGCAGATGGACGCCGACCAGCTCCACCGCTTCAGCCAGGCGATCGCCGCCGGGCTGCGCGTCTTCTCGCACACGCCCCACCGCTTCCTCGGGAACGTGCCCATCGCCGGCGCCGTCGTGAACCACCTGCCGCTCCACGACCACAGCCGGTGGCCGTTCGACGTCGTGGTCGCCGACGTGTACGACCGCCTCCGCGTGCCCGTCACCCACTACTTCACGGGCGAGGAGCTGGAGACCTGGCTCGCCGACGCCGGCTACGCGGACATCCGCGTCACGCGGCGGGTGAAGAACACGGAGAGCTTCCGGGCTACCGGCGTTCGGCGGTGAAGCATGGGGGCGGGCGAGGACGCCCGCCCCCACGATCATCTGCCTCTTCCCGAAGCCCGAAGCCCGAAGCCTTAGAAGCGCGACCTCACGAACAGGTTGAACCCGAGCTGGTTGCGCTCGTTGTCGGGCGCCAGCACGTAGCCCTCGTCGCCGGACACCGACTCGTTGTTGTTGAGCGTGTAGAGCACCTCGCCGACCGCGATCGTCGAGCGCGAGATGTCCCACTGCACGCCCGCCACGCTGGAGAGCAGCGCGGTGGGGAGCTGCCCGTCGGGAACGTGGTACCGGTTCGCCTCGTCCTGCACGATGATGTAGCTGTCGCCCGAGCCGTAGGTGGCGGCGCGCATCCAGCCCGCGCCGATCGACGGCGTGAGGTGCGCCTCGGGGAAGTAGTGCGAGAGCTGCCCGCGGACGTAGATCTGCGGCGTGGGCGTCACCGACTCCGGGGTGGCGTAGCCGCTCGTGAGGCCGGGCACGTTGAAGACGATGTAGTTGAGGTCCTTGTAGACGAAGTCGACCGCGACCTCGGTCGTGCCGGCGACCAGCAGCGCCTGGACGTCGCCCGCCATCGCCTTCTCGACGACGGTGCTGTCGACCTCCTCGAAGTCGATGAGGTTGTGGGCGAGCACGTTCCACTCGGCCTGCACGAGCACGCCGACGCCGTCGAGCTCGCGGTGGGAGATGTAGGTCTCCTTCACCTGATCGGGCTCGTTGCGGACGAGGCGGAGCTCGCCGCTCGTGATCCAGTCGAGCTCGGGGTTCGTGCGGAAGGCGATCTGCGCGCAGCCGCCGATCGCGTTGATCGGGTCGAGGTTGATCGCGCTGTTGACGTTGGGCGCGACGAGCTGGCCCTGCTGGAAGCTGCCCGCGCCCGCCTCGACGCGGACCCGCTCGCCGAGCTGCGCGCCCGCGCCGACGAGGCCGCCGTAGTAGGCCTCCTCGAGGCCGGTCTCGTCGGACTCGGGGTCGTCGTAGTCGAACACCGCGGTCTTCAGGCCGGCGAACGCGTAGGTCTCGCCGTTCTGGTACTGCAGGCGCGCGCCGGGCGCCGCGGAGGGATCGCCGACGTAGATGTTGCGCCCGCCCCAGGTGAGGTCGTAGCTGTACCCGAGGCGGAAGCGGTTGGCGTCGACGGCGTAGCCGGTCAGCGAGATCGCGTGGTCCTCGTCCTCGCCGAGCTTGTAGCCGACGCGCACGTAGGAGCCGTCGTCGGCGATGTCGATGCCGGGGTCGCTGTCGTCGGGGTCGAGCCAGGGGTTGAAGCGCAGGACGAACGCGGCCTCGGTGAAGATCCGCGGGTGGAAGCCCTCGTCCTTGCGGTAGAGCGCGAGCCACGACTGGGTGATGTCGTCGGTGTACCGCCGCTCGTAGTTCTCGAAGAACGTGCTGTTGCCGCGCTCGACGAAGTTCGGCGACGGGGAGTCGCCCGAGGGGCCGGCGAGCACGTTGCCGTCTTCGAACGCGGTGGTCACCCACACGTCCATGAACTCGCCGGCGGTGGCCAGCGTCGCGAGCGAGAGGATCATCGTCCGTCCGTGGTGAGGATGTCCTCGCCGTCCACGACGACGAGGATCCACTTGTCGAAGACCTGCTTGAGCATGCCGCTCACCTCGGGGAGCGTCTCGCCCGCGTGGTCGGGGGCCCAGAAGTCCGGCGCGGAGGTGCCGGACTCGACGTAGACCGTGCAGCCGCCGGCTTCCAGCGGCCACTGCCCGTAGAGCTCGAAGTCGGTGTACTCCTCGCTGCCCTCGACGAACGTCTCGGGGACGGTGCCCTCGAAGACGACGACGCGCGAGGCCTCGAGGCCCTCCATGACGAGGTCCTCGCACCCGTCGAGCGCCACCGCGTCGGGCACGGGGAGCTCGGTGCCGTCGGTCTCGACGGTGGGCCAGGAGAGCTGGGTGGAGGCGAGGTACTCCTGGTCGATGCCGGCGAGCAGCGTGACGCGCGCGCCCTCGTACAGCGCGTCGTCCGGGCGGCTGAACGTGTAGACGTACATGCTGTTGAACGAGCCGGGGGCGTCGGCCACGTCGGTGACCCAGAGGCCGGCGGTGTCGCGGGCGGTCACGACGATCTGCCGGTCTTCGGCGCGGAAGCGGCCGTACTCGCCCTCGAGCGGGCTCGTCTCGGTGTCGTCGGTGGTCTGCGCCTCGGCGAGCGTGGGCCAGGCGAAGTGGAAGGGCTCGCTCACGCCGGTGGCCCAGGAGGTGGCGCGCCCGCTGTCGGCGTCCTTGTCGCCCTCGTCGGCGAACCAGATTCGCGTGGCGCCGAACCCGCTGTAGATCGCGACGGTGCCCGACCACTCGCCGTCGGCGATCGTGATCCAGGGGTCGCCGTCGTAGCGGCCGGGACGTACGTGCACGACGAGGTCGCCGTCGAAGTCCCAGGGCTCGCCGTTCACGTCGAGCGTGCGGACGGTGACCGGCACGTCGACGGGCTCGGTCGAGAACGGGAGCGGCGCCTCCGCGGTGCCCGTCTCGACGTCGCCGAGCTCGACCTCGACGAAGCTCGGCTCGACGCGGGCGGGGACGTCGCGACCGGCGCAGGCGAACAGCAGCAGCATCAGTACACCGCCTGGATGCGACCGTCCTCTTCGCAGACGCCCGCCTGGGGGAGCGTCTGGTACTTGAGGAACGCGCCGCGGACGGCGTCGCGGATGGAGATGCCGGTGTCGATCTGGGTGGTGTTCCGCTCGAGCACCTCGAAGCCCGACCCGCCGCCGGCGATGTAGTTGTTCGTCGCGAGCTCGTAGGTGCCCGTCAGGTCGAGCGGGGCGCCGTTGATGCGGATGTCCTCGGCCTCGATCGTCCGGCAATTCATCACGAAGGTGATGCCGGCGATCTGCGCCTGCGAGCTGCAGCCGCGCTCGGTCGAGCGCGCGGTGACGTAGTCGAGCAGCTCCTGCACCTCGCGCCCCGACAGGAACATCGTCGTGATCGTGTTGTCGAACGGCATCGCGTTGAAGAGCACGTCCAGCGTGATGTCGCCCGCCGGGATGTCCGCGCGGATGCCCAGCGTGTTGGTCAGCGCGATCTCGGTCTCCACGCCCGGGTAGGTGCGCATCGCCTCGGCGGTGAAGTTGCCGAGCATGGAGTCGCCGCCGGTGGAGCCGTAGCGGTTGAGCTGCTCCTCCGCGTACCCGATGACCTGCGAGAGGTTGTACTCGTTGTCGAGCACCACCTCGTACTCGAAGAGGATCTCCTCGACCGCGGGGTCCTTCGGGACCGTCGCGTCGACCGGGAAGAGCTGGTAGTCGTGGGAGAGGATGTCGCCGTCCCGCACGACGACGTCGAGCCGGCCGACGAACTTGGCGAACGCGCCGGAGTGCACGACCGGGACGGCCTTGCCGGTCTCGTCGTTGAGCACGAGCAGCGGGGGGTCGAGCGCGACGTGGTGGTGCCCGCCGAGGACGAGGTCGAGCTCCTCCACCGTGCGGGCCATCTCGATGTCGTCGTCCGCCCCCATGTGCGAGACGGCGACGATGAGATCGGCGCCCTGCTCCGTGAGCAGCGCGGCCTCGGTGCGTACGGCGTCGGCCGGCTCGATCTTCGTGATCCCGAGCGAGTTCAGCCGCTCGTCGAGCGAGTTCAGCGACGAGAAGTTGGCGAGCCCGATGACCCCGACGCGGAGCCCGTCGACGTCGTAGAGCGCGGACGGCTGGACGAGGTCCTCGAGCTGGGTGGCCCAGGGGTCGTCCGTCGACGCGAAGTCGTAGTTCGCGGCGAGGAGCGGGAAGCTGGCGAAGCCGGCGATCTGGTCGGCGAGGTTGGTCGCCCCGGCGTCGAACTCGTGGTTGGCGACGACGGCGCCGTCGAGGCCCGCCTCGGACAAAGTGCGGAACTCGACCTCGCCCTGGAACTCGTTGAAGACGACGGCGCCCTGGAAGGAGTCGCCCGAATCGAGGTGCAGCACGCGGCCCGCGTTCCGGCGCTGCTCCTTGAGGATGTACGAGATCTCCGCGATGCCGCCGTAGGGCCCGGTCTCGTCGGCGAGCCCGAGGCCCTCGTCGGTGAAGCTCGGGTCGAAGTCGTACTCGTAGAGGCGGCTGTGGATGTCGGACGTGTGCAGGAAGGTCATCCGGACGGCGCGCCCGTCGAGATCGGGGGCACCGCCGTCGACGGCGGTGGGGATGCATCCGATCGCGAAGGCGGCGAGGATCAAGCCTGCTCCGGGGGGCCGGCGTCTATGCGGGCGCGAGCACGGCAGCAAGGCCCGTTCCCCGACGGGCGCGAATGTGCTTGACATCGACGCGCCGGCCATGTTCTATGGCGCCTCTTTTCGATGCCCACGAGGTGCCTGGTGCTTCTCTCCCTCGCGCTCGCCACCGGCTCGAGCCCGGCCCTCGCGGCCGGCTTCCAGGCCAAGACCATGCGCGCTCCTCTCTCCGCGGCGGAGGTCGAGCGGCCGCTCGTCATCGGGCGCGGGTGGCTCGAGTTCGGGCTCGGCGTCGACTACAAGCTCGCGGACGGTCACTGGACCGACGAGGGCGGGCTCTTCACCGACCCGGGCGCGCTCGACCGCTTCGAGTCCGCGCGCTGGATGTACACCACCGAGCGCCTCGACGTGCGCTACGGCATCGCCCGTCGCGGCGAGCTCTACTGGTCCGTGCCCTTCCACTACGTCCGCCTGACGAACGAGGACCTCGGCACGAACATCAGCGACTTCGGCATCGGCGATCCGCGGGCGGGCTGGAAGATGGAGTGGCTGCGCACCGAGGCGCCCACCTCCTCCGTCATCACCGACCTCGAGTTCAAGCTCCCCGCCGGCATCGAGGCGCCCGGCACCTACATCGGCGGCCCCAACACCGTGACGGGCTTCGTCATGAGCACCGGCACGATGGACGTCGCCCTGCACGTCCGCGGCAAGCGCCAGTTCGGCCCCGCCGCCGTGACGGCCGGCGTCGGCTACGTCTACCGCTTCTCGGGCGTCACCCAGTACTGCATCGAGACGACCGAGCAGCAGTTCGTCTGCCGCGTGAAGCCGGGCGACGAGGTCCGCGCCAGCCTCGAGCCGATGGTCCAGCTCGGGCCCCTCGCGCTCTCCGCCGAGGGCCTCGTGCGCATCCGCAGCGCCACCAAGACCGGCACCACCAGCGGCGGCTTCAACCCCGACGCCCACCTCCGTCCCATCGACGGCACCGACGGCGTCAACGTCGACGTCGTCCCCCGCCTCACGGCCAACCTGACCCGCGGCTTCGACCTCGTCGGCGCCGTCGGGATCCCCATCGCCGGCGAGGACCTCCTCTTCCCGCTGGAAGAGGTCACGCCGACCTACGGCTACACCTACAGCCTCACCGCCGAGATCCGGTACTGACCATGCGCACCTTCCTCCGCACGCTCGGCATCGCCGCGGTCCTCGGGGCCGCCACCTGGTCGGACGAGGCCCACGCCAAGTTCGTCTTCCCGTACAACCACCCCGATCTCGAGTGGTACTCCATCGAGACGGAGCACTTCGTCGTCCACTACCCCCAGTCCCGCAAGAAGGAGGGGAACGACCACTACCTCACGACCGAGTGGACCGCGAAGAAGTCCGCCAAGGTCGCCGAGGAGATGTGGCCGCGCATGTGCGCGGAGTTCAACTACTTCCTGAAGGAGAAGATCCACATCGTCCTGCTGAACCAGTCGGACGATCTGGAGGGCTTCACCATCCCGAACTGGGACTGGATCGAGGTCTCGGCGAACCCCGGCGGCGACTTCTACCGCCAGCGCGGCCGCATGGACTGGCTCCCCGACGTGCTCGTCCACGAGTTCGCCCACGTCGTCTCGCTCAAGGCGAACGGGACCATGGCGGAGGGCGCGCAGGGCGTGTCGATCGGCGGGCTGTACAGCGACGGCCTGCACGACACCGAGAACGGCGGCGAGATGTACATCATGGACGCCGACCCGTTCTACTGGACGGAGGGCGGCGCCGAGTACTGGTCCGACACCAGCGGCTACAACTGGTGGACGCCCAGCCGCGACATGCACATCCGCACCACGGTGCTGGAAGAGCGGCTCCTCACGTACGACGAGTGGCAGACCCGCGCCCAGCAGTTCCGGTGGGGCGACGGCGAGCGCGGCTACCAGCAGGGCTACAGCTTCGCGCTGTACCTGCGCCAGCGCTTCGGCTCCGAGACCTACGCCAAGTTCGCGCTCGAGCACAGCAAGGGCTGGCGGCCCGACTGGAATTCCGTCATCGAGGACGTGACCGGCATCCCCGCGCGCACGCTCTACGACGACTGGGTCGCGTACGTCACGAAGAAGTACCAGGACCAGTGGGGGAAGGTGCGGGCCGAGGGCGAGGTCGTCGGGCAGGAGCTCACGCTCGCGCCCCAGGACTGGAACTTCGCGAGCCCGGACGACCGCGACGCGTTCTACGACCTGCGCTGGAAGCGCAAGAAGGGCGTGACCGGCAAGGAGCTCGCCCGCATCGAGCGCGAGAAGGCGAAGGAGGCGACGGGCGGCTGGGAGCTCGTGCCGCAGTGGTCGAAGGACGGGAAGTGGTACGGGCAGAACTCCCGCGGCGGCGTGCAGGTCCAGCAGGTCCCGGAGGACGCCTTCTCCGCGTTCACCGGCAAGTACGCGGCCGACGGCGACGCGCTCGCCCGCGTCGGGGCCCAGACCTACGGGATCCCCGCGTCGTTCGGCCACAGCTGGGACTTCGTCCCCGGGCAGGAGGCGGTCGTCGTCACCGGCAGCGAGCACGTCAAGGCGAGCCCCTTCACCCAGGTGACCGGCATCCGGCTCGAGACCGACGGGTACGACTGGAAGGAGCTCTGGATCGCGCCCATCCCCCAGAAGGGGTCCAAGCGGAGCGGCAAGCTCGTCACGAACGGCCCCGAGAGCGAGGCGCTCCGCCCAAACCACATCCGGTGGGCAAAGGAAGACTTCGAAGCCTGGCGCGCGATCCCCAACACCAAGCGCGGCTCCGAGCCCACCGTCTCGCCCGACGGCAAGAAGGTCGCCTACCTCGAGTACACCGACGGCGTCCTCAACCTCGTGACCATCAACCTCGACGGCACCGAGAAGACGTACCTGACGAAGTTCGACGACGGCACCTGGATGCAGCGGGCCGACTGGTCGCCGGACGGCAAGCAGATCGTCGTGGGCATCTTCCGCAACTTCCAGCAGGACCTGTACGTCATGAACGCGGACGGCACCGACGTCCGCCCCATCATGTACGACCGCTGGGAGGATCAGGACCCGTACTGGGCCACGGACGGGCGCATCTACTTCTCGTCCGATCGCACCGGCATCTTCAACATCTACGCGTACGACCCCGCGACGAAGCGTGTCAAGCAGATCACCAACGTCATCGGCGGCGCCGAGACGCCGTCGATCACGCCGCAGGGCAACCTCGTCTACACGAACTACACCGGCCATGGCTGGAAGGCGTTCGGCGTCGCCCGCGCCGACTTCATGGAGAAGGACGTCACGAAGGCGTTCGACCTCGACTGGGAGCCGGCGGCCGTGCAGGCGGCCTGGGAGTTCCGCGAGGACCTCTCGATGTACCAGCCGCGGAAGTACAAGGGCGATCTGATGGCCCCCACGGGCAGCCCGATGTTCCGTGTCACCAACGACGGGCTCGACAACGCCACGGTCCAGGCGGGCGGGTACATCTTCCTGCAGGACTTCGTCGAGAACCACGGCGCGTTCGTGTTCGGGCTCCTCGGCGAGGACGTGCTGGTGCAGGCCCAGTACTTCTACCAGGGCTGGTACCCCACCCTGTTCGTCACGGGCGTGCACGCGTCGTCCAAGATCAACTACGGCTTCCTGCTCGACGACGACAACGACTCCAGCACCACCGGCGACCAGTCCACGTGGGAAGGCCGCAACCACCAGTTCTACAACCTCGGCATGGTGGCCCTGACCTACCCCTGGAACGACCGCTTCTCGACCACGCCGTACGTCCGCGGCTACGAGTACGGATTCCTCACGACGAGCGACGAGGCGTTCGAGCCGTACCTCCTCGGGGCCGAAGCCGGCCTCATGACGAACTTCACCAACCTCGCCTGGTACAGCTCGTCGGCGAACGTCCCGGCCGGCCGCAACGTCGACCTCACCTACTCGTACGGCTACTCCGACGTCATCTACCTGCCGTACGGCGGCAAGAGCGTCGACGACGGCCAGCTCCTCGACAACTACGGCTACCACAAGGTCGAGGCCCGCTGGACCGAGCAGATCGCCATCCCCGCCTGGGGCGAGTTCCTCTCGACGCTGCAGGCCAAGCGCCACATGCTCCAGGTCGACCTCGCGGGCGGCTGGATCAACCGCAACGTCGACGTGAACGACGAGTTCCGCGCGGGCGGCCAGCACCCCTACTACTGGGGCTCGGACTCGCTCCGGCCGAACACGCTGTTCTCCGGGTACCCGTCGTACAGCCTCTCCGGCGAGACCATGCTGATCGCCAACCTCGCCTACCGGTTCCCGATCCGGCGCGAGCTGAACAAGCGGATCGGCCCCTTCTACGTGTACGACATCACGGGTCAGATCATGGGCAGCGCCGGCAACCTCTGGTCGTTCAAGCAGCCGCAGGAGGCGGGCTCGTTCTACTTCAACGAGTACGGCGACAAGGTCGCCTACGACGAGTCGTCGATCACCCGCGAGATCCCGTTCGTGCACAAGGCGTACAAGAACGGGAACTACCTGCTCTACGACGCCGGCGCCGAGCTCCGCGTCAGCTCCAGCCTGTTCAACCAGATGTACTGGAACAGCTTCGTGCGCGCCGTCTACGGCTTCAACGAGATCAAGGGCTACGGCGACGTCAACGGCGACGACATCCAGGACACGACCGACAGCGGCATCGCGAACTCCCTCTCCAACGAGACCGAGAAGCCCGGCGTGCGGGTCTACGTCGGTCTCGGCACCGGGTGGTGACATGAACACGCGCCTGTTTCTGCTCTTCGCCCTCGGCGCCTACGCGTGCGCGCCCGACTACGACGACGCGCCCGCCAAGCTCGTCGGCGTCGGCTACGACCCCGAGGAGATCGGCCCCTCGCCGACGCCCTATGGCGGCGTCGTCGAGTACAGCTGGGTCAACTTCGCGGGCGGCGGCCTGTCGCTCGCGCTGATGGGCCTCGGCTCGTTCGACGAGGTCGGCCCGGTGATGGCGGGGTACGCGCCCCCCTACGCCGCGGTGTACGGCTTCTCCTACGTGTTCGACACCAAGCTCTCGGCGGCGGACAGCCTCGGCGGCGTCACGTCCGTGCCGCCCGAGATCGAGGACTCCTGCTACACCACCTTCGACGCGAGCGGCCCCATCGGGTCGTTCAAGACGGTGGACCTCGGCAGCTGGCTCGAGCTGCGCGGCACCGAGACGACCGACGCCGGCGTACACGAGGAGGGGTTCCGCCTCGATCGCTACCCGGGCGACTACCCGGCCGATCCGCAGGACGCCTTCGTCTACTACATCGGCTTCGACTTCTGGCAGCCGTCGCCGGCCTACGCGAAGATCGCCACGGACGAGACGGGCCGAAACCCGGGCTCGCTCGAGGACGTGCTGGTCCGCACGGACAACTTCCCCTTCGGCAAGGAGGTGGAGTTCCGTTTCCCCGGCGCGGTCGCCCGCGTCGAGGCGCCCATCGCGTCGCTCCCCCGCCCCTCGGCGTCGGTGGAGGGCGGCAACACGCGCTACTCGCTCCCGAGCCGCCCGGGTGGCATCCTCGTGGAGTGGACGGGCCCGGTGTACGACACCTACGGGCACGTGCTCCAGGAGGCCGACGAGAAGAACCCGTTCAGCACCTGCCTCGCGTACAGCGCGGCGATGGACGGCTCCGAGCCGGTCGCCGCCACCGACTGCGACAGCGCCGACCTCGTGAGCGACCCGAGCCTCCGCGGTCAGGTCTACACGGGCCCCTGGGACACCGACGAGGGTGTCACCTTCCGCTGGACCCCGGGCGGCGTCGAGGAAGAGGGCGAGGCCGGCGGCGAGGAGATCGTCTCGCTCGCCGTTCGGTTCCTCGGCCCGATCGACAAGGAAGACCCCAACTTCAAGGAGCACGTGGTGCTCGTGGACCCGGAGGTCGGGGCCGAGGCGTGGAACGCCGCGCGCCGCACCGAGGGCGGCATCCCGGCCGACGCCGAGGCGCCCGAGGGCCGGCGCCCGCCCACCCCGTGCGAGGACGGCGGGGAGTGGGTGTTCGACGACGCCTACGAGACCTGGGACGGCGAGCTCGCCCCGGCGATGCGCGGCGATCCGTTCCACAACGTCGCCGAGCTGACCTGCCGCCTCGCCGACGACGGCGAGTTCACGCTCACCGAGGAGCGCCTCGCCGACGCGATCGCGTATGCCCGCCGCAACGGCGCGCAGGGCGCGATCTTCTACTTCGCGCGGTCCACCGAGGTGGAAGCGAAGGTGCCGCCCGCGAAGGACCAGTACAACCAGCGCCTCGACATCACCCCCGTCAAGGTCACCAGCCGCGCCATCGACATCGGCCGGTTCTGGTTCGAGTAAGGAGCCACCCATGAACCGTGCCCTGATCGTCGTGATCGCGCTGGCGGGCTGCTCGTTGCTCAACGAGGGGCCGCAGGCGTACTACGGCCAGAATTGGAGCCCCCCGACGGTGTCGAGCCTCTCGCCGGCGAGCGAGGCGGGCAACATCGGCGGCGGGATCGTCGAGATCGCTGGCTCCGGGTTCGGCGACGACCCGAACCAGGTGCTGGTCCAGTTCGGCGACGAGAACGCCGAGATCCTCGAGATCTCCGACGAGCGCCTCGTCGTGACGGCCCCGCCCGGGCCCATCACGGGCGGCGCCGTCCCCGTGCGGGTCGCCACCGCGACCGGCTTCAACGACCTCGACACCACCTACACCTACGAGGTGGGTGGGATCTTCGACGAGCAGATCGGCTACGTCCAGATCAACAACTTCTGGGAGAGCTGCTACGGCGGCCTCTCCGATCGCCTCGACGAGGAGTACGCCGAAGCGGGCGCGCTGGGCTGCAACCAGATCGCGTTCATCGGGTACACCGGCATCGCGGGGCAGGCGTCCGAGCTCGACTTCCAGTACCCGCGGCTCCACGCCGAGCAGGTCGGGTTCTGGGGCGGCACCGACTTCGGCAACGACGCCTGGTCCTTCGAGCGCCCCGGCCAGATCGGCTACGCCGCGATGGTCGACGACCTCCACCGCGACATCGGCCGCGTGCGCCTGCGCAACGAGGTCTGGGCGGGCGACGACTACTGTGTCGACCTCGACTCGCTCGCGTACTTCTACTACGGCGGCGGCGAGCTCACCGAGCTCGAGGACGGCTCCGTCGAGGACAACCGCGACCCCGCGGCGGTCACCGCGGCCGACTACGTGGACGGCCACCGCGTGACGGACAACACGCCGTGCGTGGACGGCGAGGTCGAGTACCCGCTCGACACGCTCGACTTCTGCACGTCCGCCGAGGCCGACGGGGCCCAGCGGTACGTCTACGAGGCCGACTGGCCCGTGCCCAAGAACTTCTTCGCGGGCGAGAAGAACGACTGGACCGTCCCGACGGAGATCGCCCTCGACGTCGAGTCGGCCGGCATCGAAGGCCAGCAGATCACGCTCCCCGAGAGCCTCGTCGTGGAGGCCACCGAGGGCTTCGATCCCCTGTTCGAGTTCGCCGGCGGCACGGCCGATCTCTGGAGCCTCTCGCAGGTACAGGGCTGCTTCGACGACGACGGAGACGGCGAGAAGCTCGACGACGTCGCCATCTCGTTCCGGTGGGAACCGTCGACCTTCGACCCGGCGACGGGCGGCCACGTCCTCGACTCGCGCACCTACGTGCGCGTCACGCTCACCGGCTCGACCTACAACTGGTTCGGTCCGTCGGCCTACCCGGTCCGCGCGACGCTGATCGTGCCCGACGACCACAACTACGAGCGCGGCCTCGGATCGCGAGTCGACGTCCCCGCGTCCGTGCTCTACCAGTTCCCGACCATCCAGTTCCCCCAGGCCGGAAACTTCGGTGGCGAGACGCAGCTGCTCGACCCCGCCCAGCTCGACTACGGGCTCTTCATCATCACGTTCGAGCGCATCACCGAGTACGAGCTCGAGGGCCCCGACGGCGGGACGCTCGTGTTCTCCTACGTCACGGGCGACTTCGGTTACTTCGACTGGGCCAACCCGGTGGACGCCGACGGCTGCCACAACTGCAGCGACGACGACGGCGACGGGTGGGCCGACGCCGACGACCCCGACTGCGCGGGCGGCACCGAGGAGACGGGCTACGGCGAGGACGCCTGCAACGACGGCCGCGACAACGACGACGACGGCCGCTCCGACGTAGAGGACCCCTTCTGCGAGGACGGGAACGACGACGACGAGTCGAACTGCGACGATGGCCGCGACAACGACGCCGACGGCGCGGAGGACCTCGACGACACGGAGTGCGCCGACGGCGACGGGCGGACCAACGAGGGCTCCACGGTCGTCGCCTGCGAGAACGGCGAGGACGACGACGCCGACGGTTGGGTCGACGTCCAGGATCCCGACTGCGCCGACGGCGACGAGGAGCTCGGCCTCGGCCAGGACGAGTGCAACGACGGCCTCGACAACGACGAGGACGGCGTGATCGACGTGGAGGACACCGACTGCACGGAGGCCTCCGGGACGGAGGCTACCGAGGCCTCGACGGGCTGCGACGACCGCCTCGACAACGACGAGGACGGCTGGACCGACACCCAGGACCCGGACTGCGCCACGGGCACCGAGGAGGTGGGCTACGGCTCCACCGAGTGCAACGACGGGCTCGACAACGACACGGACGAGGCGGTGGACGTCCTCGACCCCGAGTGCGCCGACGCGTCGGATGCCGCCGAGGGGGCCTGAGGGGCTTGCCGATCTCGATCCCGTGCACTAAGTAGAGCCACACCCGGGACCACCCGGGCGCGCCGAGGGGGTCGAAAAAATCTCCTTGACGTCATCGGCCCCGGCCGATAATAGCGTGGGGCTTCGGGCAGAGACCCTCTTCGGAGGGCGCGCAACCGAAGCGGTCTTTGAAAAATTGGTAGCAGTTTCCGTACGTTCCATAGAGAGTTTTGGACGGTCCCCCTTAGCCGGGTGGACTGGCCACAGGATTACAAACTGGAGAGTTTGATCCTGGCTCAGAGCGAACGCTAGCGGCGGGCCTAACACATGCAAGTCGAGCGGGGAGCTTCGGCTCCCAG
>JBMOQZ010000095.1:0-2946 GCA_049322475.1 Myxococcota bacterium | reverse complement strand
CGGGTGGTCGCTCGGGGCGGTCGCCGGGGGGGCGCTGCCACGCCCGCGCGTCGCCTTCGCGATCGCGCAGGGCCTCGTCGGCGGGCTCGCCCTCGCCGGCCTCCTCGCGCACGACCCGCGGGACCTGCTGGTGGCCCAGCTCGCCGACCCGAGCCCGACGGGGCAGCTCCTCGTCAACCTCGGCGCCGTCGCCCGCGTCGTCCTCCCGGCGTCCCTGGCGATGGGCGCGGCGCTCCCGCTCGCGGGGGCGATCGCCGTGACGAGCGACGCCCACGCCGGGCGCCGCCTCGGCGCCGCCTGGCTCGCCAACACGGCCGGGAACGCCGCGGGCGCCGTGCTCACGGGGCTCGCCCTCCTCCCGGCGCTGGGGATGGCGCGCACGGCCGCCCTCCTCGCCGGGCTGGCGGCCGTGGCGGGCGCCGTCGTCTTCCGGCCGGGGATCGTCGCCGTCGCGCCGGCGCTCGCGTTCCTGCTCGTCCCGCCCGAGCGGATCGCGTGGGCCACGTTCCCCCACGGACGCGCGCGAGACGAGGGCGTGCTCGAGCTGCGCGAGGGGCGGTCGGAGACGATCGTGGTGACCGGCTCGCCCGAGGGGCCGGCGCGGCTCTGGACGAACGGACACCCGATGGCGAGCACCCTGCCGAGCGCGCAGCGGTACATGCGGCTCCTCGCGCACGTGCCGCTCGTCGCGATGGACGCCCCTCGTCGTGTGCTGGTCGTCTGCTTCGGCGTCGGCAACACGCTCCACGCGGCCTCGCTCCACCCGCTCGACGAGCTCGTGCTCGCCGAGACGAGCCGCGACGTGCTCGCCGTCGCGCCCTGGTTCGCCCACGCGAACCGCCGCGTGCTCGCGAACCCCCGGGTGGCCCCGCTCGTGGACGACGGGCGGCACGTCCTGCGCGGCTTGCCGGCGGGGTCGCTCGACCTCGTGACGCTCGAGCCGCCGCCCATCGCCTACGCCGGCGTGGCGCACCTCTACACGCGGGAGCTCTACGCGCTGGCGCGGGAGCGGCTCGCGCCGGGCGGCTGGATGACGCAGTGGCTGCCCGCGTACCAGGCGCCCGCGCCGGTCGTGGAGGCGCTGGTGGCCGCGTTCGCCGACGTGTTCCCCGGCGCGGTGGTGCTCGTCGGGGACGGCCGGGAGCTGATCCTCGCGGGTGTCCGCGACGGCGAGCCCCGGCTCGTCGACGTCGAGCGCCGCCTTCGGGAGCGCCCGGCCGTGGCGGAGGACCTCGCGCGCATCGGGATCGGCGGCGCGCGCGACCTCGTCGCGTTGTACGCGGGCCCCGCGCCCTTCGGCGAGCCCATGACCGACGATCGGCCCGTGCTCGAGGCCGCCGCCCGCTCGCAGGTCCAGGTCACGCGGCTCCCCGACGGGCTGGTCGACCCGCGCGGGTGGGCGTCGTTCGCGCCCGACCTCGCCGGCGACCCCGTGCTCGCCGCGCGGATGGCGGAGAACGCGGCGGCGTGGCGGGACGAGCGCTTCCGTACGTTCTCGAACCTCCCGGCGCGATAGACGCCCGCCCCATGTACACCGACCTCGTCCGCCAGCTCCAGAAGACGCTCCGCAACCTCGACGCCATCCTCGGGAAGGCCCAGAAGAACGCGGAGGCGCGCGGCTTCCCCGTCGACAACTTCATGACCCAGCGGCTCGCCCCGGACATGCTGCCCTTCCCGCGTCAGGTGCAGATCGCGTGCGACCACGCGAAGAACTGCGCCGCCGCGGTCGCCGGCGTGGAGACGCCGAAGTTCCCGGACGAGGAGAAGTCCGTCGCCGAGCTCCGCGAGCGCATCGCGAAGACGCTCGCGTTCATCGACGGCCTCTCGTTCGGCGACGCCGACGCGAACGCGGTGGTGAAGGTGCCGAACCCGCCCGGCAAGGCGATGCGCCTCCACGACGCGGTCTACAGCCGCTGGACGCCGAACTTCTTCTTCCACGCGAGCATGGCCTACGCGATCCTGCGGGCCGGCGGCGTGGACGTCGGCAAGCGCGACTGGCTGGGCGAGCTCGCGCTGTTCGACGCATGATCAGCTCGCGAGCAGCACCGTCCCCACCACGGCGAGCGCGATCATCCCCCACCGCACGGCGCCGACGGGCTCGCGCAACACAACCGCTGCCCAGGCGACGGTGAAGAGCGGGGAGAGCGACGCGGGCGGGCTCACCACCGATACCGGCGCGGTGGCGGTCGCGACGGCGTAGAGGACGAAACCGACCGCCTCGAGCAACGCGAGGGCGACCACGTTTCCCCACGCCGGCGGCCGCTCGGGCAGGCGCCGGAGGAGGACCGGCGCGAGCAGCACCCACTGGCAGGCCCACGCCGCGGGGATCACCAGCACCTCGCCCAGCGCGGGCTGCATCCGGGCCACGCCGGCGGCCATCACGCCGAAGCCGACGCTCCCCGCGATCGTCCAGCCCAGCGCCTCCGCCTTCGGCCCCATCCATTCGCCGCCCCGGGCGAGCGCGCCGTTCCCCGCCGCCCCCGCGATGACGAGCAGCGCGCCCACGGCCTGCACGAGGCGCGGCTCCTCCCCCGACCACACGACCCCGCACACGGCGGCGGGCAGCGCCCAGCTCGCGACCAGCGGCGTCGCGACGGAGAGCGGCGCCAGCCGGAAGCCCCGCAGCATCCCGTAGTACCCGAACGCGGAGCCGAGGCCGGTCACCGCGAGGTCGACGGGGTCGGGCGCGCGGACGGGCGGGGCGAGCGCCGCGAGCGGGAGGAGCGCCGTCCCCCCCACGAGCTGCGCCCAGAACATCGCGCGCACGTCCCCGAGCTGCCGCGCGGACCGCTGCACGAAGACGTTGGCGCCGGCCCAGACGATCGACGCGCCGAGCGCGAGCGCGACGCCCCAGGCCGTCACGGCGGCGGCGTCGGCGCCTCGGGCGCTGCGGGGGCCTCGGGCGGCGCGGCGGGCGCCGCCGGCGCTTCGGGCGCGGCCGGCGCC
>JBMOQZ010000094.1:0-27134 GCA_049322475.1 Myxococcota bacterium | reverse complement strand
CTCCGGAAGGCCGAGGAGGCGAAGAAGCTCGAACGCACCGTGGAGGGCACGCGCGCGTCCGTCGCGGCAGCGGCCCAGGCCGAGCTCGTCGCCGCGTTGGAGGCGAACCCGTCGAAGCGCGTCCGCGTGCGGATCATCGTGGAGAGCATCGAGTGACGACGCCGCTCGGAGAGCGGGTGCTCGACGCCTGCCTGCGCCGCCTCCACCAGAGCGAGGCGCTGCGCCACGACCTGGTGCTGGTCCGCGAGCACGTCGCGCTGTCGGACTGCCCGCCGCTCGCGACGCTGAGGGGCGACCCGTGGCGGATCGAGCGGGTGACCGGCGAGCTCACCCTGCGCGACGCGCTCCCGGACGCCGGCCGCCTCGTCGCCATCGTGCCCGCCACTTTCCTTCCGCCACCGGACATCGCCGGGCGCGCGTGGCTGGGAAAGGCTGTCGAGGTCCGCGCGGACGATGTCGTCTCCGGGCTCACCGGCCGCCAGTGCGAGCCCCTGCCGGACGACGAGGTGGGAGCCGCCGTCGTCGCCTCGCTCGACCATCTCCGGCAGGCCGCAGGGCGGTGGAGCCAGTACGGCATCGTCACCGCCTCGGAGGTGCGCGCCGTCCTCGTGGCCGCTGAGCTCGGCACCGAGGAGCGCCTCGACCGCGTCCGGGACACCGACCTGCTCGCGCGCTGGATCCTCGGCCGGGCCCCCTCGACGCGCACGCCGGACCTCCTCGCCCGCGCGCTGAAGGAGGCGCACCCTCGCACCGGGGCGTGGCTGGCCTGGGCGGCCCGCACCGGCGACGTCCCCGGCCTGGTCGCCGCCGGCGCGCTCGGCGAGCACGCGCAATCCGTGGGCCTCGACCCCGCGCCGCGCAACGCCGCCGAGTGGCGCGAGCTCCGCAACCTCGTCGACCTCGCCGTGCGCGAGGCGTGGAAGGTGGACGCGGGCCGGACGATCGCGGCACTGGCCACGGCGGAGAAGGTCGCCCACCGCGCCGGGATCCCGGAGCACGACGCCGCCCGGTTCCCGCTCGTGCGCGCAGTCCTCGATCGCGCCCTGTTCGCGTTCGCGCGTCGCTGCGCGGCGGGCTCCCCACCGGACGACGCCGAGGTCGAGGCGCTGCGGGCAAACCTCCACGCCGCCACGGTCAAGCCGGCCATCGACCAGGTTGCCGACTTGGCGCGCCTCGCCCGCTCCCTTGCCGTCCACGCGCCCGGGGACGGGAACTGGCAGTCGTGGGCGTGTTTTGCTCGCGATCACGCCGCATGGGTGGACCTGGCCATCCGCGAGGTCCGGCGGCGCGTCGACACCGCCGGCGGCGACCTCCGCGAGGCGGCCGAGACGCTCCTCCGCGCCGCGTTCACGAGGCGCGACGCCTGGAACCTCGCGTTCGCCGAGACGCTCGCATGTACCTGGCCGTCGGTCGCCGCGAGCAAGGACGTCCGCGCCCCGCTCCCGTTGCAGCACGTCACGCGCTCGCTCGTCGCGCGCCTCGTCGACGCCGGCAACCGCGTGTTCCTCGTCGTCCTCGACGGGTGCGACCTCTCCACGTTCATCGAGCTGGCGCGCGAGCTGCCCGACGGCCTCGGCCTCGCCCTCCCGTCCGTGAGTGACCCCGTCCTGCGCGGCGACATCGAGGCGGTCGGCCCGCTGAACGTCGGCGTGTCTCCCCTGCCCACGGTGACGAGCCACAGCCGCCGCGCGCTCTTCGCCAGCGAGGTCGCCGGCAACACTGCGCTCAACGAGACGGAGAGCGCGATCGCCAACAGCGCGGCGGACAAGCAGGCGTTCGCGAAGCGTGGCGCCCTGAAGGACGTCCCGCGGGTGCTGCTACTCAAGGGCGACCTCGCAGACTCCGACACGCTCGCCCGGACCCTCGCGACGGCCACGGAGCGCGTCGTCGCCGTCGTGCTCAACGGCGTCGACGACGCCCTGTCGAGCAAGGAGACCACCGCGATCCCGCCGTGGAATCTCGGTGTGCTGGGCGGAGGGGCGGACGCCGCGCTGCGTGTCGCCGCCGATGCCGGGTGGACGATCCTCGTCACCGCCGACCACGGGCATACGCCCTACCTCTCGAAGGACCGGAAGGTGGCTGCCTCTGCGCTCGGCGCCCGGTACCACGACGCGCCGTTACCCGGCGCCGTGCGCTTCGAGGGCGGCGGCCTGCCACGCTCGCCGCTGTACCTGCTCACGGCGCTCGGGGCCTGGGCTGGGGCCCAGCACCGGGGGTTCCACGGCGGCGCCGGGCTCGAGGAAGTCGTGGTGCCACTCGCATTCCTCGGGCGCGTGGAGGGCCGCCAGGGCCGCCCGCGCGCGCCGACCTGGTGGTGGACCTCGGAGACAATCGAGATTGCCGAGCGTCCGGCCCAGAGCCTGCCGCCCATGGCTGCGTCTGGCGTCCCCGCGGCCGTTCGCGACGCCCTCTCCTCGCAGCCGTCCTGGCTCGATGCCGTCGAGCGTCTCGCCGCGGCGGAGGTCCTCTCGTTGAGCCAGCTCTGCGGGCTCCTCTCGCGTCCCCCCTTCATCGTAGGCGGGATGATGAGCCGCATCCTCGCAGAGCTCGCGCGTGCCGGTGTCGCGGCGCCGTTCGCCGAAGAGGAGTCGGGCGGCGAGCGGGCGTACCGATGGAAGCGGAGTGAGGGATGATCGACGCGCGCACCGCCGACATCGTGATCGAGGCCCTCCGCGTCGGGGAGGTCCCGGCGGACGGCCAGGACGCCATCGCCACGGGCATCGACGCGCACGTGGCCGCGCTGGAGAAGGAGTTCGCGCGCATCGCGGCTGGGCGTGGGCGCGCCCGCTTCGTCCGCGGGGACTTCGGGGCCGGCAAGACGTTCTTCTTGCGCTACCTCGGCGCCCTCGCGCGCAGGCAGGGGTTCGCCGCGACCTACGTGCGGGTCAGCTACCCCGAGGTGCCTCTCCACAAGCCCGTGGTGATCTACCGAGCGGCCGTGTCGGGGCTGGGCGTGGCCGAGCGCCCCGACGGCGCGTTCCGCCACATTCTGGAGCAGTGGCTCTACCGCACGAGCGAGCGGGTGATGGACCCCAACCTCGGGCGAGGCCTTGCGCCGGAGGACCCGGCCTTCCCCGACGCGCTCGCGGCCGAGGCGAGGACCATGCTGGGCGCCGTGTCGGACGCCGCGCCGGCCTTTGCGCAGGCGCTCAGCGGCTACGCGGCCGCCTCGCTCGCCGGCGAGGACGACATCGCACGCGCGCTGCTCCAGTGGCTCGCCGGCGACCCCAAGGTCTCGTCGACCGCCAAGCGCAGGGCGCACCTCGTCGGCAACCTCGACGCCACCGACGTTCTCCCCATGCTGCGGGGCCTCGCCACGCTCACGGTGCAGGCGGGGTACCGCGGGCTCGTCGTGCTCGTCGACGAGGCAGAGCGTCTGGTGCGCCTGCCCCGCGCAGAGTCGCGTAAGATGGGCCTCGAGCTGATCCAGAACTGGGTGGGCGCGCTCGAGGCCGGCCAGCTCCCCGGCGTCATGCTCGTCGTCGCCGGCACGTCGAGCTTCTACACATCCTCACGCGGGGTGCCGATGCTGGAGCCGTTCCAGCAGCGCATCGGCGAGCTGGACGACGGGATGTTCCCCGACCTCGACGCCGTCCAGATTGCGCTCCCACCCTTCGACGCCGCGCGCCTGCAGCGGGTCGGCGTCGCCGTGCGCGCGCTCTACGAGGTGCGGTACCCCGGGTCGACCGCGCGATGCGACGACGCCTTCCTTGCGCGCCTTGCCAGCGAGATCGCCGGCGCGTTCCACGGCCGGGTCGAGACGACGCCGCGCCGGTACCTTCGAGAGCTGATCGGCGTCCTCGGGCGCTGCCAGCAGCACGCCGAGTACCAGCCGCACGAACACTACCGCTTCCGGGTCCAGCCCAATGACGCCGAGCTCGCCGACGCCGAACGTGCCGCCATCGAGGGCACCGACGCGCTCGCGGCCGAGGTGGCGCCGCTGCCCGAGGGCTTCGACCTGTGAGCGAGGCGTTCGACCGCCTGCACCCGTCCGTCCGCTACCTCGTCCGCGACGTCCTCAAGTTCCCTGGCCTCCGCCCCGTGCAGGAAGCCACCATCGGCCCCGTCCTCGACGAGCGGGACTGTGTCGTCCTCGCGCCCACAGCGGGCGGGAAGACCGAGGCCGCCGGCCTGCCTGTTCTGAGCCGCATCCTCGTGGAGCGCCTCGCGCCCGTGTCGGTGCTCTACATCTGCCCGCTGCGGGCGCTCCTCAACAACCAGGAGGCACGGCTCTCCCGGATGGCGGAGACCGTCGGACTGCGCGTCGGGAAGTGGCACGGCGACGTCGCCGCCGCCACGCGCAAGCAGCTCCTCGCCGAGCCGCCCGACGTCCTGATGATCACGCCCGAGTCGCTGGAGGTGCTGCTCATCTCCCCCGCCGACAGCGCGCGCATCCTCCTCCCGCGTGTGCGGATCGCCGTCGTCGACGAGGTCCACGCCTTCGCCGCGGACGCGCGCGGCGCCCACCTGCTCTCGGTGCTGGAGCGGCTCCAGATCCGCGCCGGGCGACACATCCAGCGAATCGGCCTCTCGGCGACCGTCGGCAACCCCGCCGAGCTCGCACGGTGGCTCCAAGGGAGCGGGGGCACGGCCGAGCCGGTCGTCGTCGCACCGCCCTCCGAGCGCAAGAAGGCCGCCTTCGCGTGGCACGCGGCGCAGGGCACGCGCGCGGCGGCCGGCCTGATCCGCGACCTCGGCGCGGGGCAGAAGCGTCTCGTGTTCGTCGAGAGCCGCTCGCGAGCCGAGGAGCTGGCGAAGGCGCTCCAGGAGAGCGGCGTGAGCGTGTGGGTGCACCACTCCTCGGTTGGCCGCGACGCCCGGGACCAGGCCGAGCTCGCGTTCGAGAACGCGCCCGGCTCGACCCTCGTCGCGACGAGCAGCCTCGAGCTCGGCATCGACATCGGCGACCTCGACCACATCTTCCAGCTCGACGCGCCGACCACCGTGTCGTCGCTCGCGCAGCGTCTGGGCCGAACCGGGCGCCGGGCCGGCACGTCCCCGCGCATGACGTTCGTGGCCGACACGCCCGAGGACCTGCTGCTCGCCCTCGCACTCGTCTCGCGCTTCGAGGAGCGCTGGGTCGAGGACATCGCGCCCAGCACGCGCTCGTGGACGGTGCTGGTCCACCAGCTCTTCGCGAACCTGCTGGAGCGGGGCGGCTTGACGCGCGCCGCGCTCTGGGGCCGACTCCACGGCGTCCCCGCGTTCTCGGGCATCCGCATCGAGGAGTTCGGCGACCTCCTGGGCCACATGCAGGCCGAGGGCTGGCTCGACGAGGCCGACGGCGCCCTCGTGCTCGGCCAGCGTGCGGAGAAGGTGTTCGGCGCGCGCAACTTTTTCCGCCTCTACGCCGTATTCGAGTCCCCGCAGGTCCTGTCGGTCCGCTACGGCGGCCGCGAGATCGGCACCATCCAGAGCTGGTTCGCCGGCCAGCTCACCGGCGGGCAGCGCACGTTCCGCCTCGCCGGCCGCGCGTGGGCCACCGAGGAGCTCGACCTGAAGGCAGGGACCATCAAGGTCCGACCTGCCGCCGCCGGCGTCGTGCCGTCGTGGACCGGCCGGCCAGCGGGCTTCTCTCGCCCCGTTTGCGAGCGCATCCTCGATCTGCTCGTCGGCACCGACGTGCCCCAGGGCCTGAGCGCGACGGCAGCCAGCTGGCTGGCCCACGCGCGCGCCCAGATGCGCGACGTGCCTCTCGGAGGGCGCCAGCGGCCCATCACGCGCGACGACGACCGGCTGATCTGGCACACCTTCGCCGGCGCGCGGATCAACCTCGTGCTCGCGCGCCTCGTGACGGCGATGACCGGCGCCGAGGCCAGCGTGAGCAACATCTCCGTGAAGGTAAAGGGCACGCGCCGCGGGCTCGTGGACGGGATCCTCGGCGTGCAGGAGGCCCTCGTCAGCGGCGAGTTGCCCGACGTGGAGGAGTGGGGGCGATTCGACCCCGAGGCGAAGAGCGCGCAGCTGTCAGCGTTTCAGGCGTGCTTGCCGGAGGCGTTCGAGCAGGAGTTCTTGAGGGAGGCCTACCTCGATGTGGAGGGGGCGAGAAGGTGGGCGGGGGAGGTGGATTGCGCGGCTGTGCCCGTCGAATCTTCGAATTGACCCGTATGGCGCCAAGCGGCACTACACGCGAATCGTCGGCACCCACCCGCGTTCGCGCTGGTTGTCGTAAATCAGGAGCTCGGGATCGGACTTTGGGAGAAGAAGGCGGCCAAGCTCGACAGCGGCTGAATTTGGGAGAGCGGGGAAAACGTGCACGAGGGCGTTCGCGCCGTGGGTCGCCCGAATGACCTGCAGCGTTTCCTGCGCTCGGCGTCGGAACCCGCCCAGCTGCTCGCGCGTCCTCAACCATTCGCGTGACCGCGTCTCCCCCACGTCCATCCGGTAGATAGCGACATCGGGAGCCAGCGTGCGCTTGATCTCGTCGTCGTGAACCAGCCCGCTCACGGAGAGGGACCACGTCACAAGCGAACCCGCAGTCGGAGTAGGGGGCGGCCCGAAGCTGGCTTCCTCGACAGGCTCGGTCCGCCACTTCCAGGTTCCGTCACGATGGAGCTGATAGGCCTCGCCGTCCCGGAGGTTGCGCACCAAACGCCCGAACAGGACCAGCACCGGGATGGGCGCGATGGCGAACAGCGAGACGTGCGAATCGCCGATCACGTCGATGGCGAGCCGTGTCGCCACGTACCGCTCGACCTCGGCCTTCATGCTCGGCCAGTAAGACGGGTCGCTGTCCGATACGCTGCCTCGCGTGAGGTCGAGCGTGATCCCAGTGGCGTCAAGGGGATAGCGTGCCGGGAGAATGGCCTCGGCCGCCTTCGCGAAATTGACCAGCCCCTTCCCGTCCAGGATGTTGGCACCCAACATCACGACTTGAGTCTTCCGGTCCGGCGCCAATCCCGTCAGAAGGGCGATGCGCTCCTCGTGCTCTCGCTTGTAGCGTAGGAGCAGGTCCTCAGGGTGCTCGTCAGGTTCGTCGACGTCGATCCGGCGGTGGCAACCGTCGCACAGAAGCATCAGGTTCGAGAACTCTGCGGCGAGAAGAGGTGAACGGATTCGATCGCCCCGCTTCCAACTCGGCCGCTCTGCGACGATGTGGGCAACGTATGCCCGATTTACCTCTCGCATCGTCAGGTCGTCTCGCCACAGCGGCTTGTTGCAGCCGGGATACTCGCACCGGCCTCCGGATGCCAGCCAAAGGCGCAGTATCACTTTGGGAGGAATGGTGACTCGCTTTCCCAATTACGCGGACTCCATCGACGGTGTCGGTTGAGTCTCACCGAGCCGCCGGATCAGCGCGTCGAGCGTGAGTGGGCAGTCCTGATCGACACACTCACGGATCTGAGGGATGAGAATCCGAAGCGTCAGGTCGGAGTAGGAGAACGGCACGGAACGACCTCCGTTCGCGCCGGGCCGAGGAGCGCTCGCGTCGGCGAGCGCGTCGAGGTCAGTCTCGGAAAGTTCGAAGCCGTGTAGGAGGTTTGCGAAGAGCGCGCGGCGCTGCTCCGTGTTCGGCCTGTCGAACCGGTAGATGGCGGTGGCCCTACGGCGCACGGCTGGGTCGAGCACGCCGATCCGGTTCGTGATGGCGATCACGGCCACCTGCGCCTTGCCCTTTGACAGGTCGTCGAGCTGCTGCAGGATCGTGTTTACGCCGGACTTGTCTTCATGATGGTGATCTTCGGCAGACCTGGCGGTGAGGAGGCTATCGGCCTCGTCGATGATGAACACGACGGGCGTGCTCGTGCGCTCCCACTGCGCCGACACGTGCTTGAAGGCGAGGGACAGCAGCGAGCCCATTTGTCCGACGTACCCGTGCCCACGCACCTGGGTGCTCATCTTGAACAGTTGCACCTCATAGTCGTGGGTGCGCGCAACGGCGTCTCCGATGGTCTCGGCGAGCGCACTCTTGCCTGTTCCGACATCTCCCTCGAAGATGATCAGCGGCACAAGGTCATCGAGGAGGCGAACTGCGATGGGAACGCCGCCGAAGTGCCGTTCCGCCCATCGGGCGGCGAGGTGAGGATGGAACAGTTGGTGAAGGTCGCGGGCGACTGCCTTGGCGTGGGCCTCAACTCCCACGAGACGCTCGTGCCTGCGCCTGGCAGAGTCGTTCGGGAAGCGCTCAGGACCGCTCACCACCGTCTTGATGTCGACCTTCTGCGTGTCTGCCATCGGTCACATGCTCCGCAAGATGCTGCGTTGGAGTGCGAGATCCCCCGACACGTAGGCGCCGGACGGCGTGCTTGACATTCCAGCGGTCGAGGTGCTGTCGCACGGCGTCCATCGGATTCGAAGTGCGCCGCTGCTCTTCAAGCCCTCCCATTTCGGGCGGTCCAAGAGGTCGATCTCGATCCGATACGTCCCGCCCTTGAGTCGCTCGTCGAAGTCGAACCTCCCGCTGTTCAGGCTTCCCTCGACCCCGTCGGCCGCAGTCACGCCGTACTTGATGACCTGTTTCAGAGCACCAAGGGCGTCGTGAACGAACACCTGCGCGCGCTCGATGCACCCACTCTCCAAGCCTATGCGGAGGTCATGCGCCAGGTCCTCGGCACTGGTGGTCGACGTGAGCGAATAGAGCCGCACCAGCGATTCCAGATCGCCTTGAACCTTCCGCGACACGCGCGCTGCGTCGTCAGTTCGGGTGTGCGTCCGCTGCATCATTGCTCCTCCGAGAACTCGCTGAAGCGCGGAAGGATGCTGTCCAGCAACGTGAGCGCCTCCTCCTCCTGCTCGGCGTTCAACTCGTTCATGGCGTCTCCGAGGACGTCGCAGAAGCGCTGCGCCTGGAACAGCACCTCGTCTGCAGCCGCCTTGGTCCAGTCATGGCTGACGTTGTTCCCGGCGTTCATGGGATCGATCACCTTCACGACGCCGTCAACCGGCGCCGCGGCCTTCGGAACGCGGCTGTCCGGGAAGGAGATGGGCGCGCCAAATCGATGTCGGATGAGCCACGTGAAGATCTCGAGAAGGTCATGCCCCCAGTCGCCGTTGAGGCGGTCCTTCGTTCCATCGAAGGCCTTTCCGACGATGAGCTCGAGCGCGAAGCTGCACAGCTGCCCACGAGCATCCTCGTCGAACGCATGATTCCGCCACCACTTCGCCACCATCACCATGTGGTTGAAGTTCACGGCCTTGGAGACTTTGTTGCGATCAGACACGAACGTGATGTGCTCGGTCACGGAGGTGTCTCGGAGCTCCCCGTCTCTGCGCGGGATCGCGCCCCAGTTCGGGATCGTGTCGTGGGGGCGACTGATGACCGGTACGGCATCGATGTTGATCTTCGGCGAGTCGAGAAACTTCACCCGCACCGCGCTCTTGGCCGTGCGGTCGAAGGTAGGTGGTCGAGCCGTGCGGTCCTTGTACGCTCTCCGCAGCAGGCGCTCCAGGTAGTCGAGGAGAAGTGGTAGAGATTCCTCGTCACCGTTCTTGGGCTCGACGTAGATGGCGATGTCGGCGTCGAAGTCGCCCGCTTCGTGTCGCCGGAGCAGGGTATTCTTCGCGTAGCTGCCGCTTCGTAGCGCCTTCACGAACCGTACTTCGTCGTCGTCCTCAATGAACTCGCCGAGCTTCGTCTCGAGGAAGTCGAGTTCTTTCTTCGCGATCTTCAGCTGCCCTTCCGTGGGGCCGATGCCGTCCGCACCTACGAAACGAGAGAAGCGTGCGTTCAAGGCTGCGTGTGGAGGCATCGGGGGACCGTGGGGGGGGAGGGGAGGAACGGGGGCTTTGGGGGGAGGCGGGCGGTGGGACGCCTACTATAAACGCGCGCGGAGTGGCGGCAACTGAGTTTGCGAGACGACTATTTAATCCATCACAATCCGCGTGCCGTGCCCGGCGTCGGTCCGGTCCGGGGAGCGCGGCCTCGGCCGCTGCTGTGGAGGCGGCTGCGAGCGATCATTCTCGTGCCCGCCGACGTTCTCGTGCAATTCTGGCCCACGGGCTGGTAGATCCACCCGCACCTCCCGAGGCAAGACATGCCGAGCACACTCGACACCCTGCTTGATGGCTTCCGCTCCCGCGTCGCGACGAGCGCCGCTGGGCTTCCCTTCTGGCTCTACAAGGAGCACGACCTCCGCAGGGACTTCATCGAGGCGACCCGCGACCTGCTCGGCTCGGACGCGGTGGCGGACGTCACCGCCATGCCCGTGGAGACCGAGGTGGGGTGGGGGCGCAAGACTGAGGTCCGCGCCGTTGACCTGCGCGTGCGGCTCGACGGGATCGACCACTGGATCGAGTTCAAGCACTGGAACGGCGTGCTCAAGACGATCTACGCCAGGGGCGCGCTGCGCCTCCGCGTCGGGAACCGTGGATGGCGCGCGACCGTCGCGCACCTCGAGCGCGTCCGCCAGGACGTGGAGAAACTGGAGCGGCTCACTACCCGGCACGGGGGCCGCGCGCTGCTCGTGTCGCTGTTCCAGGATGGGCGCGCTACGGAGGACTGCCCGCCGTCCGTGCTCGAGTACACGGGCCCAGGGGCCGACTCTTCCCGGGCTTGGCGGGAGCCGCTCTTCGGGGGAATGGCGCGCGCCCGCGGCTGGTCCGAGGAACCGTCGGGGTGGGGGGCATGGCACGGACGGTTCGATCGGATCCGATTCGCGGGGAAGGGGCAGGGGCGAGACTTCGTGTTGTTCGTCCACGCGCACCGCGGCGACGGGGTGGCCCTTCCCGAGACGGTCCCGGTCCATGACGATAGCTCGGACGAAGCGCCGGCTAACGCGGACCGGTCGCTGACAGCCGAGGAGAAGGCCGTCGTGAGGGTCGCTCTCAGCCTGCTCTCGCGGTGGATCTCCCCCCCGATGACCTGCGAGGAGCGCGGCGGGAAGTACCCCTCGCTTCGGCTCCGCTGGGTAGACGGTGCGTGCGCCGACCTGTTCCCCCAACGAAAGAGCGTCGTCATTGAGACCCTCTGGCTTACCCACGAAACGCACGCGCGGTTGAACGCCGTCACGGGGGTACGTGCCACGCCGAACGGCAGGAAGACACGCCTGAGGCTCGACAGCCACTTCGACGAGGAGGCGCTCGGGAAGGTCCTGGTGGTGGCGTGGGACCGGCCAAGGGCAAAGGGATAGGCGACGGGGAGACCTAATAGGCTGCCTCCCACCCGTGCCCCCTCCCGCATAGTCCCTCCCCGTGTCGAAGCTCGGCCCCAACGACCGCTGCCCCTGCGGCAGCGGGCTCAAGTTCAAGAAGTGCTGCGGCGGCGCCGGCGCGGGCCGCTGCTCGCCCGACGACCGCGTAGGCGCGATGGACCGGCTCGCGAGCGTCGCCGACGACCTCGACCCCGAGGGCGCGCGCGCCGCCTTCTGGTCGGAGATCGACGGATCGCCCGAGGACCTCGGCGAGCGCGGCGCGGAGAGCGAGGCCTGCTTCGAGGCGTGGCTCTACTTCGACCGCCTCGTCCGGGGTGGCCGCACGGCGGTGGACCTCGCGCTGGAGGACCCGCGGGTGCCCCCCGGCGAGCGCGCCTGGCTCACGTCCATGCGGGGCACGGGGATCCGGCTCTACGAGATCGTCGAGGTGCGCCCGGGCAGCGCGATCACGCTCCGGGACGTGCTCGACGGTGGGCGCGTCACCGTGAACGAGCGCAGCTTCTCGCGCCAGGCGGTGCTGCGGGACTGGATCGCGGCCCGAGTGAACCCGCTCGGGCCGTCGGGCGGGCCGGAGCTGGAGTTCGGCGTGCTGGGCATCGCCGGCCTCGGTCGTGAGGCGCTCCGCGACGAGCTCTCGCGTCGCCGCCGCGCCTTCGCTGGCGATGCGCGCGTCTTCGCGAAGACGACCGCGCCCGTGATCCACGCGCACTGGGTGCGCTCGCTGCTCGACCCGCCGATCCCGACGCTGACGAACACGGACGGCGAGCGCATGGCCGAGACGCGCGTGACCTTCGAGGTGCTCGACGAGGCGGCGCTGCGCGGCGCGCTCCCCCGGGCGGCGGGCGTCGCCGCGGACGAGGAGGAGGACGGGCGCTGGTTCTGGAACCGCGACGACACCGTGCTGGGGACGCTGCGGCTCCGCGGGTCGCGCCTGGTGCTGGAGGTGAACTCGCCGGGGCGCGGGCACCGAGGCCGCGCGCTGATCGAGGGCGCGGCCGGCGCGGCGGTGCGCCACGTGTCGACCGTCTCGGAGGACGTCGAGCGGAAGGTCCGGGAGGCCCTCCGCGCCCAGCTCCGCGGCGAGACCTCGCCCGTGTCCGAGCCGGAGTCCGACATCCCGGCCGACATGCGGGAGCAGCTCGTGCTGGACCACTACGCCCGCCACTACCGGAAGTGGGTCGACGAGCCCATCCCCCGGCTCGACGGGCGCACGCCGCGGGAGGCCGCGCGGGACGGGCGCCTCCGGCCGCGCGTCGTCGAGATGCTCCACGAGCTGGAGGGCTTCTACGCCGCCGCGCTGAAGAAGGGAGAGCCCGCCTACGACGCCTCGTGGATGTGGGCCGACCTCGGGCTCGACGACGACGTCGAGGCCGGGCACCCGCTCCCGCTCGCGCACGAGCGGCTCGCCGAGCTGGTCCCGGGCGCGCTCGAGGCCTGCCGGGGCGTCGCCGTCCGCGTCCGCGGTCGCCCGGGCTTCGACGACCGCGCCACCGTTGTGGACGACGCCGACCTCGCCGAGGACCTCGACGTCCAGCGCCTCCTGGGCGACCGGCCGGACATCGAGCCGCTCCTGCGCGCGGTGGCCGACCACGAGCTGCACCGCCGCAAGACCTTCTGGGTGTCGGGCGATCTCGCGTGGACGCTGTCCCACACCGACCTCGACGTCCCGGGCGATGCGTTGCGGGCGCCGTTCCCGAGCTTCGCGGTCGTGTTCACGGACCGGCTCGTGCTCTCGCTCGCCGAGCGCTGGCTGGCCCGCGACCGCAGTTGCCCGCTCGCCGGGCACGTCCTGCGGATCGCGACGGTCTACGTCACCGAGCCCGAGCGAGGAATGCTCCGCGTCGGCGTCGCCGTCGACGCGCTCGGCGTGGACGTGCCGCCGATGCGCGAGGTCACGCTCTCGCTCGGCACGAACCTCGCGGTGGCGCTGGAGGGCCAGCCCGCCGCGTTCCGGGACCTGCTCGCCGTGGTGCTGCAGGCCATCCTCTACGCGACGAGCGTGGGGGTCGAGCCCGTGGTCCGCCGCCCGCCAGCGCCGTCGGGGGAGGGGAAGAGGCGCACGGCGAAGGTCAGCTCGGAGGAGGTCTTCTACCTGCCCGGCAGCATCGACGTCTCGCGGCTGCGGAGCGTGCGCGCGCTCGAGCGCACGTCAGAGGGCCGGGCGCTCCTCCACCGGTTCCTCGTGCGTGGCCACTGGCGACGGCCGGCCTCGGGCTGGAAGGACCAGCGGATGCGATGGATCGCGCCCTATTGGAAGGGGCCGGAGGCGGCGGCGGTCATCGAGAAGGCCTACCGGCTCCTGCCCTGACAGGGCCCTACCCCTCGGGCAGCTCCTTTCCGTCGACCGGCCCCTGCACGGTGAGGTTCACCTCCCGCTCCGGCGCGACGCCGATCCAGTGCCCGCCGGGCGGCACGGCGCCCTCGTCGCGGTACTTCAGCTCGCCGCCCTGGATCTTCCCGTCCTTGATGTCGAGCGGCAGGACGAGCTGGGCGAGCCGGCCGCTCCGCTCGACGAGCATCCGGTAGCAGCGGCGGGTCACGCCCCCGAGCTGGATCACGGACGGCGTGAGGAACGCCATCGCCTCGGCGGAGCCCTGCGCCGCGATGCCGCGGATGAGGTCGTCGGTCGGGACGGACAGCTTCCCGCGGAGCTCCCACCGCTCCAGCGAGCCGTCGCGGCACGCGAAGACGATCAGGTAGTCGAGCGGCTTCCGGAGGAGCTCCGGGAAGAATGCCTGGGCGAGCTGCACGCCTACCCCGGCGGCGTCGGGCGGGAGCGGCGGCCAGGCGATCGTCGCGCAGCGGATGTCCTCGGACGGCCCCGGCGTGACCGACTGCCCCTTCATCTCGATGCTCGCCGCGCCCGCGTCGAGCCACTCGCGGAACGGCTCGTCGAGGTCGTCGAGCGACGCACCCTCGCGCTGCTGCCAGTCCCCGTGAAAGACGCCCACGGAGGCCTCGCCGGTCCCAAAGAGGCGCCACGCGAGCCACCACCTCCCCGTGGCGAGGTCGAGCTCCACGATCGCGGCCGCGCGGCGTCCGCGGCCGTCCACCTCCACGCGGCGCTCGCCCTGGCGGAAGGCCCTCACGACTCCGTCGCGGGCGGCGAGGTCCCGGAACAGGGCCGCGAGGATCGTCTCCTTGCCGAGGTCCTCGGCGTTCCCGACGGGCATGTGCTCGCTGAACCCGTCCAGGACGTACACGAACGCGGAGCGGAGGCGCCCGGTCAGCGCCACCTCGTTGTCCGCGTTGGTGCGCATCCAGGCGCGCAGCGCGCCGGTGTCCCGCACGTCGCCGTGGATGGGGCGGCGGTCGCCCTCGAGGTGGAGGTGGTGCTCGTCCGACATGGCGCTACGCTACCACCCGAAGTGGCGCGCGGCCCAGGCCCTCCGGTCCGCCTCCAACGCCGCGAGGTCGACGCCGAGCGATGCCAGCGAGGTCGACCCGGTGCGCGCCGCCGCGTCGAACGCGCGCTCGAGGGTGCCGCCCCAGGCGGGCTCCAGGAGGACGGTGCCCACGACAGCCCAAGCGTCGGCGTAGAACCTCGGCTCGATCCGCCGGCCGTCGCAGAGCCGCGACATCGGCAGCGGCGCGGCGAGGCGCCCGCGCACGACCTCGGACAGGTCCGCCTGCGGGTGGAAGCGCGCCTGGTACCAGGTCGCGAGCCCCTCCTGCAGCCACTCCCCGCCGTTCGGGAGGCCGGCCGTCCGCGTGAGGAGCGCGTGGACGAACTCGTGCGCGTACACGGGCCGGCCGATGCCCTGCGCCGGGTCCCAGGAGGACGTGGCGATGCCCTCGAGCGTGAACCCGTCGTGCCCAGGGGTGTCCGCGTCGGCGGCGAACGCCGCGCCGATCGTCACGACGCCGGCGCGGTAGGCCGATGCGTCTGGGAACACGACCAGCGGGACGGGCACCGCCGGCGGCGGGAGGAACGGCAGGTCGGCCAGCACGGCGTCCGCGACGGCGTCGAGGCGCGCCGCGAGCCCGTCCGCGTCCATCGTGGGGACGAGCGACACGACGGCGGCATGGCGCCCGCGCGTCACGGCCCCGCCGGTCACCGCGGCGATCGCCTCGGGGGTGAGCACCGGGCTTCCCTCCGCGAGCGTGACGTCGTCGATCCACACCTCGGAGGCGTCGCGGAACGCGAACGAGAGCGCGTGCACCGACGACCAGGACGGCGCAGGCCCTTCCGCGCGCCGCAACCACCCGAGGGGCACGCGGACGTCCTGCCACTCGCCCGCGCGCAGGTCGACGCGCCGCCACCAGGCCGCGCCGCGCTCGCCCGCCGCCACGCGCACCTCGATGCTCGTCGCGGAGGTCGCCCGCGCGCGGAACGTGAGCTCGCCGAAGCCTGTCCAGTCCGCGGGCACGCGCCGCGAGCCCACCTTCGAGCCCGGCGCCGGGCGGACGTGGAGGCACCCCCCGGTCTCGCACGCCTCGCGCGACGCGGAGCCGCCCCGCGCCATCTGCCATTGGTCCGACAGGCCGGGGGTCTCGAAGTCGAACAAGATCACGGTGGTAGCTTCGCACGAAGGACACCGTCGCCGCCCTCCTCGGTGCCGTTCAACTCCGACCACCTCCGGTCCTTCCTTGTCCTTGAGGTCGTCGCGCAGGCGCCGGACTACGACGTCGAGCCGTCTCAGGTCGGTGGAGCACCTTGGCGATTCGAGCGGCAGTGCCAGCGTTGTGGATGGACTGACGGGCGAGCGAGGGCTTGCCCACATGGGAGAACAGTGGTCCAATCCGGGCTGGAGGAATCGCGATGGCCACCACCGTCGTGCTCTACGAGCACATCAACTACAACAAGGACCAAGCTGGCTGGGTCTACCGCGTCCGCGCGGACGAGAACCTACCCGATGACAAAGCGAACAACGCGTCGTCGATTCGAATCTATGGCTCGCACGACGACGTGGTCCACTTCTTCACGCAGAAGGACAACGGCGGCTCCGAGTTGGCGATGCAGGCCGGGTGCGAGCACCCGGACCTCACGAAGGTCCCTCGCTTCTGGAGCGGCCCGTTCTGCCCCCAGCTGGGCCAGTTCAATGACGAGATCATGAACGTCGACTTCGACTACGGCATGTACGACTTCTGCCGCAGCTACGTGTATTGCGTGGAAACCGAAGCGCTGACGAAGAAATCCGCCGGGGCCATCGTGCTCGGCCCTGAGGCGTTGAAGGGTCTCGCCGAGGCCCCAGCGGAGGAGCCCCCCGATCCGCCTCCCGCGCCCAAGGAAACGAAGGACAAGAAGAAGAAGTAACGGCGCTGGATGCTTGCCCCGAATTCGTGGCCGGCGAGGCACAGATGGGCTCGTGTCGATTTCGAACGTGTGGCCGTGCTGTTCGTCACACACGGGACGAACGGAGGCGGGTCGACGGGCTCTGCGGGGTGGACCACGGCGTCCGGCCACCACCATAGCTACCACGTGGTCGACAAAGCGACTGCGCGGCGGCGAGGCGTAGCCGTGCTCGCGGAGGGGCCGAGGCTTAGCTGGTTCGGCTGATCGCCGGCGCGGTCTACTCGACGGCCTCGAACTCCACCGAGAGCACGTGCCACCTGTCGTCGGTGACCTGGACCGTCAGGGTCTGCACGCCGGGCTCGACCTCGTCGAAGTCGAAGTGGTGCTCGACGGTGCCCTCCGCGGGGATCTCCCAGCGCCTCTCCTCGTCGGGGCACAGGTCGTCCCAGCCCGCACCCGTGCCGGTCGTCTCGTTCACGAGGCTCCCGGAGATCACCAAGCAGGACCCGGTGACGACGATCCGGTCCTGGTCGGTAGGGTTGTGGATCTCGACTGCGAAGTCCAGGCCGGCCAGCGAGCACACGGCGCAGGCTTCCCCATCGTCTCGCGCCTCGAGGGAGGACTCGGCGTCGTCGAGGACCCGATAGGCGCACGCCACGAGCAGCAGGATCACTCCTTGCCCTTCACCTGCAGGTACGTCACCCGCGTGACGACGTGCCGCTGGCCGACCCCCCACCCACGTGGCGCCAGCTGCGCCTGCCAGCCGATGCCCCCCTCGCGGAACTCCGGCTCGCGCCCGGTGTCGTCCCACACCCGGTAGCCCTGGACGCGGACGGGGTACCGAGGCTTTTCCCAAGGGTCGCCGTGGCCGAAGGGGTCGTACCAGCCCTCGCGCACCGCCGCGTCCACGCGCGCGATCTCATCCTCCAGCCTCTCGACGTCGAGCACGCCCACCGTGTCGTCGCCGACGAGGGTGAAGCCGCCGTCCTCGTCGCGCACGAACCCGAACGCATACTCGCCCTGCTCGCCGAAGAAGCGGACCGCGCGCGAGAAGCCGACCGCCGCGAGCTCCTCGGGCACGCGGGGCAGCGCGGCGAGCGGAACGGCGACCGCCGGGACGTTCTCCGGCCGAGGCTCGGGCCACTGCATGATCACGGGCGGGTGGATCTCGATGCGGATCGTCCCCATCGACGCGACCGCCACATTCTCCGGCACCTTCGGCGGGTCGGCCGGCGAGGCAGGCTCCGGCTCCTCGACCGCGGGTGTCGCCTGGCGCTCCACCGGCGGCAACGGCTGCACGCGGCGGACCTGCTCCCGCCACGCCGCGAAGGCCGCGTCGAGCGTGGGGCCGGTCGCGATGGCCGTGCCGTTCCAGGCGTCGATCACCACCCACCCGTCCTCGTCGGGCACGCGCCCCTCCCACTCGGCCGCGCGCAGGTTCCAGAGGCCGCGGGTCCACGCGCCGGTGGCCGTCCCCGGCTGCACCGCGGGGAGGTGCACGCGGCCGCGGTCGGCGAGCTCGGGGCGCAGCTCGAGCACCAGCCTCGCGAGCACGTCGACGGGTGCGCCGTCGCCGAGCTCGGCGTCGCGGAGGAGCAGCGAGAGCGGCGGCGTCTGCTTCGGGCGGGCCTGCGGGTCGAGGGTGAACGGCTCCACGTCGGCCTGGGAGAAGGCGAAGGTGTCTCCCGTCGACACGGTCCACTCCTTGAACTGCCCGCGGTCGCCGAACTTGATGTCGGCGTGCGCCGCGCCCTCGTAGATGCAGAGCCGGCCGGGGCGCCCGCCGGGCGAGAGCGGGACGACGACCTCCTCCGGCACTTCCTCGGGGGGCGGCTCCTTCGCCTTCTTGCGCGCCATGATGCGCTTGATCCGCTCCGGGACCTCCAGGTGCATCGGGATCGGCGGGTTCTCCCGGTACTCGGTGTGGAGGTAGAGGAGCCGCTGGGGGAGGAACCACTCCGGCCGCTCGGGGTCGCGGACGAGCAGGCAGCGCTCGGCCGGCGTCGACCACGCATCCCGCACGCCTCGCTCGCCGAGCCCGGCCTCGACCAGCTCGAAGAGGCGTTCGGCGTCCTGGAAGCTCGGGAGGGAGCGCTTGAACGCCTCGAACGCGAGCGCCATCGGTCGCTCGTTCAGGCGGACAAGCCCCTCGCGGGCGCGCCACTTCGCCATCGCCTGCTCCCGCCACTGGCGCACGCGCTCCTCGTAGGCGGCGTCTACTGCAGCGTACGGATCGTGGGGTTCGTCGCTCATGAGGCGCATGGTACAACGCGCCCGATGAGCAAGAAGACGGGCCGGCCCGACCACGGTTCCTTCACCATCCAGAGCCCGCAGGAGAGCGTGATGCTCGTGCAGCTGCACGAGCGCGCGCAGAAGAACACCCAGAAGCCCGGCCTGGCGTGGGGCCGCATCGAAGCGAAGCGCACGCTCGAGGGCCGCACGCAGAAGGGCTTCAAGGTCTACCGCGTCGACCTGAACACGAGCCGCGTCACGATCACCGAGGAGTGGGACGGCGTCGAGAGCGCCCGGAAGACGGTCCCGCTGGGCAGCTACGACGACACCCGGGAGATGCCGGCCGGCCCTACCGCGCCGCCCGAACCAGGCTCGCCCGAGCCCATGTTCTACCGCTGGCCCTTCCGGTCCGCGGACCTCCTCCCCGAGGACGAGCTGCGCGAGTGGGCGATGGCCCGCGCGGAGGAGGACGTCATGGGGATCTCCGTCCTCCCGCGTCGCATCCGGCTGTTCGGCGAGGGCTTCATGGAGGTCGTCGGCCTGCCCCACCCGCTCGCGGCCAACCTCGCGCCCGGGACCGGGGCGACGCTGAAGGCGCTCTGGTCGCGTCCGGGGGTGGAGCGCCGGCTAGTCGAGGGCTGGTTCGGCAGTGTCGACGGCCGCGGCACCGCCTGGATCCTCGAGCCGGGCAAGGACGGGGCGTGGTGGCTGGCGATGCGCACGTTCGAGCGGCGCCCCGGAATGATCGGCATGTGGACGAGCGCGTGGTCGCAGCGCGCGGGGCACGGCGTGAAGGACCTGTCGAGCTCCCTGCGTCCCGTGCTGGAGCCCCCGCCGGGCGAGCGCCCCATCGACGTAGGGAAGCCGAAGGAGCCCGAGCCCCCGGAGATCGGCATGTTCGCGGGCGCGCTCCAGCCGCACGAGGAGGTGCCCGTGACCGCCGAGGCCGTTGCGGACCGCATCGGGCGCGAGTGGGAGGGCAACCTGCCGCTGGGGCGGACGCCGGAGGGCACGATCGTCACGGTGTTCCGCGGGCGCGAGTTCGAGACCTGGAAGCTCGAGGGGGTCTTCCCGATGGGCATCGACGACATGATCCGCGCCGTCTGCGCGCGCGGCGAGACGCCGACCTCCGTCGCGGTGGTGCACATGGGCGTGGTGCCGATGGAGGGCGAGGTCTACCGCGCGCTCCTGACCGACGGCGAGGCGCAGGGCGAGCGTTGGACGCGCGTGTTCGTCATCCGCATGGCGCCCGACGGCACGATCCTCGGGCACCGCATCGCGATTCGGAAGCACGGGCAGGTCGGGGACGACGGGTGGATCGGCGTGGCGCCAATCACGGAGATGGACCTGTTCGTGTTGGGGGCGGGGGAGGCCTGACCGAGTCGGGCGCTCGCGATCTCCAGTCTTCAGTACAGCGGCTTCGAGTCGAGCGTCGATTGAATTACCGCGCTGCCAATACCGTATCGCCGCACAGTCTCGGCAACCGCATCCCGGACCCAGGAAGGGGCTTGCGGCGCCACGAAAATGCCTTCGATGAGCGCTTCAAGGTCCACGGGTAGATTGACCCCGTACTCGCCGAGCACGCAGTTCCCGCTCGTGGCGCCGAGGGCATCCCAGATGATCGCCCGGACCTCTCGCTCGTGCTCGAAGCTCTTTCGCTTCAATGCAAGAAGCTGAAGCGAGTTGTTGTCGAGGATCGCGTCCTTGGAGAAGTCGATGTACCGGACCTCCCCCACGTACACCTCGCTCGGCTCATTTTTCAGGCTCTCCTTCAGGCGGCCGATCGTAGACCTGACCGCCACGCCGTGACCAGCTGGCATGTACAGGCGCCACATCGCGGCGGACTCGTGCTCACCCATGAACCAGCAGTTCACGCCCGTCCACCGGCGCTGCATCTCGTACCACTCGCCCACCGGATCGCCAGCCTGCAGGAACCTGTCGCGCAACTGCTTTATTGGTTCAGCACTTGGGTTCTTCTCGAGGATGCCATCAAAGAACGCGCGTCGTTCTTCCTGATGCTTGGCGTATGCCGCCTTCCTCTGTTCGTGGTTGACCCAAGGGACGGACCCCTCGAACGGATCCTCCATCTTGTCGAGACGGGCGAAGAAGAGCGAGCTCGTCTGCAGCAGCGCCAAGAACTTCAGCGCGTCAAGGTAACGCCAGACCACCGTGTCATCGGCTGGCGTTGCGAGGGCGGGGTGGTGCATGTACACCCGCAAGGCCTATCCGGGCGCAACCAGTCCGTCGCGTTGGTGAGGATGGGGGGCGACATACCTTTCGATCGCCCTCCTCATCCCCGCGACCCCGTACCCGCTCTTCACCGGCACGAACGGCACCCCCGTGTCCTTGCACGCGGGGAGGATGACCTGGTCGGCGTCGTGGCCCACGAAGCGCGTGAGGATCAGCACGAGGTCGACACCTCTGGCCTTCACGCGGTCGCGGACCTTCTGGAGCGAGTTGCGCGAGAACTCGGCCGGCTCCCAGGCGAGCTCGGCGAACCCGAAGACGGCCTCCAGGCGCACGCGGTTGGGCTCGCGAGGGTCGCCGCCCACCATCACGGCCCGCTTCCCGCGCGTCACCGACCACCAGGCCCAGTCGTCGGGGATGGGGGAGTCCGATTCCTCGTCGGTCTCCGGCTCGGTTGCCGCCGCTGCCGCGGCAGCCCGGGCCGCCCGGCGGAGCGCGCGCATGTCCGCACCGGTGAGTTCGTCGGCCACCGGCGCGACGACGTTGAGCAGCCGGGTGTTCCGCGCGGACAGGCCAT
Organism: Myxococcota bacterium; assembly: GCA_049322475.1. GTDB lineage: Bacteria > Myxococcota_A > UBA796 > UBA796 > SXON01 > JBMOQZ01. Next base: position 5,812 of record JBMOQZ010000094.1, on the reverse strand, counting down.
CGGCGAGGAGCGCCGAGACCTCCGCGCGGATCTGCGCGGCCACCGCGACCCGCAGCTCCTCCGACACGATGCCGAACTCGGTGACGAGCGCCTCCAGAGCGACGAGGCGCTTCCCGACCTTCGGCGCGGGCTCGGTGGAGGGAAGCGCGTCGTAGAGCTCGTCGACCGCAGCGTCGGCGTCCCCCTCCCAGGAGCCGGTCCTCGGACGGTGCTCGCGGCTCAAGCCGTAGGCGAACCCGGGCTTCTCCCGCTTCGACCACGTGGAGATCGTGGAGAACGCGAGGTCGATGCGTCTGTCCGAGAGCCCCGCGGCCTGCAACATGCGGAGCCGAGCGGCGACGAGCTCCAGGAGCCGCACCGCCACGGGAGGGGGCAGGCCCTTCCACGCGTCCCGGCGGTCGACCACGGCCTCGATGCGCTCGAGATCGCCCTCGCCGTCTTTGCCGGGAAGGAGGTCACGAAGCGCGAGCGCCAGCGTGAGCGGCCAGTCCGGCGCTGTCGCCGGGACCTTGAAGTTCCCGCCGGCGGCCAGGTGCGACGCGAGAGCAGCGATGTCGTCCGGGGACGCGGGTGCGGCCGGCTTCGGTGGCGGAAGAGGGCGCGGCGCGCTGTCCACGGTCGCCAGCGCCGCCCTGCCGTCCTCGGTCATGGACAGCATGCGACGGTGGGGCTCCAGGAGGGCTCGAGCCCCCGCGACGTTGTCACGCGCGAGCGCCGCCCGTCCCTGTCCGAGCGCGATCGTCGCGTCGAGCTTGCCGGCGTCCATCTCCTCCAGCCAACGGAACTCCGGGAGGTCGAAGGCCTGGCGGATGGCGGCGCGCGCCGACGCTGAGAGGTCGAGCCACGTGCGCAGTCCGTTGGCGAGGTCACCCTCGGCGAGCAGTCGTCGCGCACGCTGGTACCGCGTGATGTCCGCCTGTTCGCGCGCGACGGTCTCCGCCTCCTCCATCCACGCCAGCGTCGCGAGGTCGAGCGGGCCGAGCGCGCGCGCCTGCGCGAGCAGGGCGAGCAGCCCTTCGCCGTCCCCGAGCTCCCACGCCTTCCAGGCTTGGCCGATGAGGAGCTCTGCGCCCCTGTTCGAGCCATCGTCCGCACGGGACGCCGCGCCACCGTCCGGCACACCCACCACGTCCATCGTCATGTCCGGAGTGTACCCGCTCGGAGACGCTCGTCTCGGGTGCGTGGACGCGACCAGTGCGCTACCCTCGGCGCCGGAGGGGCGACTGGATGAGTGCTCGCCGCGCGAGGCCGAGGTGCTCGACATGCCCATGAGCAACCCGTTGGAGCGCGTCCACGACAAGGTCGGGCGGATGCCGGACGCCGAGGTGGCGGTGCTCGCGGGCGTCTCCGTCGACGAGGTGAAGCTGTTCCGCCGGGAGCACGGCATCGCGCCCTTCCTGCGCCCACCGCCGTCGTTCGCGAGCGCGGCGAAGGGCGCGCCTCCGTCCCGCGAGCGCGCGAGCCTGTCCGCGGAAACGCCCCCGTCGCATCCCCTGGCTGCGTTCCACGACCGGCTCGGGAAGGTTGCCGACCAGGTCATCGCCGACGAGGCGGGCGTGCCCCGGACGGCCGTGGGCGACTACCGCCGGAAGGTAGGGATTCCCGCCTACGACGGGTTCCGGCATCAGCCGCGGAAGACGCCGGAGCACGTGGAAGGGCCGGCCCCTGGGCGTCGTTCTTCTATCGACCCGTACGTACACCTCCTCGGCACGGTGCCCGACTCGGAGATCGCCGCGATGGCCGGCGTGACGCGGGAAGCAGTGACGAAGCTCCGCGCGCGTCGGGGCATCCCGGGCTTCGGCACCGCAGCGCCCGTGAACCAGAGCCCCGGTCCTTCGGTTGTCGTCGAGGCGCCAGCGCCCGCGGAGGTGCCGCCGCCCTCACGGCGCGCGTCCAAGCTCGATGCGTTCCGCGACATCGTCGGGGTGCTCTCGGACGCCGAGGTCGCGGCGCGCTCGGGGGTGTCGGCCGAGGGCGTCCGCATGTTCCGGAAGCGGAACGGCATCCCGGCAGCGCGGCCCACGTTCGTGCCCCCGCCAGAAACAGTCCGGCCCGAGCCGGCGGCGCCCACGCTGGAGGAGGCGCCCACCCAACCCCCGCCCGCCGGCGTCCCCTCCGAGCCCCAACCAGAGGAGACGCAGGCGGCGCCCCCGCTCCCGGTGGAGGCGCCGCCACCGCTTCCATTGGAGCCCATCCCCCAGCTCGCCACGACCCATTTCGCCTTCGCGGTCGTCGCCGTCCGTGGCGACGAGGCGCGCAAGTTCGTCTCCGTCGGCGCCGACATCGGCGAGGCGCTCGCGCAGGCGCAGGCGGCCCTCGCCGCGCGGAGCGACGGCCCGTGGCGCGTGCGGTCCATCCGCGACCTCGTCGAGGCGCTGGTCGCGCCCACGGTCTTCGCGTCTGGTCGTTCGGCATCCCCGCTTCCCATCGCCCAGGCACCCGAGGCTCGCGGGCCCGAGGCCGCCCCTGTTCCGCCGACCTCGGTAAGAGAGCCACGAGCCGCGGCTCCTGCGTCGCAGCCGCCACGCCAGGAGGAGGGGCGTGTCTACACCGGCGCGGACCTGCTCGCCTGCCGCCAGCGCCTCGGCCTGAGCCAGAAGCAGCTCGGCGAGCGCATCGGCGTCAGCCAGAGCGTCCTCTCGATCCTCGAGCGCAGGTCCGACACGCCGCTCGCACCGCACCTCCAGCGCGCGCTCGCCGGGGTGATTGTGGCCGCTCAATAGGCGGCGCCTGCCCGGTAGATGCGGCGGACGCCAGTTCCGACGGGGAGGGGCCGTGGCAGGCTTCTCTACTGAACGACACCGGAGAACAGGTACACGGCTCCGCCGTCGGCGGCCGTCCCATCGGCATACTTCGCCCCCGTGCCGATGTCTTCGAGGCCGTCTCCGTCGATGTCGCCCGGCCGGAAGACCGGGTACCCGGACCAAAGCGAGGGGGCGTCCCCGTCGGCCCGCCACGTCGCGTCCGCCAGCGACAGGGTGCCTGTGACACCGCCGCAGGACACGAAGGTGGCTCCTGCCCATGCGCCTGTGACCGACGCGCCTGTGGCGCCGACGACGAAGTCGTCGAGTCCATCTCCGTCGGTGTCTCCCAAACCGGCCAGCGAGGTGCCCGCGTACTCGCTCACAGCGTCGCCCTCGAGGACCGCGTCGGCCGAGGCGGCAGATACCGTGCCCGTCCGGTCCCCGGTGAACACGTAGATGGACCCTGCGTTCGTGTACGGCACGTCTCGATATGCACTGCTAACGAGGATTTCCCCCACGCCGTCCCCATCTCCGTCTCCCGCGCCCGCGACGGCATAGCCGAGGCCGTCCCCGGCCAGCTCGCCGGTAACTTTCAGATCGGCGGAAGAGAGCGATATCGTGCCCGAGACGGGGCCGAGCACGAGGTAGGCGGCGCCAGCCTGGGTACCGGCCGAGCCCTCGTATAGGGCGCCCACGACGACGTCGTTGAAGCCGTCGCCGTCAACATCCCCTGCGACGCCCACCGAGAACCCCGCCTCGTCTCCCGCGCCCTCACCCACCAGCTTTGCGCCCGCGCTGGACAATGACGCCGAGGTCGATGGTCCGGCTATGACATACACGGCGCCGGCAACGTCGCCGCCTGCGTCGTTGTAGCTGCCCACCACGAGGTCGCTGTACGTGTCCCCCGTAAGGTCCCCCCCTCCCGCGAGAGACACACCGGCGTGGTCGTAGAACGCCTCTCCAGTGAAGATAGCATCCGCGGCCGCAAGGCTCCCGCTCGACGGGGCCGGGCCAAACACGATGTAGACGGCACCCGCGCCCTCGGCGGCACGGTCCGACTCTGAACTTGCGATGGCAAGGTCGGGCACGCCGTCCCCATTGTAATCATCGAGCCCGGCGACGTTGGCGCCGACGTACTCGTAGGCGGACTCGCCAACCAGCGTCGCCGCCGCGGTGCCTACATCCGTCGTTCCAGAGAACGGACCGTGCATGAGGAACACCGCACCCGTGCCCGAGGAGTAGCCGAATGCGCCCACGAGAAGGTCGATCGCGCCGTCGCCGTCGATGTCGCCGACGCCAGCGGCCCCGGACCCAACGTACTCGGCGGCGACATTTCCCTGGACGACCGCGTTCGCGCCCGCCAAGCTCTCGGAGCCCGACCGGGTGCATACCTCTGCCCCCGCGCCGCAGTCGTCGTCGAAGCCGTTTCCGCATACCTCAGTCGCAGCCGGGCTGACGGTGGCGAGGCTGTCATCGCAGTCCCCGGCGGTCGCGGCATGGCCGGCCGGGGCATCGCAAGCGTACACGGCGCCGCCGGTCCCGTACCCATCCCCGTCGGCGTCCGCGTAGAAGCTCGACAGCGTGGCTGTGTCGACGGTGGTGTCGTCGTCGTCGGCGAGCCCGTCGCAATCCTCGTCGACGTCCACCCCGTCGCACACCTCGGTCCCCGCCGGCGAGACGTCACCCCGGGCGTCGTCGCAGTCCGTCGCGTCCGAGAGGTAGCCAACAGGCGGGTCGCAAGCCGTGACGTTCACCGCGGCGTCCCCGTACCCGTCGCCGTCCGCGTCCGCGTGCCAGATCGACTCCCCCACGGCCCCGGCCTCGTCTTCCGCACCATCGCAGTCCTCGTCCACGTCTCCGCAGGCTTCCACACCGGCGGGCGACACGTCCGCGCGTGTGTCGTCGCAGTCGCCGGCGTCCGCGACGTACCCCGACGGCGCGGAGCACCCTACGGCCGTCGCACCGGGGTCCCCGTACCCGTCCCCGTCGGCATCCGCATACCAGGTCGACGCGTCGAAGGCATCGGCCTCGTCCACCACGCCGTCGCAGTCCTCGTCGACGTCCCCGCACACCTCCACGCCGACCGGCGACACGTCGGCGCGCGTGTCGTCGCAGTCCTCGCAGGCGGCGAACCCGTCCGCGTCGGCGTCCTCGTACACCACCGAGCCGTCGCAGTTGTAGTCGTTGGGGTCGGCGCAGTCGGTCTCCTCCGCGCCCGGGTGGAACGCCGTGTCGCCGTCGTCGCAGTCCGTGTCGTCCGCGACGTACCCCTCCGGGGCCTCGCACGCCGAGGCGCTCACCCCCGCGTCGCCGTACCCGTCCGCGTCCGCGTCCGCGTACCAGGCGAGCGCGTCCGTCGCGTCCTCGTCCACCTCGCCGTCGCAGTCGTCGTCGCCCGGGTCGCAGGTCTCCGGGGCTCCGGGGTACGCGGCCTGGTCCGCGTCGTCGCAGTCCGTGGCGTCGGCGACGTACCCCTCCGGCATGTCGCATGCGACCAGGCCCGTCGCCGCGGCCCCGAACCCGTCCCCGTCCCCGTCCAGGAACCACGCGCCACCGTCGATGGCGTCCTCGTCAGCCTCGCCGTCGCAGTCCTGGTCGACGTCGTCACAGACCTCCGTGGCGCTCGTGTGCCGCGTGCCGTCCGCGTCGTCGCAGTCCTCACACGCGATGGTGCCGTCGCCATCCGCGTCGTCGGTCCCCACCGACCCGTCGCAGTTGTAGTCGACCGGGTCCGCGCAGTCCGTCTCCACTGCGCCGGGGTGCACCGACGCGTTGTCGTCGTCGCAGTCCTCGCCGTTCTCCACCACACCGGCACGGGCCTCGCAGACGACGACGGGCGTGGAGAGGTCGCCGTAGCCATCCGCGTCGGCGTCCGCGTACCAGGTGGCCCCGAGCCCCTCGTCGATCTCGCCGTCGCAGTCCTGGTCGACCCCGTCGCACGCCTCCTCGGCGCCGGGGAACACGGACGCGTCCTCGGAGTCGCAGTCTTCGGGGTGCGACGCGCCGTCGCCGTCGGGGTCGAGGCGGGCCTTCAGGGTCGGGTCGTCCACTAAGACACATCCGGAGAG
>JBMOQZ010000093.1:0-27325 GCA_049322475.1 Myxococcota bacterium | reverse complement strand
GAAGGTCCGGGCCTCGGGCGAGCGGCTCGCCGACGCGCTCGCGTCGGTGGGGCGGCTCGGGGTGTCGCAGTACCTCCGCGGCGTGGCGTGGGCGCTCTGCGGCCACGCGGCCGTGACCGGGGGCATCGCGCTCGCCGCGCTCGGCATCGGGGCGGTGCCGGACCCGGCGGGCCTCGCGTTCACCTACACGATGACGACCGCCGGCGCGGTCGTGCTCTTCGCGTTCCCGGGCTCGCAGGTGGGCTGGGACGCGATGTTCGCGTCGCTGCTCGTGACCACCGCAGGGCTCGGCGTGGCCGACGCCGTCGCGATCACCGTGATCGTGCGGACGCAGCAGCTGCTCACGGTGCTCGTCGGGGCGGCGTTGCTCGTCCGGCGAGTCCCCGCCGGCGAGGATGAAGACCGAGCGCCCACCCGTTAGACAGGCGACGGACGGAGGATCCCCCATGCGCGCCCTGTGGCCGTTTCTCTTCCTCACGCTGATCGCCGCCAAGGGCGGCAAGAAGAAGGACGAGCCCGCGCCTCCGCCGCCGCCGCCGGCCGCGGAGCCCGCGCCGGCCCCCGAGGCCGCGCCGCCCGCGCCAGAGGAGCCGCCCGCGCCGAAGGTGATCAAGAACGCCGACTTCGGCGCGACGCTCACCTTCGCCGACGGCACCACGAAAGGCGGCAAGGTGCAGGGGGTGGAGCGCACCCTCGACTTCAACGGCGACGAGGGCTGGACCACCGAGGAGGGCAAGCTCAAGCTCACCGTCGAGGGCGGCGGCACCGAGAAGCAAGTCGCCTGGAAGGACGTCAAGTCCATCGCGATCGCGCCGGGCAAGATGCCCGACGAGGTCGACTGCACCTACTCGACCGACTTCAACCCGTGGATGTACGAGTGCGTGTTGCGCACCAACACGGTCGCCACGCTGAAGGACGGCACGAAGGGCAACATCACGGGCCGCCACCGCTGGCGCTTCACCTGGGACGACGGCTCCACGACCGAGTTCACGATCTTCAAGCACGTCGTCCGCGAGCAGGACGACCGCGAGATCGAGTTCGGCCAGGAGGTCCAGGAGAACTACGCGCTCTACACGCGCCTCCAGGACAAGATCCGCTCCGACCTGAAGGGCAAGTTCCTCAAGTCCGTGTCGGTGCAGTAGCCGCGATCCGCCTGGCGAGGGCGTCGGCGATGAGCTCGACGTCCGCCATCGCGTTGCGGTCGAAGCCGACGGAGGATCGCCCGTTGATCAGCTCGATGCAGCCGAGCGCGCGGCGGTCCCGCACGACGGGCATGCAGAGCAGCGAGCGCGTGCGCACGCCGGTGATCTGGTCCATCTGCTTGAGGAACCGCGGGTCGGCGTAGGCGTCGCGCAACGCGAGGGCCGTGCCCCGTCGCACGCAGAAGCCGGCGACCCCCGCGCCCGCGGGCACGCGCATCCCGAGGAGGTGCTCGGAGCCGGGGCCGCTGGCGAAGACGAACTTGAGCGCGTCGTCCGCCTGCCGCACCAGCACCGCGCCGCCCTCGGCCGGCACGAGCTGGAGCGCCGCCTCCACCGCCCGCCGGGCGGCCTCCTCGACCGTGAGCGCGCCCTGGATCTCGCGGAGCGCGTCGCTGACGCCGCCCGCCTGCGGCTCGTCGGGGTCCTGCGGGAAGGAGGCGTCGTCCACGAGCGCCTCGTCGTCCTCGGTGCCCCCCTCCAGCGGCGCCACCACCCACCCCGAGCCGGTCCGCACGTCGCGCACGAGGATCTGCCCGTTGGGGAGCGCCTCGCAGGCGATGCGGTCCATCGAGTCCACGACGCCGAAGGTGCCCAGCGCCTCGCCCAGCGCGGTGAGCCAGTTCTCGGCGTCCACCTCGAGGCTCCCGCGGGTACGCGAGGAGATGCGGAACAGCGGCATGGCAGGTCGCTCGCGGAGGGGCCGCAGGATACCGCGCCCCCCTCGTGAACGCACCGTCCCGCCGCTCCTTCGCCCTCGAGGCCGCCGTCGTGATCGGCGCCCTGGCGCTCAGGGTGGCGGGTCTCGACTTCGGGCTCCCGATGGCCGAGGCGCGCCCCGACGAGCTCACCGTCGCGTTCCAGGCGATGAAGTTCGGCACGGGCGACCTCAACCCCCACTCGTTCAACTACCCGTCGCTCTTCAAGTACGTCGTGTTCGTGCTCTTCGGCGCGTACTACGCCGTCGGGAAGGCGATCGGCGAGTTCGCGGGCAAGGACGCCTTCCTCCTCGCCTTCTTCGACGGCGCCGTGACCTTCCGCCTGATCGTGCGGGCGTTCAGCGCCGTGATGGGCACCGCCGCCGTCGCCCTCCTCCTGCGCGCGCCCGGCGGCGTGTACGGCGCCAGCCTGCTCGCCGTCGCGTTCCTCGCGGTCCGCGACAGCCACTTCGGCGTCACCGACACGACCATGGTCACGCTCGCGACCGCCGCCGCGCTCGCCTGCCTCGCGCAGGACGGGTCGCGACGCCGCGCGGTGCTCGCCGGCGTGCTCGCGGGGCTCGCCACCAGCACGAAGTACAACGCCGCGCTGCTCGCCGTCCCGATCGCGATCGCGCTCCGGCACGAGCCGCGCCTGCTCCTGACCGCGGCGGTCGCGATGGTGGGCGCGTTCGTCGCGACGTCGCCCTTCGTCGTGCTCGACTTCGCGACGTTCCGGAAGGACTTCCTCTACGAGGCCTCGCACCTCGCGAAGGGCCACTACGTCGACGTGGGCGGCGGCTGGATCCACCACGTCACCCACTCGCTGCGCTACGGCGTGGGGCTCCCGATCCTCGTCGCGGGGGTGGTGGGGCTCGCCGCGTGGACGCGTCGCGAGGGGTGGGTGCTCGTCGCGTTCCCGCTCGCGTACTACCTCGCCATCGGGCGCGGCGAGACGGCGTTCTTCCGCTACGCGCTCCCGCTCGTGCCCTTCCTCTGCATGGGCGCGGGCTGGCTGATCGAGCGCTGGGCCCGCCCGCGGGCGCTCTGGCTCGCGCTCGTCGCGGCCCCCACGCTCTGGGCCACGCTGCAGGCCGACCGGCTCTTCATGGCGGGCGACACGCGCGACGCGATGGGCCGCTGGATCGAGGCGAACGTGCCCGGCGACAGCGTGATCGTGCACGCGGGCGCCTACACAGGCGCCCCAATGCTCCAGCGCAACGTGGCCAACCAGACGCGCGAGTACCTCGCGAAGCAGGGCCGCGCCGACGCGAGCGGCTTCCGAAAGCCGGACGACCCGCGCTGGTACAACCACGCGCGCCCCGCCTACGACGTCCAGTTCGTGCGCAAGGACGGCATCGACTTCGCCAGCCAGGTGGACGTCGCCGCGCTCGCCGCCGACCCGCCGCCGTGGCTCGAGGTCGAGGAGAGCTGCCTCGTCCACTACAGCCACGTGCCCGACGAGGTGCGCGCGCTCCTTTCGCGCTACGAGGCCGTCCACGCCGAGCGGTCGCACGAGCGCTGCGCCGCCGTGTTCGACCAGCAGGACGCCTTCTACATGCCCGCATCGCGCTTCACCGAGTTCACCCGCATGGGCCCGAACCTCACGCTCTACCGGCGCCTGGAATGAGCGAGCAGAAGCCCGCCGACCTCATCCGCAAGTCACGCCGATGGCTCGCGTGGGGCATCGCGCTCGCCGCGCTCGTCTACGTCGGCGCGTCGCTGTGGCTCGGCCTGGAGGACGTCGGCGACGCCTTCGCCACCTTCGCGTGGTGGACGTACCTGCCGGTCCTCGGGCTCACGCTGGTGAACTACGCGCTGCGCTTCTGGAAGTGGCACTTCCTCGTGGGGCGGCTGGGCGCGCGGATCTCGGTCCGCGACAACGCCGGCGTCTTCCTCGCGGGCTTCGCGATGATCATCTCGCCGGGCCGCGCGGGCGAGGTCATCAAGCCCTACCTCCTGCGCGCGAAGACCGGCTTCCCGATGGCGCAGACCATCCCCGCGCTCGTCACCGAGCGCCTCACCGACGGTATCGCGCTGCTCGCGCTCGCGGCGATCTCGGTCTCGACCTACGCCGGCGACAAGGCCCACTACGTCTGGATCCCCATCGGCCTCGTCGTCGCCGGCCTCGGCGTGCTCATGCACCGCGGCCTGTCGATGGCGATCCTCGGCGTGTTCGCGCGCCTCCCGCTGATCGGGAAGGTGGGGCACAAGCTCGAGGACATGTACCTTGCGATGCGCACGTGCGTCGCGCCCGTGCCGCTCGCGCTCACCGTGCTCGCCTCGCTCGTGGCGTGGTTCGCCGAGTGCGTCGGCTACCTCATCGTGTTCGCCGGCTTCGGCGTGGAGGCGTCGCTGGACGCCTGCACGTTCCTCTACGCCTTCGCGACCGTCGCCGGCGGGGCGATGCCGGGGGGCCTCGGGGTCGCCGACGGCGCGCTGGTGGGCGGCGCGCTGACGATCGTGCCGGGGCTGACGGAGGGCGTGTCCGTCGCGGCGGCGCTGCTCATCCGGCTCGCCACGCTCTGGTTCGGCGTGGTGCTCGGGGCCTTCGCGCTCTTACGCGTGGGCGCGACGCTCGATCAGGACTGACAGCCCTCGCACACGCCGTCGAAGCGCACCTGCCCGGCGACCGGCAACCCGTCGACCTCGACGCGCACCCGCCCGGCGGGCACGTCCTCGAGCCGGCCGCACCGGACGCAGCGCAGGTGGTGGTGGGCGTCGACGTTCGGGTCGTACCGGACCTCGCCGTCCTCGCCCCGCAGCGCGCGCACCGCGCCGACCTCCTCGAGCAGCGTGAGCGTGTTGTAGACCGTGGCCCGGCTCGAGATGGGGAAGTCGCGGGTGACCGCCGCGAGCACGTCGCCCGCGGTGGGATGGTCGAGGTTGCCGTCGAGGAAGCGCAGCACCGCCCGGCGCTGCGCGGTCAGCGTGCAGCCGCGATCGCGGAGGATTCGCTCGACGGCGTCGATGTCCATGCCTTCACCTTCCCCGCTGCCGGGTCATCCGTCAAGTGACGCAAGGCCCGCGATGACCGCCTGGAGGCGGATCGCCTCGTCCAGCTGCGCGACGGTGGCGCCGTGCTGGGTGGCGGTGGCGACGTGGCCGGTCGTGCAGGACTTGCAGCCCATCGCGACGCTGACGGCGACGCAGAGCGTCTCCACCAGCCGCTTCTCGAGCGCCGACTGCACGAACGGCGTCGCGCGGAGCTGCACCTGCGTGTCCGCGAGCGGACCCGCGTCGAGCAGCGAGCGCGACTTGTAGAAGTGGTTGTAGGTGCGGCACGCGACGGCGACCTCGACCGCCGCCTTGCGGACCGCGTCCGGGACACCGAGCGCCTGCGCCTGCGCGTCGAGCCACGCGGCGAGGCTCCGCGCGCCGAGCGCGACGGCGACGCCGACGCCCAGCGTGAGCCGCTCCGCCTGCGGGAGCGCCCCGCTCGGGCCGGCGACCTTCTCGAGGTTGAGCATCGCGTCGCGGAAGATCGTGGGCGAGCTACCCGCGGCGACGAGGCACCTCGGCAGCGGCGCCGGGCCGAACTTCTGGTGGAAGCGCGCGAAGAGCGCCGCGGCCTCTTCGGGCGCGCCCTCTTCGGCGGCGAGCGGCAGGTGCGGGACGTTCATCTGGGGAGCTCTCAGCTGTCAGCTGTCAGCCGTCAGCACGAAGGGTTTGGGGACCGGCCCGGAGGCCGGCCCCCGTGTCGAACTAGGCGGGCTTCAGGTTCTCGTCGCCTTCCTTCCAGCCGCAGGCGCAGAGGCCGCCCGTCTGGAGCGCCTCGAGCGTGCGCAGCACCTCGTCGACGTTGCGGCCGACGTCGAGGCTGTTGACGCTCATCCACTGGAGCTTGCCCGACGGGTCGATGATGAAGGTGCCGCGGAGCGCGATGCCCGCCTCCTCGAAGAGCACGCCGTAGGCGCGGGCGACCTCCTTCTTCACGTCGCCGATGATCGGGTACTTCAGGTCGGCGAGCCGCTCGTCGGACTTCACCCAGCCGAGGTGGCTGTTGACGGTGTCCGTGGAGGCGCCGACCACGACGGCGTCGCGATCCGCGAAGTCGTCGACCCGGTCGTTGAACGCCACGATCTCGGTCGGGCACACGAAGGTGAAGTCCTTCGGATAGAAGAACAGGACGACCCACTTGCCGGCGTGGGTGTAGTCCCTGAGGGAGATGTTCTTGAACTCGCGGCCGACGAGGGCGGGCGCGTTGAATTCGGGCGCGTGGCCGAGGACCTGGACGCTCATGGGGAGACGGCTCCTGTGTTGGGTGGAGGACGGGTTGCTGGACCCGGACTCTATCTAAATCTGGACTACGTCTAAGTCAAGCCCTTTTGTTACCATCGCGCCCATGACCCTGTTGTCCCTGTGCGCCTGCCTCGTGAACGAGGCGCTCTACGAGCGCCGCCTCGCCGAGCTGACGGACACGCCGGACGACGAGTCGGGCTGCTACGCCGTCGCGTGGTACCCCGACGCCGACGGCGACGGCTGGGGCGTCGAGGCCTACGCCACCACCACCTGCGAGGCCCCCGACGGCTACGTGGCGATCGCCGGCGACTGCGACGACGGCGACGCCGGCGCCAGCCCCGACGACGTCGAGGTCTGCGGCGGCGAGGACGAGGACTGCGACGGCTGGATCGACGAGGCCGACGCCGCCGACGCGCCCACCTGGTACGCCGACGGCGACGGCGACGGCTTCGGCGACCCCCAGCGGGCCACCGCCGCGTGCGTCGCGCCCGCGGGCAGCGTCGCGACGGCCGACGACTGCGACGACGACGCGCTCGCGGTGAACCCCGACGCCCCCGAGGTCTGCGGCAACGGCCGGGACGACGACTGCGACGGCGGGAGCAACGGCTGCGGCCTCGAGGGCGAGCTCGACCTGCGCGCGGACGCGGCGCTGGTCCTCGCCGGCGAGCACGCCTACGACACCTTCGGCGCCGCGATCGCCACGCTCCCCGACGTGGACGGCGACGGCCTCCCCGAGCTCGCCGTCGGCGCGCCCGGCCACGCCACCTCCGCCGGCGCGGTCTACGTCTACCACTCGCCGCTCGACGGGACCCCCGAGGCGAAGCTCGTCCACGACGTCCCCGACGCGAGCGCCGGGTCGGGCGTGCTCGGCGCCGGCGACCTCTCCGGCGACGGCGTCCCCGACCTCGTCGTCGGCGCGCCCCTCGCCGCCGACGGCTACGGCGAGGTCCACGTCGTCAACGGCGCGTCCGTCGGCGAGGGCGACTTCGCGACGAGCGAGGCCGTGCTCCTCGGCGAGCAGGAGTCCGCCTTCTTCGGCATGGGGATCGCCCGCGGCCCGGACGTCGACAGGGACGGCGCCCGGGGCTTCCAGGTGTCCGCGCCCTTCACGGGGATCGCCGCGGGGGCCGTGTACCTCTACGACACGACGCCCGTGGCCGACGACACGGCGCCCGTCGTGGAAGTGCGCGGCGCTACGGCCGCCACCTACTTCGGCAAGGGCGCGCTCGACGACGCCGGCGACGTCGACGGCGACGGCCTCGACGACCTCTTCGTGGGCGCCCCGGGCTCGCCCCAGTCGGGCGGCGCCCCCGGCCGCGCCTACCTGTTCCTCGGCCCGCTCGAGAGCGGCACCGCCGCGGACGCGGAGGTCCCCTTCTCCGACCCCGCCGACTCCACCACGTTCGGCGCCGCCGTACACGCCCGCGCCGACCTCGACGGCGACGGCCACGTCGACGCGATCGTGGGCGCGCCCTACGCCGACGACGCCGCCCGCGACGCCGGCGCCGTCTACGTGTTCCGCGGGCCCCACGGTGGCGCCGTCGCCACGACCGACGCCGCCACCGTGGTCTACGGCGTGGCCCCCTCCGACGGGCTCGGGCTCGCGGTGAGCGCCGGCGACCACGACGGCGACGGCGCGCCCGACCTCTTCTCGTCCGCCGACCTCGGCGGCGAGAGCTACGTCGCCGTGTTCCGGACCATCCCCGGGGGCGCCGCGTCCGCCGCGGACGCCGACGCCACCCTGCGCGACCCCGGCGTCTCCGTCACCCCCGCGACCCTGCGCGTCGAGGACGTCGACGGCGACGGCTTCGACGACCTCTTCGTCGGCGGCGTGAGCGCGTACGGCGCGGAGTCCGGCGCCGGCGCGGTGTTCCTGTTCCCCGGGACCGACAACCCCTGACGGCTACAGGCAGGACTGCGTGACGGTCGAGGCGCCGCCGACCTCGCAGCTCCACGAGCTCCAGCTCCAGTCGCAGTCGTCGTCGTGGTCGAGGTACGTGCCCGACGAGCCGCAGGACGGCGCCGAGCTGTAGTACCCGGTGCGGGTCGGCTCGCAGTCGCCCACGGTGTAGGTGCACGACGCCGTCGACGAGTACGCCTTCGTCTCGGAGCTGTCGCAGTTGTAGTCGTAGCTCCCGTCCCCGCGGCTGCTCGTGTGGTAGGTCGTGTGAGCCGGGTTCGCCGAGCTGTTGTAGTCGTAGCAGTCGTCGTCGTTCGTGCTCGTGTAGCCGCTGCCCGACGTGCACAGGCACTGGCTCGCCGTGCGGGACGTGCCGTAGCCGTCGCCGTCGTAGTCGTAGTAGTACGTGGTGCAGCCGCTGGCGTTGACCTCGTCGGTGTTGCCGTCGCAGTCGTTGTCGGCGTAGTCGCAGGTCTCCGTCGCCGCGGGGCTGATGGAGTAGCTGGCGTCGTCGCAGTCGCCGGCGTTCTCGGTGTAGCCGTCGCCGTCGTCGTCGTAGGCGTTCGTGCCCTCGTCGGTGGTGCCGTCGCAGTCGTTGTCGGCGCCGTCCTCGAGCTCGGGCGCGCCGGGCTCGGACGACGGATCCGCGTCGTCGCAGTCGCCGGCGATCTCCGCGAGGCCGTCGCCGTCGTCGTCGTAGCACTCCGTCGTCTCGTCCGAGATGCTGTCGCAGTCGTTGTCCTTCGAGTCGCACACCTCGGTGGCCGCCTCGTAGATGACCGCGTCGTCGTCGTCGCAGTCGCCCTCGATCTCGTTCATCCCGTCGCCGTCGTCGTCGTAGCCCTCGGTGCCGTCGTCGATGACGCCGTCGCAGTCTTCGTCGCGACCGTTGTAGTACTCGGTGGCGGTGGGGTACACCGAGCCGTCGGCGTCGTTGCAGTCGCCCTGCTCCTCGGTGAAGCCGTCGCCGTCGTCGTCCACGGCCGTGAGCGCGATGACCGTGAAGTAGTACTCCTCGACGCCTCGAAGGCCGTCGGCGTCCTCGACGACGAAGCTCAGGTGGTGGGTGCCCGCGGAGAGCGCCTGCTCGCAGGAGGCGAAGCCGCGCGCGTCGGCGGTGGGCGTGCAGAAGGTGCCGTCGAGGTCGCTCTCGAAGCTGACCGTGAGCGTCTCCGGCGCCTGCTGCGAGTCGGACACCTCGACGAGGAACTCGAAGGGCTCCTCCTCCACGCCGCTCTGCCCGCCGGTGGGGCTGTGCAGCACGATCGTCGGGTTGTCCGGCACGTCGACCACCGTGATCACGATGGCGGCGGACTGCGCCAGCGCGCCGTCCTCGTCGGTCGCGGACAGGGTGATCGCGTGGTTGCCGACGGAGAGGCTCGCGGTGGTGAGCAACACGACGCCGTCGGCCGAGGCGGCGTCGGTGCCGATCTCGCCGTCGACGTCGCTCGCCCAGCGGATCGCCAGCTCGTTCGACGCCGTCGCGTTGTCCGACACGCGGCCCTCGAACGTGACGGCCTCCGCCTCGTTCACGGACGTGCCGTCCGGCGGAGAGATGATGTTGGCGATGGGCTCCTCGTTGTAGACCTTCACCCCGCTGTCCCCGGGACAGGCGGCGAGGCCGAGGAAGACGAGCGTCATCACGCGCATGGGATCTCTCCACCGTCCAAGATAGCAGAAGCCCGCGCCATGCACCTGACGGCCTGCATCCAGATGCGCGCGGGGGCGGACATCCCCGAAAACCTCGATCGCGTCGAGGCTCTCGCGGCACGCGCGGCCGGGGCCGGCGCGCGGCTCGTCGCCACGCCGGAGAACACGACGTTCCTCGGCCCCCCCGCCCAGAAGCTCGCGGTGGCCGAGCCCCTCGACGGTCGCACCCACCGCCGCCTCGCGCGCCTGGCGAAGTCGCTGCGCATCCACCTGCTCGTGGGCTCGGTCGCCGAGAAGCTCGACGCCGAGCGCTGCTACAACACCTCGCTGCTCTTCGGCCCGGGCGGCGACCTGCTGGGGCTCTACCGCAAGATCCACCTCTTCGACATCGACATCCCCGGCGGCCCGGCCTTCCGCGAGAGCGCCCACATCGCGC
Organism: Myxococcota bacterium; assembly: GCA_049322475.1. Lineage (GTDB taxonomy): Bacteria > Myxococcota_A > UBA796 > UBA796 > SXON01 > JBMOQZ01. The sequence continues at coordinate 17,200 of JBMOQZ010000093.1, read as the reverse complement.
CCGGCGACGAGGTGGTCGTCGTGAGCACGCCGCTCGGCCGCATCGGCATGACGATCTGCTACGACCTCCGCTTCCCGGAGCTGTACCGGGCGCTGGTCGACCGCGGCGCCGAGATCCTCACGATCCCGAGCGCGTTCACGCTCCAGACGGGCAAGGAGCACTGGGAGCCGCTGCTCCGCGCCCGCGCCATCGAGACGCAGGCCTGGGTGCTCGCGCCCGCGCAGGAGGGCCGCCACGACGCGGCGGGCCAGCGCTGGTCCTTCGGCCACACGATGGTGGTCGACCCCTGGGGCTGTGTGGTCGCCCAGCGCGCCGAGGGCGAGGGCTACTGCCTCGCGGAGATCGACCTGGACGCGGTCGCGAGGGCGCGAGCCGCGATCCCCGTGCAGAAGCACCGGAGGCTGTGAGCCGGCCGGACCGCCTGAGGTACCCTTCCGCCGGTGTACACGGCCCTCTTCCTCGCGCCGTTCGTCGTCCTCCCGCTGGCGCTCCTGGGAGCGGCCGTGTGGGTGTGCGAGGCGAAGCTGCGGCCGAACGCGATCGCGCCGTCGCGACGGCTCCTCGTGTACGCGAGCGCCTGCCTGCTGGCCGCCGTCGGGCCCGCGTGGCTCATGGGCGAGACCTACGGCGTGATCCTGCGGGACCGCCCGGACATGCCGGGCCCGTACGAGACGTGGGGGATGCTCACGCTCGGACTCACCAGCTTCGGCACGCTCGCGATGGCGATCTTCGACCGCGCGCGGTCGGTGTGGCTGTACCGGCGGTGGGCGCGGAAGCACGACCCGTACGCGGCGAAGGCCGGAGGAGGCCCGGAGGAGGGCTGGTGGGACCGGTAGCCCGCGTCGCGCTCGACGCGATGGGCTCCGATCTGGGTCCGGCGGCCACGGTCGCGGGGGCCGCCGCCGTCACGACGGGGCCGAACGCGCCCACGATCACGCTGGTCGGCGACGAGGCCGCGATCCGCGCCGAGCTCGCGAAGGTGGAGCACGACCCCGCGCGCGTCCGCGTCGTGCACACCGCGGGGGTCTGCCCGATGGGGGCGTCGCCGAAGGAAGCGCTCGACGCCACGCCGGACGCCTCCGTGCTCGTGGCGGCGCGGCTCGTCGCCGCGGGCGAGGCCGACGTGCTGGTGAGCGCCGGCAACACCGGCGCGGTCACGCTCGCGTGCGCCCGCACCTTCGCGCGCCTGCCCGGGGTCTCCCGCGCGGCGCTTGGCGCGGTGTTGCCGACGGAGCGGCTGCGCGGCGAGAAGAAGGACCCGTTCACGCTGCTGCTGGACGCCGGGCTGACGCTCGACCCCACCGCCGACGACCTCGTCGCCTTCGCGGTCATGGGGGTCGCCTACGCGCAGCGCATCTCCCGCAACCCGCGGCCCACGGTGGCGCTCCTGTCCAACGGCGCCGAGCCCGGCAAGGGGACGATCGCGGTGGTGGAGGCGCATCGCCGGCTCTCCCAGCGCGCGGACCTCGACTTCATCGGCAACGTCGAGGGCATGGATCTGCCGCGCGGCACCGCGGACGTCGTCGTGACCGGCGGGTTCGTCGGCAACATCGTGCTCAAGATGATCGAGGGCATGGCCGAGACGGCGGCCCGGACCATCCGCGCGACGGGCGAGCGCCGGTGGCGCTACGCCGCCGGCCTCGCGCTGCTCGCCCCCGCCCTGCGGCGGATGAAGCGGGCGACCGACTGGCAGCAGTACGGCGGCGTGCCCGTCCTCGGGTTCGACCGGCTCTGCATCAAGGCCCACGGCCGCAGCACCTCGCGGGCGATCGCCAACGCGCTGAAGATCGCGACGAAGACCGCCCGCTCCGACCTCGTCGGCGGCATCCGCGCTGCGCTCACAGCAGCGCCTTGAGCCTCGCCACGTCCTCGCGCTTGCCGCGCACGCGGAGGCGCACGCCGTCGGCCTCGTGGGTCTCCGACAACACGCGCGCGCGGCCGTGCACCTCGCCGAGCACCGCGCCGCGCGACCAGGGCACGAACAGCTCGGCCTCCGCCATGTCGCGCTCGAACCAGGCGACGATCCAGTCGCGCAGGCGGGCGACGTCGGCGGGGTCGTGCGCGGAGAGCTGGAGCGCGTCGGGGTACTCGAGCCGCAGCGCCTCGCGGTCGTCCACCCGGTCGATCTTGTTGAGCACGAGCCGGGAGGGGACCTCGTCCGCGCCGATCTCGGCGAGCACCTGCCGGGTGACCTCGAGCTGGCTGCGGAACGTGGGGTCGCTCGCGTCGACGACGTGGAGCAGCAGCGAGGCCTCGAGCGCCTCGTCGAGCGTGCTGCGGAAGCTGGCGACGAGGTCGTGCGGGAGCTTCTTGATGAAGCCGACGGTGTCCGACACGAGGATCCGGGGCACGGTCTCCGGGTGGAGCGCCCGCACGGTGGTGTCGAGGGTGGCGAAGAGCTTGTCGGCGACGAGCACGTCGCTGCCGGTGAGGGCGCGCATGAGCGAGCTCTTGCCGGCGTTGGTGTAGCCGACGAGCGCGACGCGGAGCTGGTCGCTGCGACGGGCCCGCCGCGTGCCCGCCTCCTTCTCGATGCCCGCGAGCTCGCCGCGCAGCTGGGCGATGCGGTCGCGCACCTTGCGGCGGTCGAGCTCGAGCGCGCTCTCGCCCGCGCCCTTGCCGCCGATGCCGCCGCGCTGGCGATCGCCGCCGCCGGTCTCGCGCATGCGCGGCACGAGGTAGGTCAGCCGGGCGATCTCGACCTGCAGGCGCGCCTCGCGGCTCTGGGCGTGGCGGTGGAAGATCTCGACGATGACGCCGGTGCGATCGAGCACCTCGACGCCCGTGGCGCGCTCGAGGTTGCGGGCCTGGCTCGGCGAGAGGTCGTGGTCCACCACGACGACGTCGGCGCGGCGCTCGGCCTTCTCCTCCGCGGGGGCCGGCGCCTCCGCCTCCTCCGGCTCCTCCCACTTCGCCCGCGCCTTGCTCACCGCGCGGCGCGCGCCCTGCGGGACGACACCCGTACCGCCGGTCCACCCGGCCAGCTCCTTGAGCTTCCCCTCGCCCAGCACCGCGGCGGGCGCGAGGCCGTCGCGCTTCTGGCTCACGGACCCGACGACGTCGTAGCCGAGCGTGTGCGCGAGCCGGCGGAGCTCCTGGAGCGAGGCCTCGTGCTCGGCGGCGTCGACGTCGGGGAGCTGCACGCCGACGAGGACGGCGCGGGGGCGGGCGGGAGGCACGGCGACGACTATCACTCCCGGGGACAGAAGTCGTCGCAGCGCAGCTCGGGGTGTGCGTCCGCCTCGTCGCCCTCCTCCACCACCACCTCTTCCTCGGCGAGGCAGACGTCGCACCCCTCGGGGTCGAACCGCACGTCGATCGACCACGTGCCCGCCGGGACCTCGACGCGGGTGCGGTCACCGAACCCGATCCACCGTGTGGCCTCGAGCATCGGGTCGCGGCGCGAGACCGTGACGGAGACGGGATCGCCCTCGTCGGGCGGGTTCGTCGCGAGGATCGTCGGCGTCACGACGATCGCCGCCGACGCGTCGTCGAAAACAACCCCGGTGGGGCACGCGGGCGCCTCCTCGCAGCCCCAGATGGCGAGCAGAAAGGTCATCGGCCCTCGCAGAGGACGGTGGGCTCGACCTGCTCGCGCGCGTCCGCGAGGACGTTCACGTTCGAGTCCGTCTCGCAGGACCCCACCGCGCGCCGGACGTCCATCCGGTACCAGCCGGCGGGCATCACGACGGCCGCGCAGGCGTCGACGGCGCCCTCGTAGCCGGCCGTGGCCGCCTCGCCCTCGATCCGGACCTCCACCGCCCCGGGCTCCTCCCCGCGCGGCGTGATCTCCAGCCGCCCGGTGTCGTCCGCGATCGTCACCACCGTGGGGCACGGCCCGGGCGAGCAGGCGAGGAGGAACCAGAGGGGCACGGGACACCGGATGTCGAACCAGAGCCGGCCCCAACAGGACGAATTTCGGGCAGAGCCGAGCCGACTGGGACTCCGGCGGGCACGCGCGCGGCGGCGCCGAAGGCGGGAACGGACCAACGCCGTCTTTCCGCGAGGGGCGATCGGCGAAGGACGACCCGGGTCCCGCTGGGATCGGCTCTGCTCGAAAACCGTCCTGGTCGGCCCGGCTCTGCCCGGGGCGGCGTGCGCGACCTCTACTTCCGGACGTGCGGCGCGCCCTCCTCGGGCGGGACCGCGAGCTCGTGTGCGTCGCCGCCGTTCCGATCGACCGCGACGAGCCGGAGCTCGAGGCCGAGGGCCTCGACCAGGGTCCGCAGCGTGCCGAGCCGGGGGTTCCCGCGTCGTTCGGCCTTGGACAGATCGGACTGGGACATGCCCACGGCGTCGGCGAGCGCTTGCTGGCTCACCCCCCGCGCGCGTCGGAGCTCCGCCACCGTCGCGTGCGGAAGTCGATCCGTGCGCCCGAGGGCGCGCGCGCGGCGCGCCGCGACGAACGCGCGCCAGAGCGGGCTCGTCCCCTGCATCGGGTGAGCGTCGCAGAGCCGGACGACCCGCTCGGCCAGCTCTCCGAAGGGATCGCGCGCGATCGCCCGCGCGAGCGGTCGCCAGTCCGTGAAGTCGCCCCGCTCGAGGAGATCGTCGATGGCCGCGAGCCCCCTCTCCTCCAGCGGGGTGCCCTCGTAGGCGAGGTGACGATGGATCACGGATCCTCCTCGGCGATCCGATCCAGCATCGCCACCGCGAGGGTCCGGCACGCGTCGGCCACCGCCAGCCAGTCGTGCCAGCGCGCGTTCAGGCGGCGGTACCGCGGGAGGTCGACCTCCGACAGATCGTAGGGACGGGGCTCGGCGAGCTGCTTCGCGAGCTGAGTGGCGACGCGCTCGCCCCCCGGCCCGATCTGGTCGGCGTACCACTCGTCGAGCCCGACGAGCACGCCCGCGGCGTCGGGGCCCAGGCGCTCCGCGACCGCGACGAGATCGAGGTAGTCGCGCGTGGCGTTGCGCCGCAGCACGAGCCACGCCTTGATCCGGGCCATCTCGGCGAGGGTGGGGACCCGGATCGGCCCGTGCGGGGTGGGGTGAAGCTCCGTCTCGAGCGGGCGACGGCGGATCAGGTTCCGGATGCCCGTCTCCACGCCGTCGAGGCTGCCGAGCACCTGGACCGGGCGCGCGACACGCGCGGTCACCCAGCCGTCCGTCTCCTCGAGGGCCCCGAGCACGTCGTCGAAGCGCGCCTTGAGGTCCTCGACCGTGTGATCGTCGTCGAAGGAGACGCGATGACCCGCGTGCACCGCGGCCGCCGTGCCACCGACGAGCACGGCGTCGGGCACGATGCGCTGCAGCCTGGCGGCGGCCGCCATGATTTCGTCCCACTCGGGCTCCCGACGACGGGCCATGTAGTGATTGTAATCACTGCCCGCGAGGATCACGAGGCCCACGGCCCCCCGGAGCGCCCCCCGCCCGGTTACCGGCCCGGTCCGTGCGCGAGCTGCTGACCCGGTACTGGGGCTTCGACACCCTGCGGCCCCTGCAGGCCGAGGCCGTCGACGCCGCGCTCGCCGGGCGGGACTCGCTCGTGGTGTTGCCGACCGGCGGCGGGAAGTCGCTCTGCTACCAGCTCCCGCCGCTGTTGCGCGACCCGCCCGCGCTGACGGTCGTGGTCTCGCCGCTCATCGCGCTCATGAAGGACCAGGTCGACGGGCTGGTGCTCGCCGGGTACCCCGCCGCCGCGCTGCACGGCGGCGTCTCGCCCGCGGAGGCGGCCGCGGCGCGCCGGGGCGTCGAGCTCGGCGAAGTGCGCCTCCTGTACGTGTCGCCCGAAAGGCTCCTCACCGACGGCTTCCTCGGATGGCTCGCCGCCCGCCGCGTCGCCGCCGTCGCCGTCGACGAGGCCCACTGCATCAGCCAGTGGGGCCACGACTTCCGGCCCGAGTACCGCCGCCTCGCCGAGCTCCACGACGCCCTCCCCGGCGTGGCCGTCCACGCGTTCACGGCGACGGCGACCCCGCGCGTGCGCGAGGACATCGCCGCCCAGCTCCGCATGCGCGACCCCGTCGTGCTCGTCGGCGACTTCGACCGCCCCAACCTGACGTACCGGGTGCTGCCCCGAGTCGGCACGGGCGAGGACCAGATCGACGCGATCCTCCGCCGCCACGCGGGCGAGGCCGCCATCGTCTACTGCATCTCGCGCAAGCAGACCGAAGCGCTCGCCGAGACGCTCGTCGCCCGCGGCTTCTCCGCGGCGGCGTACCACGCGGGCCTCGACGGCGGCCGGCGCGGGCGCGTTCAGGACGACTTCCTCGGCGAGCGGCTCGACGTCGTCGTCGCCACGGTCGCGTTCGGCATGGGGATCGACCGGGGCGACGTCCGCGCGGTCGTCCACGCGTCGATGCCGAAGTCGATCGAGGCCTACCAGCAGGAGACCGGGCGCGCGGGCCGCGACGGGCTCGCCGCCGAGTGCGTGCTGCTCTACTCGTCCGCGGACGCCGTGCGGTGGTCCCAGCTCATGGAGCGGTCGGCCGCCGAGAGCGAGGTCGAGGTGTCGCCCGCGGTCCTTCGCGCCCAGCGCGACCTCCTCTTCCAGATGCAGCGCTTCGCCGCGAGCGCGCGGTGTCGTCACCAGGCGCTCTCCGCGTACTTCGGCCAGGCCATCCCCGCGGGCTGCGGCGCCTGCGACGTCTGCAACGACGAGCTCGAGGAGTTCCCCGACTCCACCACCGTCGCCCGGAAGATCCTCTCCTGCGTGGCCCGCCTGCGCGATCCGTTCGGCGCCGCCTACGTCGCGGACGTGCTCCGCGGCGCGTCGATCGCGCGCATCCGCGAGCGCGGGCACGACCAGCTCTCGACCTGGGGGCTCCTCAAACACGTCGACAAGGACACGCTCGTCTCGCTGATCGACCAGCTCGTGGACGCCGGCGCGCTCGTCCGCGACGGCGGCGAGTACCCGGTCGTGCGGCTCGCCGCGCCCGCGGGGCCCATCCTCAAGGGGACGCAGCCCGTGCGGCTCGTGCGGGTGCGGGCGCCCGAGGTGCTCGCCGCCACCGACCGCAAGCGTCGCCGCGCGCAGGGCATCGCGCTGGCGCCGGACCAGCAGGCGCTCTTCGAGGTGCTGCGCGTGCTCCGACGCGAGCTCGCGCAGGAGCGCGGCGTGCCGCCCTACGTCATCTTCGGCGACGCGCCCCTCGTCGAGATGGCCCGCACGCGGCCGCGCTCGCGGGCGGCGATGGCGTCGATCAAGGGCGTGGGCGCGGTGAAGCTGGAGCAGCTCGGCGACCGCTTCCTCGAGGCGATCGGGCGGTGGTGCGACGAGAACGCCCAGCCGGCCGAGGCGGCCGACCCCGTCGCGGCGCGCCGGCCCAGCGCGGCGCGCGAGGAGGCGTTCTGGTTGTTCGCGGAGGGGCTCGGCATCGACGCGATCGCCGCGCGGATCGGCCGGGCGCGCGCGACGACGACGCAGTACCTCGTCGAGTGGATCGCCCGCGAGGCGCCGGCGAGCGTGGCGCCGTGGGTCGACGACGCCGTCCGCGCGCGGATCGCCGAGGCCGCGAGCGCCGTCGGCATCGAGCGGCTCCAGCCCCTCCACGAGCGCCTCGGCGACGTGGACTACGAGCAGATCCGCATCGCGGTGGCGCACCTGAGGGCCACCGGCGGGTGAGCCTCAGAAGACGACCGCCGCCCCGAGGTCCGGCAGGAAGTAGGCGCCGCCGAGCCCGCCGCCGAGGACCCCCACGCCCGCCTGCAGCGAGAAGTGCCGCGAGAACGCGTACCGCGCCGCCACCGTCGCGCTCAGCCCGCCGTCGCCGTACCAGGTGACGTACCCGATCCCGGAGCCGACCTCGAGCTGCCACTTGCCCGGCAGGTTCACGTCCATGTACCCGCCGAGCCCGATGTGCCAGACGACGCCCCCGGCGACGGCCATCCCCGCCCCCACGCGGAAGCCCCACGCCGAAACGAACCCCTCCTCGTAGGCGCGCTCGAACCGGAGCCCGCTCATCCCGACGTTGGCGTCGACGCCGAGCCGCAGGCCCTTCTTCTTCGTGGGCCGCGCGGTCGCCGTCGCGGGCTCGGTCGTCGCCGCCTTCGTCGTGGTGGGCGAGGCGGGCGGCGCCTCCGCGACCGGCTCGCCGGCGACGTCGTAGGCGAACAGCGGGTCGTCGGGCCAGAGGTACGCGCCCCGGGCGACCGTCCCGTCGGGGCCGACGAGCTGCGCGATGGTGGGGCGGGAGGTCGGGCGGGCGAGCCCCTCGGCGCCGTCGAACCAGAACGACCCCTCGAAGGGCGGCGCGAGGTCGTCGCGGTCGTCGCGCACGCGGGCGACGTACTCCTCGCGGATCTGGTGGTCGCTCGGCACGAGCGCCTCGGGCAGGCGGTACTCGGGATCCGCCGTGCGCGCGGCGGCGAACGCGGCGCGGGCGAGCGCGGTGTCCTGCCGCACGTACTTCGCGATGCCCGCGACCCGGTGGACGGCCGAGACCGTCGGGAGCGGGAGCGGCTGGTCGACGCAGCCCACCGCGGCGCGCAATTCGCCCTCGGCGGCGAGGAAGGCGTCGGCGTCCATCGCGGTGAAGGCGCGCTCGGCCCGGTCGACGATCGCGCGCACGGACGCGTCCGACTGCGCGCGCGGGCACCCGGCGGGCGCGGCCGTCGCCAGGGAGGCGAGGAGGAGGAACATGGCGCGGAGCTTACCGCAGGCGCGTCAGCGGGTCCGGCAGGTGGTCAGCATCGCGTCGCAGGCGATGGTGATCTGCGAGGCGTCCTCGGGGATGGTGGCCGTGCCCGCGCCCATCTCGTCGCGATCCGGGAACACCGCGCGGATCGTGTACTTGCCCGGCGGGACCTCCTCCGGGAGCGCGTACCGCACCCCGCCGTCGACCAGGTACACCTTGCGCGCGCCGCCGCTGACCTTCACGTCGACGGTCGAGGGCTTCGCCGCGACGGGCTCGGGCGGCGGCGCGGCCGCGACGGGCTCCTCCACCTTCGCGGGCTCGGGCTCGGGCTCGGGCTCGGCCACCTTCGGGGCGCGGCTCCCGGTCGGACGCGCGGGTGTCGGAGACGAGGCCTCCCGCGGCGCCTTGCGGACCTCGGCGGGCGCCGACCCCGCGCCCGCGGCGGCGGGCGGCTCGGGCGGCGTCGCGACGGGCGTGTTCGCCACCACCTCGGGCGGCTTCGCGGGCTCCGGCTCCGGGGCGCGCAGGGCCAGCATCGCCACCACGACGAGGCCGATCACGAGCCCGGCGGCCCCGAGCACGCCGGCGAGCGCGGCGACGCCGATCGCCCCGCCGATGGCGGCGCCGGTCGCCGCGGAGCGCTCGCCGTTGGGGAGGGTGGTGACGCTCGTCGCCACCGACGGGGGCTTCGACGCGGGCGCCGCCTGCAGGTTGGGGTCGAGCGTCACGCCGGCCGCCATCGTCTCGCTCGAGCGGCGGGTCACGAGCGAGCGGCCGTGCTCGCTCGTGTCCGGCGAGAGGTTCTCCGCCGTCGAGACCGTCCGAGCGTTGCCCGTCCAGATCGCGAGCAGCGCGTCGACCGTGGGGGCGCGCGCGTCGCGGTCGAGCACCATCGCCGCGCGGATGGTCCGCGCCATGCGCTCCGGCACGTCGGGGCGGGCCTCCTCGACCGGCGAGAACTGGCCCGCGCTGACGGCCGCCATGAGCGGGTAGAGCTCCTCCTGCGGGAAGGCCCGGACGCCCGAGACGAGCTCGTAGAGCAGCACCCCGAGCGACCACACGTCGGCCCGGTGGTCGACGCTGCGGGAGTCCTTGATCTGCTCGGGCGCCATGTACGCGGGCGTGCCCATCGCGATGCCCGCGCGCGTGGCGACCACGCCGCCGGACTCGCCGCCGTCGAGCGCCTTCACGAGGCCGAAGTCGGCCACCTTCGCCACCCATCCGTCCTCGCCGCGCGCGCAGAGCACGTTCGCGGGCTTCAGATCGCGGTGCACCACCCCTCGCCGGTGCGCCGCGGCGACGCCCTTCATCACGCCGCGCGCGAGGACGTCGATCTCGTCCCAGTCGAGCTTCCGGCGGCTGATGAGCCCATCCAGCGAGGGCCCGTCGACGTACTCCATCACGAGCCCCGGCATGCCGCCGACGTCGACCACGTCGGTGACCGTGACGATGTGCGCGTGCTGGAGCGACGCCTGCACGCGCCCCTCGCGCATCAGCCGCTCGCGCACGACGGGCGCGCTCGCGCGCAGCACCTTGATCGCGTGGAGGCTGCCGAGGTCGTTGTGACGGGCGCGGTACACCACGGCCATGCCGCCCTCGCCGAGGCGCGCCTCGACCGTGTAGCGGCCGATCTGCGCGCCGTTCGAGAGCTCGTTCTCGGCTTCCGTCACGGGCGGCAGTGTACCGCTACGCCGCCCACCACGCGAGCCCGGCGAGGACGCCCACGACCCCGAGCAGCAGCAGGGCGCCGATCGCGACGCCTGCGAGCGCGACCGGCTTCGCGACCGAGGGCGACGACGCCGGCGGCGACGGCGCCGGCGGCGCGTACACCTTCGACTGGTGGAGCCCGGTCTTGAGCGCCGCGCCCCCTCGCCCCTCGCCGAGCTTCAGCGGCCGCAGCGCGGCGCCCGAGCGCGCGCGGACCTCGCGCCAGGCGTCGGCGAGCTCGCCCGGGGGCGGCGGCTTCGCGGCGAGCCCGCGGGCGAGCACCTTGACGTGCGCGGGCGTCATCTCCGGCCAGCGCTGGAACACGACCGCGTTCGGGTCGCCGTTCGCCTCGCGCCAGGGCCGGGCGGCGAGCACCTCCCACGCGGCCTTCGCGGCGGCGGCCGACACCGCGGCGGCGGCGGGGGCCGGCCCCTCCTCCGGGAGCACGAGCGTGTCGAAGTCGACGCGCGCGGCGTCCGGGCCACACGGCCCCCCCTTCCCGGCGGCGTGGCGCTTCGCGACGGCGTCGAGCAGGCGCTCGGCCCACGCCTCGGCCTCCGGCCAGGTGAACCCCGCGGCGGCGGCGGCCTCCGCGAGCGTGCTCACGGCGCCTCCTCGGCGGGCACGCCCTTCGTGAGCGTGCGGATCGGCTTCTTCTCGAAGGCGCCCATGAAGCGGTCGAGGCTCGCCGAGGCCCGCTCGAGCTGCGTCAGCATCTTGGCCATGTCGGCGTTGCCGTCGGGATCGTAGGCCTGCACGGCCTTCGCCGCGGCGTCGAGCTCGGCCAGCGTGTCGGCGAGGTCGCGGATCAGCACGTCGAGCTCGCCGTCCTTCGCGACGATGCGGTCGACGTTGCCGGCGACCCGGTCGGCGGTGGCGAGGGTGCGGTCGAGCTGGGCGAGGTCGCGCTCGATGGCGGGGCCCGCGCGCGTCGCCGTCGCGTCGAGCTTCCGCAGGAGCGCGTCCATCGAGGCGAGCGTCGCGTGCGCGTCGTCGAGCGCGACGTTCACGCGCCGCACGGTGCCGGCGACCCCCTCGGGGCTCCCCTGCGGTCTGCCGTCCACCAGCACCGACCGGAGCTCGCCCGTGATCGCCTCGAGGTTGGACAGGGTCCGCTGCCCGGTCGCGAGGATGTCGGAGAGCGTGGACTCCGCCGTCGCGGAGAGCGTCGCCCCGGGCGGCAGCGGATCCGCGGGCGCCTCGGGCGGGACGAGCCGGAGCACCGTGCCGCCCGCGACCGAGCGCGAGGCGATGACGACGCGCGTGCCCGCGGGGATGGGCACGTCCGGGCGGACCGCGATCGTGAGCTCGAAGTGCAGGCGCGGCGTGGGCAACACCTCCACGTGCTCGACGGCGCCGAGCTCGTAGCCGCTCATCTCGACGGGCGTGCCGTCGGTCGCGCCGGCGAGCTGGTCGGCGGCGACGACGTACCGCGTGGCGTTCGGCTGGAACTGGTTGATCGCCGAGGCCGCGAAGGCGGCGAGCCCGAACGCCCCCGCCCCCAGCACCAGCACGCCCGTCCAGAAGTCGCGATCGGCCGCCATCAGCGCTCCATCGCGAGGATACGCGCGCCGACGCGCTCGCCGTCGTGACGGTCGGTGCAGCTCATGAGCACGGAGACCCGCTCGGCGTCGAGCTCGCCGCGGAGCCAGGCCGCGACCGCCGCCGCCGTGTCGGCCGAGAGCGGGCGGAACGGGTCCTCGAGGAACAGGAGATCGGCCCGGAGCGCCATCGCCCGCGCGAGCTGCACGAGCTGGCGGGCCTCCTCGGACAGGGCGCTCGGGCGGAGGGCGGCGACCTCGGCGAGCCCGAGGCCGGCGAGAACGTCGCCGGCGCGCGCCCGGGCCTCGCTCGCGGGCAGGCCCGCGAAGCGCAGCGGCAGGGTCACGTTGTCGACCGCGCTCATGTTGAAGACGAGCCCTCCCGACGCGAACACGTAGGCGACGCGCGCCGCCGCGCATCGTACCGAACCGGGCCCCGGATCGCGCAGGCCCGCGGCGGTCCGCAGGATCCACCGCTTGCCCGACCCGCCGCCCGCCCACAGGGCCACCGCCTCGCCCCGGGCCAACGAGACGTCGAGGGGGCGCCCGTTCGGCGCGCGCACGCCGGCGAGCTCGAGCACGTTCACGGCGCGAGCACCGCGAAGAGGGCGTCCAGCACGAACACCGTGATCAACGCGTCCATCACGCCGCGCGTGCCCGCCCGCGGCAGGTCCGAGACGTCGCGGCCGTAGGTGAAGCCCCGGTGCAGCGTCGTGCCCGCGACGGCGAGCCCGAAGCACAGGCCCTTCGCGCCGAGCAGGAGCACGTCGCGGGGGGTGATCGCGTCGGCGAGCGAGGCGGCGAACGGCGGCAGCGCGATCCCGAGCGGCACCGTCGCGAGGAGGCACACCGCGTAGGTCGTCGCCGTGAACGCCACCGCCAGCGAGGCCGTCGCCAGCGTGACACCCACGAGGCGCGGCACGCCCATGAACACCCAGGGATCGACGCCGTGGACGGCGAGCGCGTCCGTCTCGTCGTTGAGCCGCATCGCGAGCAGCTCGGTGCAGATCGCGCTGCCGGTACGCGCGGCGACGATCACCGCGGTGAGCAGCGGCGCGAGCTCGATCGCGATGATCTTCTCCAGCACGGTGCCGAACGCGCCCTCCGCGCCGAAGGCGTGCAGGGTGCGGAAGCCGACGCCCATCGTCGTGACGCCCACCAGCGTGGCGAGCCCGCAGACGAGCGGCACGGCCTCCACGCCCGTGTACCAGACCTGGTCGACCGTGACGCGCCAGACCACGCTCCGCGCGCCCTCCGAGCCCGCCGGCGCGAGCCGCCGCGCCGCGCGGGAGACCACCTCCAGCACCAGCTGCACCACGCGCCCCACCGCCACCGGGGCGTGCCAGACCGCCGCGCCGACCGCGCGCGCGACGCCGACGGGGTGGAGGGCGGGCATCCGGGCGGGAGTATCGCTCAGCGCTCGATCATCGCACCCCGAACACCAGGTGCTTGAGGTACTCGGTCTCCGGCACGCCCGGCAGGATCGGGTGGTCCGGGGCCTGGCCGCCGCGGCGCAGCAGCACGACGCCGCGATCGGCCTGCCGCGCCCCGGCGAGCACGGCCTCCTCGAAGCGATCGGCGTGGACGTGGTGCGAGCACGACGACGCGAACAAGAGCCCGCCGGGCCGCACGAGCCGAAGGCCCGCCGCGTTGACCGCCTTGTAGGCCCCGAGCGCCGCGCCCGCCGACTTGCGGTTCTTCGCGAACGCGGGCGGGTCGACGCACACGACGTCGAAGCGCTCGCCTGCGTGGAAGAGCTGCTCCATCACGTCGCGGGCGTCGCCCTCCACCACCTCGACGGCGACGCCGTTGAGCGCGGCGTTCTCGCGGATGCCGGCGCACGCGGCCGCGCTCGAGTCCACCGCGGTCGCCGACGTCGCCCCCGCCCGCATCGCGTGGATCGCCCACGCGCCCGAGTGGGCGTACACGTCGAGCACGCGACGCTCGGCGCACCGGGGCGCGGCGAACAGCCGGTTCTCGGCCTGGTCGAAGAAGAAGCCCGTCTTCTGCCCGCCGCGCACGTCCGCGAGGAACCGCGCGCCGTTCTCGTCGAACGCGACGCGCTCGGGCACCTCCCCGAACCACACGCCGGGCACCTGCGGGAGGCCTTCGAGCGCGCGCGACCCGGCGTCGTCGCGCAGGAACGCTCCGCGCGGCTTCAGCACGCCCTCGATCGCCTCGCGCAAGAGCTCCTTGCGGCGCTCCATCCCGAGCGTGGTGATCTGCACGGCGAGCACGTCCGCGTACCGGTCGATCACGAGCCCCGGGAGCCCGTCGGCCTCGCCCGCGCAGAGCCGCATCGACACCCGCCCCGGCAGCGCGCGCGCCCGCAGCTCCAGCGCGGCGGCGAGGCGCTCGCGGTACAGCTCCACGCCGTCGACGTCCCCGTGCCCGCGCGTCACGATGCGGATCGTGATCAGCGAGTGGGGGTTGCAGTAGCCGCGCCCGAGCACCCGCCCTTTCGGATCGGCGACCTCCACGGCTTCGCCGGGCGGCAGCTCCGCGACGGGCGGGTCGAGGACCTCGTTGGCGAAGACCCAGGGGTGGTGCGGGCGGGCGCGGGCGCGGACGCGGAGCATCCCGCTGGACTATCCTGCGCCCGTGATGGTCGACCGCGTCGACGCCTGGTACCAGCTCGCCGTCCGCCGGCCCGAGACGCCGCCGTGGGCGAGGCGCGCGCTGGTCACCACCGCGATCGTCGCGCGGGAGCTCACGCGCGACCAGGTGCACGTGCGCGCGGCCACGCTCGCGTACTGGTCGCTCGTCGCGGTGGTGCCGATGCTCCTGCTCGTCGCCGCCGTGGTCGAGGGGCTCGGCGCGGAGAGCGCGGGGCCCGTGCGCGCGCTCATCTACAACACGCTCCTCGCGGGCAGCGTGCGCGACGTCGGGACCACCCTCGACGGCTGGCTCGCCGAGGTCGACATGCGCTCGCTCGGGCTCGCCGGGCTCGCCGGCGTGGGGTTCACCGCCTCGCGCATCTACTTCTCGGTCGAGGAGGCCTACAACCACCTCTGGAACGTGCGCGTGAAGCGCGGGATCGTGCTGCGGCTGGCGATCTTCTACGCCACCGTGACGATCGCGCCGCTCCTGCTCGCGCTCGGCTTCCACTACACGGCCGAGCTCGACGAGGCGGGCTCGCAGTGGCGCCGGCACGCCGTCCCCGTCCTCCTCACCGCGCTCGCGTTCGTCGGGGCGATCCGCACGCTGCCGGACACCCACGTGCGGTGGACGCCGGCGATCTTCGGCGGGCTCGTGAGCGCCATCCTCTTCGAGATCGCGAAGGTCGGTTTCGCCGCCTACACCGACGTGCTCGGCGCGGGCGACGCCGCCGCCGCGATCTACGGCTCGCTCGGCTTCTTCCCGATCTTCCTGATCTGGCTCTACACGCTCTGGATCATCGTGCTCGTGGGGGTGGAGCTCGCGTACGTGACCCAGCGCCACGGCGATCTGCTCGAGGCCGAGGAGCGGCTGCTCCAGGGCGAGCAACACGCACGTCGTCACGCGGACGCGCTCTTCGGGCTCCAGTGCCTGCTCGTCGTCGCGCGGAACTGGGTCCGGGGCGGCGGCCCCACGCCCGAGGCCGGCGTCACACGCGAGCTGCACAGCGAGCCCACGTTCGTGCGCGCCGCGCTCGAGACGCTGGAGGACGCCGGCATCCTCGCCGAGTCGCCCGCGGGCTACCTCCCCGCGCTGCCGCCCGACCGCGTGAGCGTGCGCGAGGTCATCCTGAGGTACCGCGCCGCGACGCGCCCGGGGCTCGTCGAGGGGGCCGTCGGCAGCGACCTCGTCGCGGAGATCCTCGGCGCGCCGAACGCCCGGCTCGACGAGACGGTGGCGAGCCTGGTGGCGCGTTGAGGAAGGTCGCGATCGCCGGGATCGCGCTCGTGCTCCTCGTCCTCGCGGTGCCGGCGCTCGCGACGGCGGTCCTCGGCGCGAAGGGCGTCGCCGTCGGGCACGCGCGCTGGTGCGCGACGGGCCTCTGCTTCCGCGACCTCGTCCGGGGCGAGCTCGCCGTCGCGACCGCCGAGCTGCGCTGGGACCGGAGCCTCGCGCTGGCGAGCGTCCGGACGCCGCCGCCGCGCGGAGGAGAGGGCGGCAAAGGGTCGCTCCCCCTCACCCGCGTCGACGTGACCGACCTCGTCGTGACGGGCACGCCGCTGCCGCCGCTCTCGGGCGAGCTCTTCCCGGCCCGCAGGCTCGCCGGCGAGGGCGTGACGATCGACGGCGACGTCGTCCACGCCACGCTCCCGACCGAGCACGGCGTGGTCGTGGTCCGCGCCCAGCCCGACGGCGACGCGCTCGCCGTCGAGGCCTCCTGCGACTGCGTCGTCCGCCACGCGGCGCTCGCCAACGTCCCGTGGGCCGTGTCCGTGCGCGCGAAGGGGCGCGTCGAAGGGAAGCGCTTCGCCGGGAAGGTACGGGTCGCCGACGTGCCCGTCGAGGTCGACGCGACCTCGGAGGACGGCGTCGCGAAGGGCGCCGCCGTGGTCGACGCGCCCATCGCCGACGTGTACGCCGCGCTGGGCGCGATCGTGCCCGAGGCGCGCGCGGCGCGGATCGGGGGGCGCGTGCGCGCGGAGGTGACCTTCGCCTGGCCCGGCGACGTCGACGTGAAGCCGACGGTCGAGGGCTTCACGGTCGACGGGCTCGTCGGCGAGGGCTTCACGTTCGGGAGCTTCACGTTCTGGGGCAAGGACCCCGAGGGCGTCCGCGTGCTCGCGCGCGGGGGCGAGGGCACGCCGGACTGGACCCCGCTCGGGCAGATCGGACCCTGGCTGCCCTCCGCGGTGATCGCCGCCGAGGACGTCCGCTTCCGCGCGCACCCCGGCTACGACGTCGAGGGCATGCTCGAGGCCGACGCCGCCAACGAGGAGAAGGGCGAGATCGTGCGCGGCGGGAGCACGCTCACCCAGCAGCTCGCGAAGAACCTCTTCCTCGACGGCGAGCGCACCTACGCGCGCAAGCTCCGCGAGCTGCTCTACGCGGTGGAGATGGAGCGGGAGCTCGGGAAGCAGCGGATCCTCGAGCTGTACCTCAACGTGGTGGAGTGGGGCCCGGGGATCCGCGGCGCGCGGCAGGCGGCGCGGGCGTACTTCCTGAAGTCGCCGCAGGGGCTCCTGCCGGAGGAGGCCGCGTTCCTCGCCGGGATCCTGCGGAACCCGCGGACGGCGTGGCGGACGCAGTACCTGCGCGGGCGGCCCGACATGGGCCGCGTGGGATGGATCCTCGGGAACATGGGGGTGGAGGGCGAAGGGAGGGTGGTGAGGTTCGTGCCCCCTTGACGGTGGGTGGCTGACGAAAGTCCCTCGACACTTCCGTTGGTCCGACACCCCCCTCCCGGCCCATCGGGCCACCCTCCCCCCCTTGCGGGGGA
>JBMOQZ010000092.1:0-27507 GCA_049322475.1 Myxococcota bacterium | reverse complement strand
CGGTCGCCCACCCAGCCGAGGAGCCGGTCGAGCTCGCCGGCGAGCACGTCGACGTCGACGTCGGGCGGCGCCCCCGGCGTGGTGCGGTCGACCGGGCAGTACGGGCAGTCGAAGTTGCAGACCTTGTCGGGGTTGAGGTTCACCCCGATCGAGAGCCCGCGCGCCCGCCGCGAGACCACCGCGTAGACGTAGCGGTTGGACCCGAGGTCGCGACGGTGGTCGGCGAAGTCGAGGGTGCGCGTCACCGCCCCTTCCTATTCGGATAAGCCGGCGCGTGCGCCTCACCCGCCGCCATCTCCTCGCTGGCGCCGCGCTCGTCGCGGCGGCGTCCGCGGCGGGGGCCGGCGGGATCGCGGCCTCGTGGTGGGACCAGGGCGCGGGCGAGGGCTACGCCGTGCTCTCGGAGGACGAGGCCGCCATCGTCGACGCCCTCGCCGAAGCGGCGTACCCCACCGGCGGCGAGCCGGCGATCGGCGGGCGCGACGTCGGAGCCGCCCGTTACCTCGACGTGGTGCTGCTCGGGATGGAGCCGACGCAACGCAACCTGCTCCGGGTGTCGCTGCACGCGCTCGACGCGTTCCCGGTCGCGACGCGGGGGGCGCGCCTGCGCTTCCTCGCGCCGGAGGAGGCCGCCGCGGTGGTCGCCGAGGGGCTCGCGAGCCCGACGGCGGAGCTGCGCGGGCTCTTCCAGTCGTTCCACCTGTTCGTCGGGATGGCGTACACGTCGCACCCCGATGTCGCGCCGCGCCTCGCCCGCCACTTCGGCTGCGGGTTCGGCCGGTGAGCCCGGTCGGCGTCGCGACGCTCTGGAAGCCCGGCGACGGCCCGCTGCGCGGGGTGGCGCCGCCCGCGGACGGCTTCGCGACGGCCGATCGCGACATCGACTGCGACGTGGTGATCGTCGGCACCGGCCCCGGCGGAGCCGCCTGCGCGCGGGCGCTCGCGCTCGCGGGCGCGAAGGTGTGGCTCGTGGAGGAGGGGCCCGCGGAGAGCCGCTTCCGGCCGAACCAGGGCCACACCATGCGCCACCACATGCAGGAAGGCGGCGGCATGGTCGCGACGGGCTCGACGTTCGTGCCCATCGCCGCCGGGCGCGGGGTGGGCGGCGGGTCGCTGATCAACAGCGCGATCGCGTGGCGCTGCCCCGACTACGTGCTGGACGGCTGGACGAAGGCGCTGGGCGACGACCGCTACTCGCCGGCGAACGTGCGCCCCGTCTACGACGAGCTCTGGGAGCTGCTCGGCATCGGCCCCACCCGCCCGGAGATCGGCGGGCGCAACAACGCGCTGGTCGTCCGCGGCGTGGAGAAGCTGGGGCTCGAAGGCGGCTGGCTCGACCGCGCCACGCCCGGCTGCGTCGGCTGCGGCGTCTGCTACTTCGGCTGCCCCAGCCTCGGGAAGGCGAGCGTCAACCTCAACCTGCTCGTCGACGCCGTGGCCGCGGGCGCGCGGATCCAGGCCGAGACGAAGGTGACGGAGGTCCTCGTCGAGGGCGGCCGCGCCGTCGGCGTGCGCGGGCGCATGCGCCACGCGGACACGAACGAGCCCGGCGGCCTCGTCACCGTCCGCGCGGAGCGCGTGGTGATCGCCGCCGGCGGCATCGGCACGCCGCGCCTCTTGCACGTCGCGGGGCTCGAGCTCGGGCCCGCCGTCGGCAAGGGCCTCCACATCCACCCGGGAAACGCGGTGCTCGGCTGGTGCGACGAGCCCGTCGAGCTCTGGAAGGGCGCCACCCAGGGCGCGTGGTTCCACTGCCCGGACCTCCCCGGGGTACTGCCCCACACGTTCTCGGCGCCGCCCGAGGCGTGTGTGTCGGCGGCGGGCGCGACGGGCGCGGACGCCAAGCGCATGCTCGAGCGGCTCGAGTACCTGTGCGGCCTCGTCGTGATGATCTCGGACACGGGCGAGGGCGCCGTCTCCGCGTGGGGCGACGGGCGAGCCCGCATCACCTACGACTTCGCGGAGAGCGACGTCGTGCGTATCCGCAAGGGCATGGAGTGGGCGGCGAAGGTGCTGCTCGCGGGCGGGGCGACGGAGGTCTTCGCGCCCGTGTTCGGCGTGAAGCCGTGCCGCACCGCGGAGGATCTCGTCGCGCAGCTGGAGACGCGCGCGCTCACCGACTACACGATGTACGCGAGCCACCCGATGTCGACCTGCCGCATGGGCACCGACCCGGCGACGAGCGTGATCCGCCCGGACGGGCGAGCCCACGCGCTCGACGGCCTCTGGCTCGCGGACAGCTCGATCTTCCCGACGTCGCTCGGCGTGAACCCCAGCATCACGACGATGGCGATGGGCACGATCATCGGGCGGGGGATCGCGGGCTGAGCTCGCGCACCGCGAGCGTGTCCGTCGCCCGGATCTCGACGCGGGCCTCCGCGAGCCTCCACACCTTCCCGGGCAGGAGCGCGAGCACCTCGGCGGGGACGTCGCCCTCGCCGGCGACGAGCACGTCCGTGACGAGCGGCGCGGGGCAGCGGATGGCGGCCATGCGGTCCTCGTCGCGCCAGCGGCGGGCGAGCGCCTCGAGGTCGGGCGGGAACACCACCCGCCCGCCGGAGACGGCGATCACGCGCCACCCGAAGGTGCCGTCGGCGAGGAGCTCGCCGCGGTCGGCGTCGCAGAGGCGCGGGGCGCCGGAGACGTCGAGCGGGCCGACGAAGCGCGTGGCCGGGAGCGCGGTGGCCCCCGCCGTCGCCGGCGACGAGACCGGCAGCACGAGCGGCGGCGCGGGCGTGGAGCAGCCGAAGAGCCACCACATCGTCAGCGCCGGACCAGCTCCGGCAGCGCCCCGAGCTCGTCGTAGAGGTACACGTTGGCGAGCACCGCCTTGCGGAAGACGCCGAGGTGGAGCGACTCGTCGGGGCCGTGGGCGGTGGTCTCGGGGTCGATGACGCCATTGAGCAGGAGCGGGAGGTCGCCGAAGCGGCGCCCGAACAGCGACACGAACGGGATGGACCCGCCGATGCCGATGTACAGGGGCTTCTTGCCCCAGGAGCGCTCGTAGGCGCGCTCGGCGGCCGGGAACGCCGGCCCCTTCGGCTCGTAGAGCCACGCGCCCGACGCGCCCTCGCCCCACGAGACCTCGACCTTCACGCCGCCCGGCGGATCGCGCGTGAGCTCCGCGGCGAGCGCGCGCTCGAGCGCGTCGTCGGCCTGCCCGGGCGCGACGCGGATCGACAGGATGGCCTCCGCGGACGTGCGCAGCGCGTTCTTCTTGCGCTCCTTCGTCGGCAGGGTCGTGGACACCACGGTGACCGCGGGCTGGCGCCAGAGGTGCTCGGCCGGCGGCGAGCCCGCCGTCGGGAGCGGCGACACGCCCTCCGCGAGGTGGGCGCCCTTCGCGACGGTCTCGCCGTCGAACGGCACCGACCACGCGCGCTGGCGCCACGCCTCGGGCACCTCGGCGCGCGGCGCCCGGAGCCGCCCGTTCTCGTCGACGAGGCGCGCGATCAGCGTGCAGAGCGCGGTCGAGACGTCGGGGATCATCCCGCCCCAGAGCCCGGAGTGGATGTCCGCGGTCAGCGCCGTGCAGCGCACGGTGCACTCGAGGATGCCGCGCAGCGAGATGGTCAGCCCGGGCACGTCGACCGAGGGGTTGTCGCAGTCCGTCAGCACCATCACGTCGCTCTCGAAGGCGTCGGGGTGGGCGTCCATGTACCGCTCGAGGTTGGGGCTCCCGATCTCCTCCTCGCCCTCGACGAGGAGCTTCACGTTCAGGGGGAGCTCGCCGGCCGTGGCGAGCCACGCGCGCAGGGCGTGGAGGTGCGACACCCACCCGCCCATGTCGTCGGCGGCGCCGCGCGCGTACAGCCTGTCGCCGCGGCGGGTCGGCTCGTGCGGCGGGCTCGACCAGGGCTCGCCCTTCACGGGCTGCAGGTCGAGGTGGCCGTAGATGAGCACCGTCGGCTTGCCGGGCGCGCGCAGCCACTCGGCGGCCACGCAGGGCAACGCGCCGGGGAGCGAGAGCACGCGCGCGCGGTCGAAGCCCGACGCGGCGAGATCGGCGGCGACCCGCTCGGCGAGGGCGCGGACGTCGTCCGCGTGGGCGGGGTCGCAGGAGATCGCCGGGTAGCGCAGGTAGCCGCTCAGGGCGTCGATGGCGGCGTCGAGGGTGGAGTCGGCCTGCCGTGCGGCCGCGTCGGCGTGGGGGTGGGGCATCGCCCCCAGCTATCGCCTAGTCGACGATCATGTGGGGCGGGCTCTCGGCGGTGACGCCCCAGTCGGGCCCGCCGCCGTCGGAGCCGGCGCGGTCGCCGCGCGAGCCGGTGACGTCGATGCGCATCTTGATCGTGCGGTCCGCCGCCCCGCCCGAGGTCTTCACGTCGAACACCGCGCCCCACATGAACCCGACGATGGTGCGGGTGCCGTTCCAGGGCGCCGACGGGCTGCAGTACGAGGAGCCCCCGTCGAACACGGCGACGACGCCTTCGAGCGTCCGGCCGTACTTCGTCGTGGAGATCGCGCTCCCGGCCATCCGGCTCGGCAGCGCCCCCCAGAGCGACGTGTCCCACGTCGACGACGACGCGTTCACCGCGGTCGCGAGGTCGGAGAGCGCCGACGAGATCGAGCCGTTGGAGAGCGAGATGGGGTCGCCGATGGTCGCGGGGGCGCTGCCGCACGTGTTGGCGATCTGGCTCCGGATCGCGGAGGCGTTGGCGGAGCCGTTCGGGATGGCCCAGCCGAGGTTGTCGATGCCGGCCGGGTTGAGCTTGAACTCCACCGTCTGGAGGTTGTCGAGCCCGGCATGCGCCGTGATGAGGCAGGACGGGACGGCCACGGGGAGGAAGCAGTCCGCCTCCCGGGCGCCGCCGACCTCGGCCACCATCGTGGCGGTCGCGCCGACGTCGAGCGACGAGCGGCCCACCGCGGGGGCGAAGAACAGGCCGAGGCCCGTCCGCGCGCCGTTCACCCGGACGGCGTTGACGGCGGAGGCCTGGTTCGAGGGCGTGAACGCGCCGTCGGCGTAGACGCCCACCTCCACGTCCGCGTCCGCCAGTTGGAGGGCCGAGCCGCCGACCTCGTGAGCACCGCCGACGGCGAGGGCGCTGGCTCGCGCGCGGGAGAGCCCCGCGTCGGTGCCGTCGAGCTGGACGGTCCCCGCGTGGGCGGCGGCGTCGACCGCGAACTGGAGCTGCTGGTCGACGAGCCGGCCCCAACCGAGGTCCACGGCGAGCGCGCCGAAGCCCAGCAGGACCGTGAGCGAGACGGCGACGGTGACGGCCACGTTTCCGGAGCGTGCACGCACGAGTCCCTCCTCGACGCGATGACCTTCGCCCGGGACCCGAAGCGCGAGAAGAGAAGGACTTGCCAATTTGGATGGAAGAGATCTGCCACCCATGGTCGGATGTTTGCGAAGAAACAAACGGAGGCGCGTCAGTAGACGGCGACCATCCGCGGCGGGCTCGAGCCGAGCACGCCCCAGTCCGGTCCGCCGCCGGCGGTGCCGACGTTGTAATCCTCGACGGTGTCGAGGCGCATGCGGATCGTCCCGACGCTGGACGAACCCCGACCCCGTCCGCTGCCGGGCAGCTGGACGTCGTACACCGCGCCCCACATGAAGCCGACGATGGTCTCGGTCCCGTTGAACGAGCCGCCGTTCCCGGTGCAGTAGGAGCTGCCTCCGTCGAACACGAGGACGGCGCCCTCCACGGTGTTGCCATAGTCCTCGCGAGGCACGTCGCTGCGCTGGAGCTGGGACGGGATCTCCCCCCAGGTGTCCTCCCGCCACTCCGTCGACGAGGTCGAGATGGCGTCGACGAGGGCCTGGAGCGCGGAGGTGGCCACGCCGTTCTGCAGGCCGACCGGATCGCCCACCTCGGCCTCCTCCTCCTCGTCGCAGGAGGTGATCATGTCGCGGCTCCAATTCGCGTTCGGCGTGCCGTTCGCCCGCCCCCACCCGACGCTGTCGACGCCGGCGGGCGACAGCGAGAGCGTGATGTCGGTCATCTCCTCGACGCCGCCGTGGTAGCCGATGAGGCAGTCGGGGATCGCGAGCGGGAGGTAGCACTCGACCTCGCTGGCGCCGCCGTGCTCGGCGACCATGATCGAGGTCGCGCCCACCGCGAGGCTCGTCCGGCCGAAAACCGGCGCGAAGAACGTGCCGAGCGTGGGGATGCGCGCGTGGGCCTGCGCCGCGTTCACGAGCGCCGGGTCGGTGCTCGGCGTGAACGTCCCGGCGTCGGCGTCCCAGACGCCGAGCACGAGGTCGCCGTCGGAGGCGTTGCCCGTGTTCGCGTCGAGGCGCACGGCCTCGCCGCCCGCCTGGTTCTCGCCGGCGACCTGCACGGCGACGGTCCGCGCGGAGGACAACCCGGCGCTCGTGCCGTCGAGCCGCTGGACGGCCGCGTGGGCCGCCGCGTCGGCCGCGTTCTGCAGCTCGACGCGCACCATGCGGCCATAGCCGAGGTCGACGGCGATCGCGGCGACGGAGAAGAGGACCGCGGCCGACAACGCGACCATGAGGGCCACCTGGCCCTTTCGAGAGCTTCGCACCCCAGCACCCCCCGGTGTGGACGTCCGAAGCGTAAGCCCCCGGTTCCGCGCGTCCACCCCCGGCGGCTCCTCGCCTGCCCGCTATTGCGACGACACGAGGCGAGGCGGGCTCGTGCCGAGCACCCCCCAGTCCGGACCGCCGCCCTCGGTGCCCACGAGGTGCTCGCCCAGCGGGTCGAGCCGCATGCGGATCGTCGGGTCGTCGCCCCCGCCGCTGGTCCGCACGTCGTACACGGACGCCCACATGAAGCCCGTGATCGTGGCCGTGCCGTTGAACGCGCCGCCGTCGCCGCTGCAGTAGCCGCCGGCGGTGCCGTCGAACACGATGATCGCGGCCTCGAACGTGTTGCCGAAGGCGCTCGACGGGACCGCGCTGCCAACGAGGGGCGAGGGCAGGGTGCCCCAGGTGGACGTGCGCCAGCGCGTCGCGGAGCTCGTGACGGCGTCCGCCAGCGCGGTCATCGGCGACGTGGCCACGCCGTTCTGCAGCCCGACGGGGTCGCCGACCGACGCGGGCCCCATCGACTCGCAGTCCTCGATCTGGGTCCGCGAGCCCTCCGCGGACGGCCCGCAGTTGGCGCAGGCCCACCCGATCCCGTCGATACCCGACGGGCTGAGGCCCAGCGTGACGTCGGCGAGGGAGGCGATCCCGCCGTGGTAGTCGATGAGGCAGTCGGGAATGGCCAGCGGGAGGAAACACTCCACCTCGCTCGCGCCGCCGTGCTCGCGCGTGACCACCGACCGCGCGCCGACCTCCACGGACGTTCGCCCGAAGATGCGCGCGAAGAACGTCTGGAGCGTCGGTACGCGGGTCTCGGCGCGCGCCGCGTTCACCAACATGGGGTCGTTGCTCGCGGTGAACGCGGCGGTGTCGTGGTCCCAGATGCCGAGCTGGAGCCCGTCCTCGGCGAGCGTCACGGGGGCGCCGGCCGCCTCGTTCCTCCCCGCGACGCCATGCCCGCTCGCCGTCGCCGCGGTCAGCCCCTCGGCCGTCCCGTCGATCTTGGTCGCCGCCGCGTGCGCCACGGCGTCGGCGCCGTTCTGCAGCTCCACGCGCACCACGCGCGCGTACCCGAGGTCGATCGCGACGGCCGCGAACGAGAAGATCACCGCCGCCGACAACGCGACCGTGAGGGCGATGTTGCCCCGCCTGTACACCCGCATGTCGCCCCCACCCCCGTGGGCGTGGGTGGGAGGTTCTCCTCACCCGCGCCTCCGTACCCTAAGCCCGCCCCCGGGTGCGTCTACTGGAGGCGGCGGAGCGCGCTGGCGACCTCGGCGGCGCGCTCGTTCCGGCCGAGCGCCGCCCACTGCGCGCGGGCCAGCTCGAGCGCGCGTCGTCTGCGGACGAGGTCCCGCTTCAGCAGGTCGGCCGCGAGCTCGGCGGCGGTCGCGACGTCGGGGTCGACGCGGTCGGTGCCGTGCAGGAGCGCGAGCGCCTCCGCGTGGTGGGCGTCGAACGCGGCGAGGCGGCGGCCGGCCGCGGCGACGGGGAGCGACAGGGCGTGGACGACGGCGACGACGGCGCGCTGGCCCTGCTGCTCGGCCATCCGCCGCGCGACGTCGAGCACCTCGCCGGCCTCGGCGGAGCGCCCCTCCAGCACCAGCACGAGGCCGAGCCGCATGAGCGGCGTCACCGCGGCCGCGGAGCCGACCGCCTCGAACACGCGCAGCGCGTTGCGGTAGGCGCCGGTCGCGGACACGAGGTCGCCTCGCGCGCGGGCGACGTCGCCCACGACACAGAGGCACTCGGCCTGCCCGCTGCGGTTGCCGATGCGCGCGTAGACGGTCTGGGCCTGCGCGCAGAGCTCGCTCGCGAGCTCCAGCGAGCCCTGCCGCCGCGCGACGTCCGCGCGCAGCCGCAGGCAGTCGCCGACGAGCCGCGGGTCGGCGCCGCGGGCGAGCGTGGCCTGCGCCTGCTGCAGGAGCCGCATCGCGCGCGAGAGCTCGCCGAGGTCGGCGGCGAGCTCGGCCAGCCCGAGGAGCGACGCGGCCGCGCCGCGCTCGTTGCCGATGCGCTCGAAGAGCACGCGCGCCTGGTTGTGCAGCTCCAGCGCCATCCCGGGCTCGCCGGCGGCGCGGGCGAGCTCCGCGCGGAGGGCCATCGCGTCGGGCAGGGTCGCGGGCCACTCGTGGCGGCGCGCGTCGGCGAGCAGGCGGTCGGCCTCGGCGAGCGCGGCCTCCACCTGACCCTGCCGCAGGAGCAGCTGCGTGGCGAGCAGGCGGCTCTCGCCCCACCGCGCGTCGGACGTCGGCACGGCGAGCTGCTTGAGCGCCTCGTCGCGCAGCGTGCACAACGCGGCGGCCCCGCGGAAGTCGCCCTGGCGGGAGCGATCGCGCGCGCCCTGCATGAGCCAGGGGAGCGCGTCGGCGGGCGAGCCGGCGGCCACGAGGTGTCGCCCGAGCCGCTCGGCGAGCCCCGGCTCCTCGCCGCGCCCCATGAGCACGGTGGCGCAGGCGCGGTGGTGCCCCGGCGCGCGCTCGGTGTCGGCGGCGCTGCGCTGGAGGCTCTCGCGGATCATGCCGTTCGCGAAGGCCCACACGATCCCCGGCGCGTCGTCGCGGTCGACCAGGTTCGCCAGCCGCTCGGCCGCCAGTCGCTCCAGCAGCGCCTCGGGCATGCGTACGCCCGCGGCCGCGCACGCGGCGCGCCACTCCACCTCGTCGACCTGGTTGCCCAGCGTCGCCGCGATCTCGAGCGCGATCCGCGCGGCGAGCGCGCGCTCTCCGTAGGGCTCCAGCGCGCGCGTGATGCGGCTCGCCCACACCGCGTGGATGTCGTCGGGCAGGTCGGCCTGGGCGCCCGGCCGCAGCGAGAAGCCCTGGTCGGTGGCCTCGAGGATGCCGCGGGCGACCCAGTCCCCGACGAGCTGGACGGCGAACGCGGGGTTGCCGGCCGAGCGCTCGCGCACTTTCTCGGCGAGGTCGCCGGCGAGCCCGAGCTGGCGCTCGACCAGCTCGACCTGGTCGGCCGGGGCGAGGGGCCGGACCTCGAGCCAGGTACACGCCGCGCCGATGCCCATCACGTCGGAGAGCAACATCGCCTCGGACCGGCGCTCGGCGAGCGCCTCGGCGCGCGCGGTCATCAGCACGAGCACCGGCGCGGGCGACGTCTCCTGCGCGGCGACGAGGTGCGCGACGAAGGCGAGCGCGTCGCCCCCGAAGTGCACGTCCTCCACGCGCACCACCACCGGCCGCTCGACCGAGAGGCGCTCGAGCAGGCGCCGCAGGACCGCGTGGCGCTCGCCCGGCTCGAGCCGGCCCGTGCCGCTCGCGAGCGCGGCGACCGCGGCGAGCTCGCCGGCGTCGTCGACCCCGCGGGGCCCGAGCACGCGCTTCACGCGCGCGAGCAGCGCCTCGCCCTCGAGGCCCTGCGCGTCGAGGAAGCGCGCGACCATGCGCCCGAGCGCGTCGTCGCCCTCGGCGGCGTGCTCCGCGTGCAGCACGTGGGCGGCGCCGGTCTCGTGGGCCCGCTCCGCGATCCACCCCGCCAGGCGCGTCTTCCCGCACCCGGCGGGCCCGTGGAGCAGGACGATCCGCGCCGACCAGGTCCGCCGCACCTCGTGCAGGGTGGCCCAGAGCTGGTCGCGCTCGGCCTCGCGGTCGACCATCGGCAACGTGCGCAGGGCGTAGAGCCCGAGGCCCACACCCACCAGCCGCATCGGGATGCGCGGGGCCTCGGTGGGGCGCCAGTCCTCCGCGAGCGCGGGCGGCGGCCGCCCGTCGAGGGCCTTGAGCGCGAGCGCGGCGTCGGCCGCGCGCTGCGTGCGGCGCTCGGGCGCCTTCTCGAGCAGGCGCCGCACCCACTCCTCGAAGCCCTGCGGCACGACGATGCGGGGCTTGAAGGCCGGCACGGGCAGCTGCTCGTGCGCCATCGCCAGCACCTCGGGCGGCCGCGTCTGGCCGAAGGGGGGCTCGCCCGTCGCGAGCTTCCAGGCGACGCAGCCCAGGGCGTACAGATCGGTCCAGGACCCGTACTCGCGCCAGGCGCGCGCGAACTGCTCGGGCGCCATGTACGCGGGGGTGCCGGTCACGACGCGGCCCTTCCCTTCGGCCTCGCGCGCGAAGGCGAGCCCGAAGTCCGTGAGCTTCAGGCCGGGGCGCACGTCCTCCGCGGTCGCGAGGAGCACGTTGTCGGGCTTGAGATCGCGGTGGAGCACGCCGCGCGCGTGGGCGTGGGCGAGCGCCGCGAGGACGTCCAGCAGCGTGCGGCGCAGGTCCCGCCAGTCGCGCGACACGGCGTTCTTGAGCGTGCCGCCCGAGCACATCTCCATCGCGAGCCACGGGCTGCCCGCGCGGATGCGCTTGCCCGTGGCGGCCTCGGTCGCCGCGTCGACGACGCCGTGGTCGAACACGAGCACCACGCCGGGGTGGTCGAGCCGGGCGACGGCGCGCACCTCGGCCTCGAGCGTCTCGCGCCATCGCCCGCCTTCTTCGCCGAGGACCTTCACCGCGACGGGCACGCGCTGGCGGACGTGGAGCCCGCGCCAGACCTCGCCCATCCCGCCCCGCGCGACCGGGCCGAGGAGGCGGAAGGGTCCGAGCCGCGCTTCCATCGGCGGCAAGGGTACACCGGGCGGCGGGGTTCGGGCGCACTTGAGGGCAGGCGAGCGTGGCGGCGGCAGTCGGGGTACGGAAGGCGTAGGCGATGACGCGCGACCCCCGCCGGGCCATCCTCGAGGACGCCGTCAACGGCCATGCCGCGTGGCTGGCCGCGAGGGTGTCGGTGCCGAACCTGTCCGCCGCCCAGGTCACGTCCGCCATCCGGACGCCGCCAGCGGGAAAGGCGGGGGCGCGCGAGACGCTGGCGGGGATGGGGGTCACGCTCCCGAGATCGAAACGCCCGAAGGGGCCGACCGGGCGGCGGAGCCTGCCGGGGCGCACACGCCTGCCGGCCGCGGGGCTGGGCGCGAAGTCGCTTCCCGGCGTGGCGCCTGCCGCCGGGTCCGTGGTCCGGAAGAGCATCCGCCTTCCGGGGGCCGGCAGGAAAACCATCGACGGGACGTCGTCGGGCGGATGTGATTGCTACAACCCGTACCCGGCCGGTTCTCCGTGCGGCTCGAACAAGAACGATCAAACCAGGAGCGAGATCACGCTCACGGAGTGCGGCGACGGCTCGGGTGACTGCTGCGCGGAAGACGTCGAGTGCACCGACTACTCGGGCTGCTGTCCCTCCGGCGAAGACTACGGCCACGTGCGTGCGATCACCATGTGTATGGGCAGCGGCCTGCCCACCGGCGAAAACTGGACGGCGACCTACGTCTACAACCAGGGCCTGGATGCGTGTGACGAGGTGGTCGGGTGTGAAGGAGGCACAGCCACCGGTGTGGGGTATGCGAGCTCGACTTGCGACAGGGAGGCCACCGAGCTGCACAATACGACGACGAAGGACATTCAGCTGCCGAACTGCTCGGAGCTGCCCGAGGAGGACGACAGCCAGTGGTGGGATGACCTTCTGTCGGACGGGGGTGAGGACGGGTCGGAGGAGGGCGGAGGCGAGGAAATGGACCCCGGCGACGGTCCGACGCGTCACGATGCGCCGGACGTGGAGAACATCGGCGACCCGACCTCGTCCCAGGAAGGCGACTCCACCGATGTCACGGACCGGTGGAGTCCTGGAGACGAACGCTTCGACTTCGAGCAATATGCTGAATTTCCGCGCGGGTTCGTCATCAACCTGAGCGCAGACGCGGTCTTGGTGTGGTCGGATGGTTCGGACCCGAACACAATCACCGACGGGATATATTTGCTCGTAAATCCCGGTAGCTACTCGCCCTCCAACGTGGACGTCGACAACGTGCAGGATGGCTCTGGGGACTGGTGGAAAGTGATAAATCCCTTCATTCCGGCGGTCGTTCTTCCGAATGGCACGATTACAGGACCTGTTTGCCCGATCGTGCGAGTTGGCGCCAGGTGTTTTGACACATGAGGGCCTTCGCTTGCTCCGCCGAGAGTGTCGCGGGGTTCTCGTTTGCGTTGTTGGTGGCATGTTCGCTGACGGCGTTTGCGATGGCTCGGGGAGTGGAGCCGTACTACACGTTCGGCTGGTGGTACGTGGTATTGAATGTCGGGATCCCGTTCTTCTTGGTTGGAGCGAGCACGTCTTGGGCCATTGTCGTGCTGATCCTTGTCGCGGCGAACCGGCTTCGGAAGGGCTGGGTGGCCGGGATGCTCGTGGTATTCGGATGCGCCGGCCTCATGTTGCACACCTCGCGCCTCTTCGTGCGGGACATGGTGGCCGGGGTTTGCCACGACAAGCCGCCTTGGGAGCGCCGGCAAGATTGAGCGTGCCTCTCTTCGCTACTTGGGTGGGGGCAAGGTGCAACGACTGATTCCGGCTCTTGGGAAGATCCCACCCCGGGAAGCCGTCCTCGCCGCGGTTGTGGCGACCTTCCTGCCGCTGTTGGGCGTGTCCGTGGTGCTGTGGATGGCGGCTCGCGGGGAGGAGCCCTACTATAGATTTGCTTGGGCTGACGTACTCCTGAACATCGGCTTTCCCTTCTTCTTCGTGGGCGTCCAGGTTGTTTGGGTGCTCGCCGTGCTCGTCCTTACATTGCGCGGTCTGCTGGACCAACGTTGGACGCTGGCCGCAATCCTGATGGCGGGTTGTGCCGGAGCACTCGTCTTCAACGCCCACCTCTACACCGAGGAAATGCTGAGAGGTGTTTGTCGCGGAGAGCCACCCTGGGTCGTTCCCGGAGGAAGTGCGCCCTGATTCGCCCTCCCCTCACGTGCTGGCGGCCAACAAACCCGCCACCACGCCCCCCGTCGCGAGGTCCACCAGCGTGCCCGTCGGCTCGGTCGCGCCCTTCACGACGGCGCACACCGGCTTGTCCCACGTCTCGGGGCTCCGCGCGGGCGAGCGCACGCGCACGGCGCGGCCGTCGGCGAGCTCGAGCAGCGTGCCCGGCGGGTACTGGCCCATCGCGTCGGCGAAGAGCGGGAAGAGCACGGGGTCGTCGCGGACGCCAGGTGTGGGCGGCCATGCGGGTGAGCGCGTCCGTCGACCGCCCGGGGGCACGAACAAACGCTCGCACCGTACGTTAGGTGCCGCCATGCACGTCCGCACGGTTGCCCTCCTCTCGCTCGTCGCCTGCAACGAGGCCCCCGGATCGCCGACGGTCGCGATCTCGCCGACGACCCCCACGACCCTCGACGCGCTCGAGGCGGTCGTGCAGGGCGAGGCGGCGGACGGCAACGGCGACGCCGTCACCTACCGCTACGCGTGGTTCGTGGACGGAGCGCCCGCCGACGCGAGCGGCACCACCGTGTCGGCCGACCTCACGACGAAGGGCGAGACGTGGAAGGTCGTGGTCACGCCGAGCGACGGCAAGCTCGACGGCGCGGTCGGCGAGGCGGAGGTCACGATCGCCGACACCCCGCCGACCGTCTCGCTCGCGATCGACCCGCTGGCGCCGGTGGCGGGCGAGGAGGTCGTCGCCACGGCGACCGCCGCGGACGTCGACGACGACGAGGTCGCCGTCTCCTGGTCGTGGTCCCGCGACGGCGCGCCCGCCGGGCTCGCGGAGGCCACGCTGCCCGCGGGCGTCACCGCGCGGGGCGAGGTCTGGGAGGTCACCGCGACGCCGGACGACGGCGAGCTCGACGGCGAGCCCGCAGCCGTCGCGTTCACCGTCGCGAACGCCCCGCCGTCGCTCGGCGGGCTGACGCTCGCGCCCGAGGACGCCACCGTCTCGGACACGCTCACGCTCTCGTTCCAGGACCCCGGCGACGCCGACGGCGACGACGTCGTCGTGTCCGTGGCCTGGTACGTGGACGGCGTGGAGGTCGCCGGCGAGGAGGTCGGCGCCGACGACGTCGCGTCGCTCGCGGGGCTCTTCGCGAAGGGCCAGTCGGTGTGGGCCGTGGCCACCCCGAGCGACGGCTACGACGACGGCGAGCCCGTCACCGCCGAGGCCATCGTCGTCGCCGACACGCCGCCCGTCGCCACCGGCGCGTACGTCTCGCCCGCGGACGTCTACGTCGACAGCGTCGTCACCTGCGTCGGCGAGGGGTGGTCCGACGCCGACGGCGACGCCGAAGGCTGGTTGACGACCTGGACCGTCGGCGGCGGCTTCGTCTCGAACGAGGACGTGCTCCCCGTCGGCACCTTCGCCCGCGACGAGGTGGTCGGGTGCCTGCTCGCCCCGTGGGACGGCGAGCTCGCCGGCGCGCCGGTCCTCGCGGCCGAGGTGACCGTGCTGAACTCGCCGCCGGCCTGCGCCTCCACCGGCCTCACCATCGGGCCCGATCCCGCCACGCTCGCCGACGCGCTCGCCGTCGTGACGGACGACTACGGCGGGTGTGGAGACGCCGACGGCGACGCGCTCACGCGGGTCCACACGTGGCGCGCGGACGGCGTGGCCGTCGGGACGGGGGACACGCTGCCGGCCGGCCTCGCCACGCGCGGGCAGACCGTGACGCTCGAGGTCGGATACACCGACGGCATCGAGCTCGCCGCGTTGTCCACCAGCAACGCGGTCACGATCGTGAACGCGCCGCCGGAGGTCACGTCGCTCACGCTCTCGCCGTCGACGGTCACGGCGGCCGACACCCTCACCGCGGCGGTGACGACGAGCGACGCCGAGGGCGACGCGGTCTCGCTGACGTACGCGTGGACGATCGACGGCGTGGCCGCGGGGACGGGCCTGTCGCTCGACGGGTTCGTGCGCGGCCAGACGGTCGCGTTCACCGCGACGCCCAACGACGGCTACGACGACGGCGTCGCCGTCAGCGCGAGCGTCGTCGTCGCCAACACGCCGCCCGGGGCCCCGACCGTGGAGATCTCGCCCGCGCGCCCCGACGACGGCGATGACCTCGTCTGCGTCGTCTCCGGCGCGGCGGCCGACATCGACGGCGACGCCGTCGCCTACACGTTCGCCTGGTCCGTCGGCGGCGTGTCCTGGCCGGGCGCCACGATGACCACGTTCCCGGGCGACACGGTCCCGGCGAGCGCCACCGTCGTCGACCAGGCGTGGACCTGCAGCGTGACGGCGCACGACGGCACCGACGGCGGCGACGCCGGCACCGCCACCGCCACCGTGGGCTGCGACCTGGACGAGGACGGCTACGAGGCCCTCTCCTGCGGCGGCGCCGACTGCGACGACGAGGACGACGCGATCCACCCAGCGGCGAGCGAGGTGTGCGACGCCGCGGACGTCGACGAGGACTGCGACGGGCTCGCCGACGAGGCCGACGACTCGCTGACCGGCGCCACCTGGTACCGCGACGCCGACAGCGACACCTACGGCGACCCCGCCACCACCCTCGCCGCGTGCTCGCGCCCCACCGGGTACGTCGACGACGACGCCGACTGCGACGACGCCAACAACGCCGTCCACCCCGGGGGCACCGAGCGCTGCGACTCGCGGGACGCCGACGAGGACTGCGACGGGTTGGCGGACGACGCCGACCCCAGTGTCACCGGCACGGTCTCGATGTGGCCCGACGCGGACGGCGACGCCTACGGCGACGAGTCCGCCGCGACGGCCGCCCGGTGCGCCGGCGCGTCGGGGTACGTCCAGGACCGCGCCGACTGCGACGACGGCGACGACACGATCTCGCCCGGCGACCCGGAGGTCTGCGGCGACGGCATCGACAACGACTGCGACGGGGGGTCCGGGACCTGCGGCATCTCCGGCAGCATGGACTTCGACGACCGGCACGCGCGCGTCGGCAACTCCAGCGACAGCTACCTCGCGGCCCGCTTCACGACGGGCGACTGGGACGGAGACGGCAACGCGGACCTCGCGATGAGCGCGTACTACGTGAACAAGGCCTACGTCTTCTACGGCCCGATCACGGCGGACACGTCGACGTCGGCGGCCGACGTGACCTACACGGGGAGCACGTCGCTCTCGTCGATGATCCGCTCGCTCGGCGACCTCGACGGCGACGGCGACGACGAGCTGTTCGTGAACGACGCCGCCTCGACCGCGAGCGCCTTCGTGCTCGCCGGCGGGACGCTCTCGTCGCGCGCGCTCACCTCGGCGGACCGCTTCACGTACAACACCTACAGCATCAGCGGCGGCGCCGCCGGCGACATGGACGGCGACGGCCTCGACGACTTCGTCATCGCCAAGACCGGCTACCTCAGCGCGTTCAGCACCGACACGCTCTACGTCTACGCCGGCGACCCCTCCGGCACCTACACGAGCCTCGCGGCGTTCAACGAGAGCAGCGGCGACTTCGGCACGGTGGTCGACGGCGGCGAGGACCTCGACGGCGACGGCCTCGACGACCTGATCGCCAACGCGAACGGGCACTCGGGCAACCCCGCCGGGCTCTACGCCATCCTCGGCGACACGGCGCTCGCGGGCGACACCTACTCGGTCACCAGCGACGCCTGGGTCGTGGGCAGCGCGAACGAGGCGGGCGAGGGCTGCCTCGCCGGCGACGTGAACGGCGACGGCTACGGCGACGTGGGCTGGTACGGCAACACGAGCCGCTTCGGGCTCTTCCTCGGGCCGCCGAGCTCCGGTCGGACGCTGACCGCCGACGCCTACGCCACCACCACGAACGCCCGCACCTGCGTCGCCGGCGACTTCGACGACGACGGCGCCGACGACCTCGCGGTGCTGGGGAGCTACTACGCGTACGTGTGGGGCACGGTGCCGAGCGGGACGTTGTCGAACCCGGACGGGTCGATCTACCTCGGCGGCTCGCCCGGCTACGACCTCGAGGCGGCCGACATGGACGCCGACGGGGTCGACGACCTCCTCCCCGCGTACTCGTCGTCGGGCGGCTACGTCTACATCTTCACGGGCGGATCGATGTGATCAGGCGGTGGGGGCCATCACCCCCGCCACCGTCCCGCCCGCCGCGAGGTCGACCAGCGTGCCCGCCGGCTCGGTGCCGCCCTTCACGACGGCGCATACGGGCTTGTCCCACGTCTCCGGGCTCCGGGCGGGCGAGCGCACGCGTATGACGCGGCCGTCGGCGAGCTCGAGCAACGTGCCCGGCGGGTACTGGCCCATCGCGTTGGCGAAGAGCTGGAAGAGCACGGGGTCGTAGCGGACCCCGGTGCGGGCGGCCATGCGGGCGAGCGCGTCCGACGGCGTGCAGTTGCCGCCCTTCGAGCGGACGAGGTTGTCGAAGTCCTCCGCGACGCGGAGGATCCGGGCGAACAGCGACGGCTGGCCGCCCGCGTGCGTGTAGTCGCGGTGGTGCTGGAGGACGGCGAGCACGCGGCGGACCTTGCCGGGGTGGAACCCGCGCTGCCGCAAGAGCAGGCGCGCGGCCGCGGCCGGGTGGCGCGCGAACGGCGGCGCGAAGCCCTCCACCGCGGGGCCCTGATCGTCCGCGGGCTTGCCGCCCTCGCGCGCGGCGTAGCCCACGTCGTGCACCATCGCGGCGACGCCCAGCTCCTGGAGCGCCTCCGCGTCGAGCCCCGCGGCGCGCCCGAGCAGGAGCGCGAGCTGGCAGACGCGGACGGTGTGGGTGGCGTAGGGCGTGGCGCCCGGCGCCTCCTCGACGAGGAGCGCGTTCGCCTGGGTGGACACCATCTCGCCGACGGCGCGGCGGATGCGCAGCAGATCCGGGGCTCGCCCTTCGCCCATCGCCGTCCACGTCTCGTCGATGAGGGCGCCGGCGCGCTCGCCGACGTCGCGCCGCTCGTGCCGCTGGACGTCGGCCTCGTCGGACAACTTGAAGCGGAACATGCCCCAGAGCTCGATGCCGGCGACGCCGCGCATGCGCAGCCGCCGCGCGAGCGCCTCGACCGGGTGCTCCTCGGCCGGCTGGGCGGCGAAACACTCCATGAGCGTACGGACGTGCTGCGGCAGCGGCGTGACGTGGAAGCTGATCCCGCCCACGCCATGGCGGGCGAGCTCGCGGGCGAGGTCGCGGCCCACCTCCCCGGGCCCGAGCTTGATGCGGACGTCGTTGATCCAGGGCTCGTCCTCGACGATCGACACCTGCACGGTCCCGAGCTCGTCGAGCAGCCCGGCGACGAGGTCGCGCATGTCGAGCACCGGGCGCTCGAACGCCTGGTTGTTGGCGGCGTGGGTGCGGTTGAGGCGCAAGAGCCCGTGGAGCGTGCGCACGAGCTGCTCGCCGCGCTCGGCGACGCGCCCGGCGAACCCCTCGTCGTCGCCGGCGCGCAGCTGCTCGACCGTCCGGGCGAGGCGCTCGACCGCCTCGTCGAGCTCATCCAAGGCTGCCCTCCTTCCGCCGCGCCTGCGCCAGCGCGCGCATGCAGGCGTCGGCCAACGCGGCGCCCGCGCGCTTGTGGAGCCAGCGGACGAGGTCGTCGTAGCGCTGCGGGGACACGTCGAGCAGGCCGGCGACGGCGGCGTACTGGAGCTTCTCGTCCTTCGGGAGCTGGAACCACTGCTTCCAGAGGTTGCGTGGCCGGATCCACTCGACCATGTCGCGCTCGGCGGCGGCGGGATCCGACCGCGCCATCGCCCGGCCGAGCGCGGCGGCCTCCGCCGGCGACGCGCTCCGGGCCGCGAGCCGCGCGCCCAGCTCCGCGTAGAGCGAGGCGTCGCGCAGCTCGCCGAGGAGCTCGATCGCGAGCCGCCGCATCTCCTCGGCGTCCGCGCGGGCGAGCTCGAGGAGCCGCGCGCGGTCCGCGGCGGTGGGCCGGTTCGCCTGGAGCACGGCGCGGGCGGCGGCCTTCGCCGGGAGCTCGGGGCGCGCGCAGAGGTCCAGCGCCCACTCGATCGCGCGCTGCGGCCGCGCCTCCGCGAGCCGCGGGACGAGCGGGATCGCGACGTGCGCGGGCAGGTCGCCGAGGCGGGCGCCGATCTCCTCGGCGCGCTCGGGCAGCCACGCCGGCAGGAGGTTCAGGAGCGCCGTCGGCTCGGCGGCGGTCACGGCCAGCTCGAGGAGGCCGGGGAGGTGGTCGCCCGGCAACACGTCGAGGAGCGCCCGGGGGTCGCCGGCGTCCTGCGCGGCGCGGGCCCAGATGGCGCGGGCGGTCTTCGGGCCGGCGAACCCCGCGAGCACGGCGTCCACGGCCTCGCGGGCGCCCGGCCGCGCGCCCTGGAGGAGCCCGGCGAGCTCGGCGGCCTTGCCGAGGTCGCCCTCCTGGAGCAGGAAGTCGCGCACCTCGGCGCAGAACGACGCGACGTCGCGGAAGGCGGTGGGGTCGGTCGGGTCGGCCACGACGGCGAGCAGCTCGCGGACGAGGCCGAGCGACGCGTCCGCGAGCGAGGCGGCGGCGGCCTCGTCGCGCAGTCGGGCGACGCGCGCCTCGTCCACGGCGCGCCTCCCCCACGCGACCGGGCGCGGGATGACCGGCACGGGGAGGTCCCAGTCGCGGGGCACCTCCACCACGGGGCCCTCGGCCTTCTCCCCGCCCGCGCCGGCGGCGTCGCGTTCGGGGTCGTCCTCCACAAACCCCTCGACCGCGACGATCTGGATGCGCGTGAACCCCGCCTTCCAGATCATCGTGACGCAGTCGTCCTCCGCGGCGCGCACGGCGCCGAAGCGCGTGGTGAGGATCTCGAGCAGCGTCACCAGCTCGCCCCACGGGACCCGCGACTGGATCGTCAGCTTGCGGATGCCGTCGCGGAAGAGGCGGTAGGCGAGCGAGCGCTCGCGGTCTCGCTCGAGGTAGACGACCTCGCGCAGGAGCACGAGCTCGAACGGACGGACGTCGAGCACGAGGTCGCCGGGCTGGAGCGCCTCGCGCATGCGGTCCCGGTACTCGCCGACGAGCTGCCGGACCGTCTGGCTGCGTGGCTGGTAGAGCGGGACGCTGCGCGCCGCGCGCGAGAGCGCCAGCAGCGCGGTGTTCACGACCTTGCCGCGCGGGGACCGGCCGATCCGGGAGTCGATCGCGGCGGGCTCGGTGCTGCTCACCCCGCCATCCTACCGGTAGTGCCCACCTTCAAAGCAAGCATGGGAAATTCCTAACGGAGGCGCCGCTCCCAACCGTCGGGCGTTCGGACGAGCTCCGCCGTGGGCCAGTAGTGCAGGTCGAGCTTCAGGCTCATCACCTGGGCCTTGCCGTCGAGGTCTTCGGTCTTCAGGCGGAGTGCCCCGCCGTCGGGCCGGCCCGAGACGGCCGCGAGGAAGGCGTCGAGGTCCTTCACCGGGCGCCCGTCCACCTCCACGATCCGCATCGTGGGCCGCGGCCCATAGCGCCCGGCGGGCGAGCCGTACCAGGTCCAGCCCACGTAGACGCCCTCGGGCGGGATGCCGCGTTGCGCGGACACGGGCCGGTGGGGCTCGTGGAGGATGGCCCCGGCCCAGAGCACGACGCGGTCGATGCGGTCGTCGCCCCAGGCCGCGCTCGGCACGGTGACGTCCACCTCCTTGCCGTCGCGCAGCAAGCGCAGCGGCAGGGGGTCCTTCGCGCGGAGCGCGAGGTCGAGGTCGCGGTAGGTGGCCACGGGCTCGCCGGCGGCCGACAGGATCACGTCGCCCTCCCGGAGGTGCTCGGCGGCGGGGGTGCCCGGCACGCGGCGGATGACGCCGAGGAGCTGGCGGCGACCCGCGTCATTCCCTTCGAGCGCCGCGGCGGCCTCGCCCGAGAGCCCGAGGTCGCGCGCCTCGGGGATGGACACGGGCACGAGCTCGACGCCGAGCGTGGGCACCTTCGGCTCCTTCCCCTCGCGCAACGGCGCGATCGCCTCGCGGACGATCGCGGCGGGCAGGCCGCGGTAGAACGCGACCGGCTTGTCGCCGGCGTCCTCGACGAACGAGGCCCACAGGGCGCCCACGCGCCCCTTGCGGTCGGCGATCACGCCGCCGACGGTGCCGGCGTTCTGCTCGACGGCGAGCACGTCGAGGTTGGTGTCGCGGAAGAACGGGGGGTTCGGCAGCGAGAGCAGGAGCGCCTCGACGCGCTGCACCCGCGTCCGGGACTCCGCCATCTCCTGCGTGTTCGTGAGCCCGACGTGCCACGCGGGGTCGCCGGGCTCCAGCGGGTCGCCGGCGAGCTCGGCGGCCTTCACGGGGGTGTCGCCGAGCGCGCGCGGGTCGTAGCGGACGACCGCGAGGTTGTGGACCGGGTGGAGCCACACGACCTCGCCTGGCACTTGGACGGAGCCCGCGAAGGTGAGGCGCACGTCGCCGAGGCCGACCGGGACCGTGTCACGGTCGGTGACGACGAGCCCCTTGTCCGCGTCGACGACGACGCCGGTGCCCTTGAAGCGGGGCCCGTACACGCCCTCGACCCGGTAGGGGATGAGGAAGTCGATCCACACGAGCGAGGGCGCCAGCGCCTTCGCGGCCTTGCTGCGGCCCTTCGGGAAGGTGGTGGTCGCCGCCTCCGTGGCGCTCGCGACGGTGGGTGCGGGCGACGGCGTACAGGGCCAGAGCCCCGTCGCGTCGTCGCGGACGCAGCGCTGCATCGGGAACCAGCGCCGGTCGATCGTCACGACCTCGAGCCGCTGGCGGCGCGGGTCGCGCACGTCGAAGAAGCGCACGGGGACACGCGCGCCGTCGGCGTAGGACGCGAGCTTCGCCTCCAGCGCCTCGAGCGTGCCGACGGCCTGGCCGTCGACCTCGGTGATGACCGCGCCCTCGCCGATGCCGGCGTTGCCCAGCGCGTAGCCGGCCCAGGCGACGTACAGCCCGCCGACGGGCACGCCGTGGTTGCGCGCCTGCTGGAAGGAGAGCGGGTTGATCACGCCGCCGCCCACGTCGAGGAACGCGGACGGCGTGATGGCGTGCAGGTCGCCCACGGCGAGCTTCGCGGTGACCGGCTCGCCGCCGCGCTCGACCTCCACGGTGACCTCGCGCCCGACGGCGTCGTCGAGCACCGACTCCCACGCGACGAAGCCCGCGACGGGCTCGCCGTCGATCGCCACCACGACGTCGCCCGGCTCGAGCTTGCCCGCGGCGGGGCCGCCGGGCACCACCTGGTCCACCACGAGCATGCCGGTCCCCTGCGGGAACTTCGCGCGCGCGGCGTCCTCGGTGGCGGTGCGGACGCCGAGCCGGCGGACCTCGTCGTAGGGGCGGTAGCGCAGCACGGCCTGCACGGTCCCGCGGGGGACGGGCTCGCCGGCGCGGACGAGCTCGAGCGCGCGCTGCACGCGGTCGAGCGGCAGGTAGAAGCTCGACGCGGCGCGCGTGCTGCCGCCCGCGTTGAGCG
The DNA here is from genome assembly GCA_049322475.1 of Myxococcota bacterium. Lineage (GTDB taxonomy): Bacteria > Myxococcota_A > UBA796 > UBA796 > SXON01 > JBMOQZ01. The sequence goes on along the minus strand of JBMOQZ010000092.1, from coordinate 4,961 downwards.
CGACCACGTGGCCGTGGACGTCGACCACGGGCGAGCCCGACGAGCCGCCCGACGTGCTCGACGCCGCCTGGTAGTAGAAGGTGTCGAAGTCGTTGTAGCGGTTCTCGCCGTAGACGGGCGCGTCGCGATCCAGGCGCGCGAGCGTGCCCGAGAGGATCGAGATCTTCTCGCCCGCGTCGTTGCCGACGACGCGGATCTCGACGCCCACCTTCGCGTGCGAAGGCTCGAGCGGGAGGGCGGTCACCTCGGCGTGGCGGAGCGCGGCGGGGTCGAAGCGGTAGAAGCCGAAGTCGTGGACCGGGTCGCGGTAGAGCGCGCGGAGTGGCACCTCCTCGTGGTTGAGGAACACGGCCTCGGCGACCACCGGACCGGGCTCGACCACGTGGCGGTTCGTCAGCAGGATGCCGCGCTCGGCGTCCACCACGAAGCCGGTGGCGACGGAGCTCGAGGCCCCCTCGGTGTCGAACGCGCGCGTGGCGCTCGCCCGGATGACCACGACGGAGGGGGCGACCTTGTTGAGCGTGGCCTGCCACTCGGGCTCGGGCTCCCCCACCGCGACGGCGGGAACGGGCTTCGGGGCGGGCTTCGGCGGCGCGGCGAGGGCGGCGGAGAGGAAGGCGGCGGTGAGCATCGGTGGGGTCGCCTAACCGCGCCTCGTGTGCGAGGCGGCGACTACGTCCCCTTGCCCGGCCGCTCGCTGACCTGCGCGATCTTGCCCTCGACGGCCTTCCACTGCTCGTGGTCCGCCTGCGGGTCGCGCTTCTTGTTGATCATCGGCCAGCCCTTCGCGAGGCGGGCGTTGAGCTCGGCGTAGGCGCTCCACTTCTCGGGCACGTCCTCGCCCAGGTAGATCGCGCTCACCGGGCAGGCGGGCACGCACGCGCCGCAGTCGATGCACTCGTCGGGGTCGATCACCAGCATGTTCTCGCCCTCGCGGAAGCAGTCCACGGGGCAGACCTCGACGCAGTCGGTGTACTTGCAGCGGACGCAGGCGTCCGTCACCACGTAGGCCATCGTTCCTCCTGGGCGCCCGAGCATATCGCGGGCGAGCAGGCGCCTGCGACGGCGCTACCCCTTCTTCACGTCCGTGTTGTCCCACCCCTCCACGTCGGATTGCCCGTCGAGGTACCAAGGGCGGTCCTTGTCGTTCGCGAGGTTGCCCTTCAGCTTCTCGGACGGCGCCGGCGCGGGCGCGCTCGCCCGGGGCTTCTCCCGCTTGAGCAGCTTGCGGAGCAGATTGCGGATCACTGGCTGATCAGCTTGGTGAGATCGCCGTACTGGCGGATCTTGAAGACGGTGAGCTCGCCGCGGCGCCAGTAGTCCATCGCGACCTTCGCCATGCGCACGTAGTTGCTGGCCCACGCGAGGTAGAAGACCTTGTCGACGTTCTCGGGCTTCTTCCAGTGCTCGCGCTCGTCGATGAGCCGGCGGATGAACGGCCGCGGGACGAAGCCCTTCGACGCGAGGCAGTAGATCGCGAGGTAGAACTTGTCCTCGTTGCTGCGCGGCCAGTCCATCGACACGCGGAACTGCTTCCACGCCTTCGTGTTGCGCCCCTCGACGAGGTTGGGGTCGAGCGAGCCCTCGGAGAGCCCCTTCTTCGTGAGCGCGGTGCCCGGGAAGTAGTTCAGGCTGTAGAAGTAGATGCTGTAGGGGCGCGGCAGCTCGAGGAGGAACTCGGCGGTCTCGAGCTTCATCTCCTCGGTGGCGTGCGGGTTGTCGATGATGATGTCGTAGACGATGTCGAGCTTGAGGTCCTTGTTGAACTCGGCGAACTTGAGGATGTTCGTGTTGCCCGGGGAGCGGTTGTGCAGCTCCTTGGACTCCTTGCTCGAGCCCGACTCGATGCCCGTCTGCACGCGGATGAGGCCCACGTCGACGAGGCGGCGGAGCATGTCCTCGCGCAGCATCGGCGGGATGAGCAGGCACTCGAAGGGGATGCCGATCCGCTTCGGGTACTCCTGCACGAACTCGTCCATCCACTCGTTGCCGAACGCGAAGCTCGTGTCGTCGTCGATCTTGACGCGGGCGACCTTCGGGAAGGTCTGCTTGATCAGCTCGAGCTCGCCCATGATGTGCTGCACCGAGCGGGCCCGGTAGAACTGCTTGCCCTTCTCGTCGTAGACGTCGCGGAGGATGGAGACGTAGCAGTAGCTGCAGTTGTAGGGGCAGCCGCGGCTGAAGTAGATGCGGTACTCGGCCGTGCGCTTCCAGGGCTCCTCGATCCGCATCTTCCCAGCTTCGATGTAGAACTTGTTCTCGTCGGCCGTGTCGGGGTACGGCAGCCAGTCGAGGTCCTGGATCAGCGGCCGGGGCTTGTTCTGGTGGACCTTCCCGTCCACGTTGGCCCAGATGTTGGGGATGTGGGTGGTGTCCCCGCCGTCGCGGAGCGCCGTGCACAGGTCGATGGCGGCGAGCTCGCCCTCGCCGACGCAGACGTAGTCGACGTCGCCGATGCACTCCTCCGGCACGCTGGTGGGGTGGATGCCGCCCCACACCACCGGGGTGTCTGGGAACTCGCGCTTGATGCGGCGCGTGATCTCGCGGGCCATCGGCGCGAGCGACGACATGAAGCCGAGGCCGATGAGGTCGGCCTTCTTGTCGCGCATGACACCGAGCGCCATGCGGATCTCTTCGTCGCTGGGCATCTCGAGGCGGTTGTGGCGCCAGTCGCGCAAGAACACGATGTGCGTGTCGAAGCCCGCGCGCTTGAGCGCCGCCGAGATGTAGCGGATGCCCGCGTTCTCGACGGAGTAGATCGTCATGAGCACGACGGTGAACGGGCGCTCGCGCTTCGCCGGCGCGACGGGGGTCTCCAAGGCGGCTCCGTGCATCGGGGTGTGTCCTTAGGCGGTGAGCATGCGCAGCCCGGCGGAGGCCTTGCGCACGAAGTCTTTCGGGCTGGCGATCTGGGTGATGTTGCGGGCGATGAACTTCGGCCGCCAGTAGAAGCGCCGGTACGCGGTCTCGAGCATCTCGCGCAGCTCCGCGCGCGAGAAGTGCTCGTCCCACAGCTGGGCCTTGAAGTCCCCGCGCGGCTGGCGCATGAAGTCGATCCAGGGCTTGACGTCGAGCACGCCGTCGCGCTGGCCCTCGTCGTAGAGCGTGGTGCCCGGGAAGGGCGTCAGCACGTTGAACATCACGAAGTCGGGATCGAGCCGGATCGAGTAGTCGATCGTGTCCATCACGTCTTCGCGCGTGCGCTCCGTGGGCGTGCCGATCATGAAGTAGGCGACCGTGCGGATGCCGATCTCGCGGCAGAGGCGGAACGCGTTCTCGATCTCGCGGACGGTCACGTCCTTCTTGAGGCGAAGCAGGCCTTCTTCGGTGCCCTGCTCCACGCCGAACTGGATGCGGTTGCAGCCGGCGGCCTTCATCTTCTCGAGGAGCTCGCGGTTGACGCCCTTCACGCGGAAGCGGACGGTCCACGAGAACTTCAGCCCGCGGCGGAGGATCTCGTCGCAGAGCTCGATCACGCGGCCGTTCGTGATGTTGAAGGTGTCGTCGACGAAGTAGAACTCCTGGATCCCGAGCTTCAGGCACTCGGCGATCTCGTCGCACACCCGGCCCGGCGACATGACGCGGTAGCGGTGCCGCGGCGTGTTGCAGAAGGTGCAGCGGTACGGGCAGCCGCGCGACGAGATGATCGTCGTGAAGATGCCGCCCTTGCCCATGACGTCGTAGTAGCGCTGGTAGTCGACCATCGTGCGGTCGATGATCGGGTAGTCGTCGAGGTTGTTGCTGTAGTAGACGTCCTCTTCCGGGACGGGGTCGTCCGGGTGGGCCATCGTGCCGGCGATGCCCTTCGGCGTGTCGCCGCGCTCCCACGCGTCGCACAGGTCGAGCATGGGCTTCTGGCCCTCGCCCTTCACGACGGCGTCGACGTCGGGCAGCCCGACGCACTCGCGCGGGAAGTCGCTGACGTGGGGGCCGCCGACGACCACCCACTTCGCGCCCGCCTTCTTGGCGGTCTGCACGGTGGCGAGCACGTCGACGAGCTGGACGGTGAACGCGGTGACGCCGACGACGTCGGGCTTCCACTCGCGGACGCGGCGCTCGAGCTCGTCGTACGCGAGGTCGTCGAGCTGCGCGTCGAGGATGGTGACCTCGTGGTGCGAGTGCGACTTGAGGAACTGCGCGATCGACATCAGCGCGAGCGGTGGGTACGACAGGTTCTCCGCGGAGACGGCCTCGGGGACCTCGCTCTCCACGGTGTGCTTGCACGGCGGCCGGACGAGCATCACGCGCATGCGTTGCGAAACCTCCCGAGGCCGCAGCATGGCCCAGCGATCCGCGCGGGTCAAACGTGGGGGAGGTCAGGGAGCGGGAGTTGTAGTCCGGGGCTCACTCCGAGGTGTCGCGCGGTCCGGCGGAGGTCGCTCACGCCCTCGCTCGAGCCACTACTTCGGACACTCCCCCTTCTTGGCGTCGAACTCCATCGTGCGCCCGCCCTCGCCGACGCTCATCACGCAGGTGAGGTCGACGGACTCGCCGTCGCTGAAGTGGAGCTTGTGCTTGCCGGGGGCCACGCGCGTGCTGACCGTGAGCGTGCCCGCGGGCTTGCCGTCGATGTCGAGCTTCACGCCCTTCGTGCGGCTGGACGCGCGCACCGTGAGGGCGACGAGCTGCTCGGCCTCGAGGCCGTCGAGGCTCTCGTCCTCCTCCTCGGCCACGGCGGGCGCGGGCTTCGTCGTCGTCGGGCGGCTCGCCGACGAGCTCGGGCTCGACGAGGCGGAGGTCGACGTGGACGTGGTGGCGGTGGGACGGGTGGTCGAGGACGTGCTCGTGCTCGTGCTCGTGCTCGTGCTCGTGCTCGTGCTCGACTTGGTGCTCGTGCTCGTGGACGTCGTCGGGGTCGTGCTCGAGGACGTGGTCGGGGTCGTGCTCGCCGTGGAGGTCGTCGCCGCCGGCGTGGTCGAGGCCGTGGAGGTCGTGGACGTCGGGGTCGTCGTGGACGTCGG
>JBMOQZ010000091.1:0-27594 GCA_049322475.1 Myxococcota bacterium | reverse complement strand
GGCGCGGCGCTTGGCGAGCAGGTCGATCGCGTCGGCGAGCGCGACGGCGGAAGGGTCGGTGCCCTTCGGGAGCGTGGCGTTCGTGGTGCCGTCGGTCACGTAGGGGCCGAAGCGGCCCTTCATCACCTTCACGGTGCCGCCGCTCGCCGGGTCGGCGCCGAGCTCGGCGATGGGGGTGATCGCGGCGCGGGCGCGGCGCTCCTGCTTGAAGAGCTCGCGCGCCTGATCGAGCGTGATCGTCAGGATCGACAGGGTGGGCGGGACGGAGCGGCTCTCCTTCCCGCGGCGCACGTACGGACCGTAGCGGCCGTTCGCGGCCTCGATCGGCTCGCCCGTGTCGGGGTCCTTGCCCAGCTTGCGCGGGAGCGAGAGGAGCAGGACCGCGGTCTCGAGGTCGAGCGTGTCCGGGCTCATGCCGGGCAGGAGCGACGCGCGGGGCGGCTTCTCGCCCTCCGTCGCCTCGCCGAGCTGCACGAACGGGCCGAAGCGACCCGTGAGGAGGTAGACGGGCCGGTCGCCGTCGCGGCCGAGCTCGCGCGGGCCCGCCGCCTTCTCCTTCAGGCGCTGGGCCGCCCACTCGGCCGTGACCTCGTCGGGGGCCACCTCGTCGGGGAGGTTGGCCGAGATGCCCTCGCCGCCGGAGAGGAAGGGCCCGTTGCGGCCGATGCGCACGACCACGTCCATCCCGTCGGAGGTGCCGACCGGCACGGTGCAGATCGAGCGGGGGTCGGCGGACTTCTCGGCGTGGGCGAGGCGGCTCTCGAGGCCCTTGTCGCCCCGGTAGAAGGCGCGGACCGTGTCGACCCAGTTCTTGTTGCCCACGGCGACGCGGTCGAGGTCGTCCTCCATCCGCGCGGTGAAGTCGTAGTCGACGAGCTCGGCGAGATGCCGCTCCATGAGCCCGGTCACCGCGAACGCCGTGAACGTGGGCACGAGCGCGTTGCCGCGCTTGAACACGTACTCGCGGGCGATGATCGTCTCGATGATGCTCGCGTAGGTGCTGGGCCGGCCGATGCCGCGGGCCTCGAGCTCCTTCACGAGCGTGGCCTCCGTGAGGCGCGCGGGCGGCTGCGTGGTGTGGCCGCGCGGCGTGATGCGGTCGGTGCGGAGCTTCTCGCCGGCGGTGACCGCCGGGAGCGGGCGCTCCTGCTCGGCGAGCTCGGCCTCGGGGTCGTCCGAGCCCTCGACGTACGCGAGGCGGAAGCCGGGGAACTCGATGACGCGGCCGCTCGCGGTGAAGCGGGCGTCCTGGACCCCGATGGTGACCGTGGAGGACAAGCCGCGGGCGTCGGCCATCTGCGAGGCGACGGTGCGCTTCCAGATGAGCTCGTAGAGCTTCGCCTCGTCGCCGCCGAGGTCGCGGTGGGCCTCGTCCAGCGTGCGGAAGCGGGCGCCGGCCGGGCGGATCGCCTCGTGGGCCTCCTGCGCGTTCTTCACCTTGTTGGTGTAGGTGCGCGGGCCGTTCGGGAGGTTCTCCTTGCCGTACTTCTCGGCGATCAGCGTGCGGGCGGCCTGGAGCGCCTGCTCGGAGAGCGAGATGCTGTCCGTACGCATGTACGTGATCCAGCCGTGCTCGTAGAGCCGCTGCGCGGTCTTCATCGTGCGCGACGCGGACCAGCGGAGCTTGCGGTTCGCCTCCTGCTGGAGCGTGCTCGTCGTGAACGGCGGGCGGGGCGACTCCTTCCAGGGCTTGCTGTCGACCTTCAGGACCGACGCGGGCTGGTCCTTCAACCGGGCGGCGAGCGCGTGGGCTCCGGCCTCGTCGAGGAGGCGCGCGTCGCTCGTGAGCTTGCCGGTGAGCTCGTCGAAGTCCTTGCCGGTGGCGATCCGCTTGCCGCCGACCTCGACGAGGTGCGCGGGGAGCGAGCCCTTGGCGGCGCCGAAGAGGGCCTCGAGGTCCCACCAGGTCGCGGACTTGAAGGCCATGCGGGCCCGCTCGCGATCCACGACGAGGCGCACGGCGACGGACTGCACGCGGCCCGCGGAGAGCCCGGGGCGGATCTTGTGCCACAGCAGCTTGCTGACGGGCCAGCCGTAGAGGCGGTCGACGATGCGGCGCGCCTCCTGCGCGTGGACGAGGTTCGTGTCGATGTCGCGCGGGTGCTCCAGGGCGTGGCGGATCGCCTCGCGCGTGATCTCGTGGAAGACGAGCCGCTTGACGGGGACGCGGGGCTTCAGCACCTCCTGCAGGTGCCAGCTGATGCTCTCGCCCTCGCGGTCCTCGTCGGTCGCGAGGTAGACCATCGAGGCGTCCTTCACCATCGCCTTCAGCTTCGCGACCTGCTCCTTCTTGCGGTCGAGCACGACGTAGTAGGGCTGGAAATCGCCCTCTACGTTGACGCCGAGGTCCTTGTAGCCCCTCTCCCGCGCCTCCTTCGGGATGTCGGAGGCGCTCTCCGGGAGATCCCGGACGTGGCCCACGCTGGCCTCGACCATGTAGTCCGGACCGAGGAACTTCCGGATGGTGTCGCGCTTGGTGGGCGACTCGACGATGACCAGGGGCTTCGACATTTTGTTCCCAGGGGGTGCCTGCTACCTCGCCCGCCCCTGCGACCGCAACTGACTGCGGCCAGGGAAGCGGGCGCCGGCTACAGGGAGGCATGGCGGATGTAATCACATCCTTCCTCGATCACCTGCGGGGCGAAAAGGCCGCTTCTCCGCACACCATCCGCGCATACGCCGCCGAGCTGCGGCGGCTCGCCGAACGGGTCGCGCCGCGTGATCCGAAAGACGCCACGTTGACGGACCTCAGGCGCCACCTGGCCGACGGCGCGGGCGCGCCCGCCAGCCTGAAGCGCCGCATCGCCAGCCTCCGCACGTTCTACCGCTGGCTCCTGCGCGAGGGGGCGATCGCCGAGAGCCCGGCCGAGCGGCTGCGCGCGCCGCGCGTGAAGCCTCCGGTGCCGCGCGGGCTCGAGGTCGACGAGGTCAACGAGCTCGTCGAGGAGACGGTCATGGAGGGGTGGCGCGCCGCGCGGAACCGCGCCGCCCTCGAGGTCGCCTACGGGGCGGGGCTGCGCGTCGCCGAGCTCGCCGGCCTCGACGTCCGCGACGTGGACCTCCGCGAGGGGGTGGTGCACGTCCGCGCGGGCAAGGGGCGCAAGGACCGGGTCGTCCCCATCGGACCACCCGCGGTCGCCGCCGTCCGGGACCTGCTCGCCGAGGCGCGGATCGTGGACGGGCCCCTCTTCCGCAACGGGCGCGGCGGGCGCCTCACGACGCGGGCCCTGTACGACGTCGTACGGGCGACGGGCCGGGCGATGGGGCTGCCGGACGTGCACCCGCACCGGTTGCGCCACTCGTTCGCGACCCACCTCCTCGCCGGCGGCGCGGACGTGCGCGCCATCCAGGAGATGCTCGGGCACGCCTCGCTGTCGACCACGCAGCGCTACGCGCAGGTCGATCTCGACCAGCTCAGGCGGGCGCACCGTGCCGCCCATCCGCGCGCTCGCCGCAAGTGACGCGATACCATGCGCCTCCGATGGCGAGCGAGAAGCGTCCCCTCACCCCCGACGAGACCGCCTTCATCCGCGAGATGAACCGGGCGGCGACGGCGGGCGCGCTCTACGAGGTCCTCGGCGTCCACGGGGGCACCACCGCGGCCGAGGTCGAGGCCGCCTACATGGAGATCGCGCGGAAGTGGCACCCGGACCGCTTCTACAGCCGCGACGCGGGTCCGCTGGCCTCGGTGATCGACGAGAACTTCGCCGTCGCGACGCGCGCGTACCGGACGCTCCGCGACGCGGGGAAGCGCGCGGTCTACGACCGCGAGCTCGCGTCCGAGGGGAAGACGCCGCCGCTGCCGCCGGCCGGGTGGGAGCGCACGTCGCCCACCTCGGGAGAGAGGCCGCTCGGCGGGTCTCCTCGGACATCGGGGGAGCGCGCCGTGCCTCCTCCTCCCGCCGCTCCGCCGGCCCACGAGACCAGCTTCCGGCCGAAGTCGATGCCGGAGATCCCGAAACCGAAGGCGAAGGCCCCGCCCGCGGTCGCCAAGCACCTGCAGGCGATCCTCGACCAGAAGCGCAAGGCGGAGGCGCACTTCGAGAACGCGCAGAAGGAGTTCGCCGCGGGGCAGTACGGGAAGGCGGAGAGCGCGGCCTACCTCGCGATGACGATCGACGCGCGCAACTCCGCCTACAAGGAGCTCTACGAGAAGGCTCGCTCGCTCGCGCGCGAGACCCGCGCGAAGCAGCTCCTCCAGCAGGCCGAGAACGCGGAGAGCTACGGCAAGGTCAAGGAGGCCATCCAGCTGCTCAAGCAGGCGGTCGAGTGCGAGCCGCCGGAGGGGGCGCCGTACTTCCGGCTCGGTCAGCTCCTGCGCGCCCACGACGACGACGGGCGGAACGCGCTCACGAACCTGCGCAAGGCCGCCCAGAAGGAGCCGAAGAACGCGACCTACCGGCTCGCGCTCGCCGAGATGTACGCGTCGATCAACCTGACGGCCAACGCGCAGCGCGAAGCGACCGCGGTGCTTCAGCTCGAGCCCAAGAACGAGGGCGCGAAGGCCCTGCTGAAGAAGCTCAAGTAGGCTACGGGGCCCGCCCGGAGGGAGCGATGGCCAACATCGTCGTCGTCGGCGCGCAGTGGGGGGACGAGGGCAAGGGGAAGGTCGTCGATCTGCTCGCCGCGCAGAGCCGGTGGGTCGTGCGCTACCAGGGCGGCAACAACGCCGGCCACACGCTGGTGGTGGAGGGCGAGCAGCTCATCCTCCACCTCGTCCCGAGCGGGATCCTCCAGCCGGGGTGCACCTGCGTCATCGGCAACGGCGTCGTCGTCGACCCCGGCGTGCTCATGCGCGAGATCGACGCGCTCGCCGCCCGCGGCCGCGCGATCGGCCCGGACCGCCTCATCGTGAGCACCGAGGCGCACGTCATCCTCCCGTGGCACCGCGCGGTAGACCGCGCACGCGAGGCGCGCCTCGGGAGCGCGCGCATCGGCACCACCGGGCGGGGGATCGGGCCGGCCTACGAGGACAAGGTGGCGCGGCGGGGGATGCGGGTCGCCGACCTGTTCTCCGACCTGCCGGCGCGGGTCGCCGCGGCGCTCCCCGACCACAACCGTCAGCTCGAGTGGCTGGGAGCCTCGCCGATGTCGGTGGAGGAGGTGCTCGCCGAGGTGGAGCCGCTCGCGCAGCGCCTCCGTCCGTACGCGCGGCCCGTCGTGCGGCTCCTGTTCGAGGCGGCGCGCAAGGGCGAGCCCATCCTGTTCGAGGGCGCGCAGGGGACGTTCCTCGACGTCGATCACGGGACCTACCCGTTCGTCACTTCCTCGAGCACGGTCGCGGGCGGCGCCTGCGCGGGCTCGGGGGTGGGGCCCACCGTGATCGACGACGTGGTGGGCATCGCGAAGGCGTACACGACGCGGGTGGGGAGCGGGCCGTTCCCCACCGAGCTCACCGACGCCCTCGGCGATCGCCTCCGCGACGTCGGCCACGAGTACGGCGCGACTACGGGTCGCCCGCGCCGCTGCGGCTGGTTCGACGCCGTGCTGGTGCGGCACGCCGCGATGGTCAACGGGCTCACGCGGCTCGCGCTCACGAAGCTGGACGTGCTCTCGGGGATGGGCCCGCTCCGGATCGCGGTCGCCTACGAGGGGCTGGAGGACGTGCCCGCGGGGGCGGAGGCGCTGGGGCGCGTGGTGCCGGTCTACGAGGAGGTCGAGGGCTGGGACGGCGACATCGCCGGCTGCCGGAGGTGGGCCGACCTCCCCGCGGCCGCGCGCGCCTACGTGGAGCGCATCGAGGCGCTCGTCGGCGTGCCCGTCACGCTGCTGGGCGTGGGGGCGGGGCGGGACGCGGTGATACAGAGGTGATACATCCGGATGTATCAGTGGGCGAGCGCCGCGCATCCGGTTAGCAGGGGCCCGCGGGCCGCTAGCTCAGTCGGTAGAGCACCGGACTTTTAATCCGTGGGTCGCCGGTTCAAGTCCGGCGCGGCCCACTCGCTGGCGAACCCTCCTGACCCCATCGTCTAGTCCGGCCCAGGACTCCGGGTTTTCATCCCGGCAACACGGGTTCGAATCCCGTTGGGGTCACCATTTGCGACGGGGGGCAGCCCTATCTGCCCTTGTAGTTCAGCACCGGCCTCAACCTCGCGACGATCCGCGTCAGCTCGCGCTGGGCCTTCATGACCCGCCCGATGTCCTTGTAGGCGGCGGGCGCCTCGTCGACGAGCCGGCGGGCGCGCCGCTCGTCGAACCACACGCCGCGCATCTGCGCCTCGAGGTCGCGCACGCGGATGCGCGCGTGGGCCTCGGCCCGGGACATCTGCCGCCCGGCGCCGTGCGAGCTCGACGCGAGCGCCTCTGGAACGCCGCGCCCCTCGACGATGTACGTGGGCGCGCCCATCGAGCCGGGAATCACGCCCAGCACGCCCTCCCCGGCGGGGATGGCGCCCTTCCGGTGCACCCAGAGGTCGTCCTCGCGGCGCACGTGGTTGTGCGAGCAGACGATGGGCGAGCCGGGCGCGACCGCGAGGACGTCGCCGAGCACGTCCAGCGCGCGGCGCCGGATCGCCGCGCGGTTCGCCGTCGCCCACGCTTCGGCGGAGGCCAGGTCGGCGAGCAGCGCGTCGCGGGCGTCGCCGTCGACGTAGCGCAGGCCGGTCGGGTCGACGGCGGCGCGCTCGGAGTGGAGCCGCCCGACAGGAGGGCCGATCGCCCGCGATCCCGAGTGCACCAGCATCCACAGCCCGCCCGCGTCGTCGGCGGCGAGCTCGAGGAAGTGGTTCCCGCTGCCGAGCGTGCCGAGCTGGACCCGGCCGTCGCGCGCCGCGTGCCGCGCGAGCCGGTCGTCGGACCACGGGAGCTCGAGGACCTCGCCTCGGCCCCGCTCGGCCGGGACTGCGCGCGCGAACCCGTCGAGGATCTTCGGCGCGACGCGGTCGAGCGCGTCGGCCTCCACGCCCAGCGGGAGCGCGTCGACGCCGCAGCCGACGTCTCCTCCGATGGCCGCGGGGTAGATGCGCTCGCGCGTGGCGACGGCGATCCCGACGCACACCTCCTCGGCGAGGTGCACGTCGGGCATGACGGCGACGCGCACGACGTCGCCTGCGGACGCGAGGCGCTCGATCGCCCGGCGGACCTCCTTCGGCACGGGGCCGGGCACCCACCAGCCGATCATGCGGGCACCACGGCGAAGACGAGGTCCGGCGCGCGCTTGCGCCGGATGGCCGCCGCGACGGCCGCGCGCAGCCTCCGGCGCTGGCGCTCCAGCGCGTCGAGGTCGTCGGTGCGGACCCAGACGCGCAGGCGGGTCGCGTCGGGCGCGGGCTCGACGCGCTCGACCAGCACGTCGTCGAGCTCCAGGGAAAGGATGCGGGCGACCTCCCCGCAGAGGCGGAGGTCGCGGACGTTGGCGCGCGGGTCACGATGACGGCCGCGCAGGCGAGGATCGAGGCCGTCGTCGGGGCCGAGCTCGGAACAGAGCTCGCGTCGGACGGCCAGGAGGCGCTTCTTCGAGATCACGTGGACTCCAGAGTTGAACGAGGACGAGACGGAGACACGACGGTCGCTGCGTCGCGACGCGTCCGAGGTTCTCGACCGGGTTCAGAAAACCGAGCGGCGATCGTCTGCCGCCCCCACGATCATCGTGGGGAGGGCATCAGGCCCGCGGGGTTTCCTCTTGGAAGGCACGCATGACGTCCTCCGGGTGGAGTCAGGATGGAGATAGGCGAATCGCGGCTGGTCGTCAAGGACGTTCGACGGTGACCTTCACCGTGTCGATCACGACCCAGGTGAGCACGTCCGTGCCGAGCGGGATGCGGAGCCGTCCGGGCCCTGACCAAGTCATCATCGCGAGCGCAAACGGCGACAAGTTCCCTGGCAGGTCGACGGGCTGCGATGTCGCCGCCGTCATCACCCAGGCGGCGGGTTGCGTGCCGTCGGGGTTCAAGACAACCGTGGCGCCGGACTCCGGGATGCACACCATCAGCGGCTCGCCATCGCGGATCCCGCGCACACGCTCGCCCTTGTAGAGGACAGACCAGTCCGAACGCATGGACCAGTCCCCGCGCGGCTCCAAGGGGTTGAGGCGGGCGCAGGCCAACGGCCCTGTCGGCGTTTGGTAGATACCGCGGATGTCCTCCGCGATCGCCGTGGCCACGATGATCAATCTTGCACCGCGATTAACGCGCGCCCGAACCCATGCACCTCAGGCAGGTCCCCGACGTCCACGCGCCTGAACCGGTCGGCGCCAGCCCACAGGCGCACGCCGTCGGGGACGCCCTGGTACACGCTCGCGACCACGCCGAACGTTCGCGCGCGGTCCCGAGGCCAGCGCGTGGACGCGGCGATCTCGTCGAGGCGGCCAGCCTGCTCGTGGCTGCGGTCGCGCCATCGGCGGGCGAAGTCGAGGTCGGCGAGGAAGTGGAGCTTCTCGCGGTTGCATCGGTCGTGGGCGAGCAGCAGGTTGTCGAGCCCGTCGTCGGGGTAGCGCGACCACGGGAGGAAGTGGTCCACCTGGCTCGGCGCGCCGGAGAGCGAGCCCCCGCAGTAGAAGCAGCGGCCGTCCTGCAGCGCGCGGAGCGGGCGCTGCAGCGTCGAGAGCCCGACGCGCTCGGCCCCGAACAGGAAGGCGTCGAGCTCAGCCTCCGGCAACCCATTGATGGCGCGCACCATCACCATCCACTGCTGCTGGACGAGCGGGCGCACGACAGAGGCCAGCGCGACGAGGGACTCGGCGGCGCCGGGTTGGAACAGGATGCGGTTGTCGAACGCGGTGCCGTCGCCGCGCTGGTACCGGCGGATCCGCCCTTCGGGCACGCCCTCCTGCCAATTGATCTCGTAGATGAACCGCTCCTCGCCGCCGCCTACGCGCTGCAGCCGCGGGAGCGGCATCTCGATCAGCTTCCACTCCACGTTCTCGAGCAGCGCGTCGAACCCCGCCGGCGCCGCTGGGCCCGCCCGCGGAGGCGAGACCAGGTCCGTTTGGGCGTGTCGGAAGGCCGCCACGTACTCGGGGATCTTCCCCAGGCTGCCCCGGTTCTGGTCGAGCACGCGCTGGACGCCGGAGTATGGCCGCACCTGCGGCCAGTACAGCTCCATCACGCGCCGGGCCAACTGCGCCGTCGTCACCGACGTCGGCGGATGCCCGGCCTCCACGCAGAGGTCGATCAGCCCGAGGAGCACGGCGTACTTGTAGGTCGCGGAGAAGCCGCCCTGCGCGAGTACCTGGAGCAGCTTCTCGAGGAAGGGCAGCGTCACCGTTTCGACCAGTAATCGGCCTTGTCGGGGAGCACCCAGCGCACGCCTCCGCGGGGGTCCGCCCGGTCGCCGCGGTAGCGCGGGATCACGTGGACGTGGAGGTGCGGCACGGTCTGGCCGGCGGCGTCGCCAGCGTTGAAGCCGACGTTGTAGCCGTCGGGCCGGTGGCTCTCGTCGAGCTGACGCTTCACCTCGTCGACCAACGCCATCACGGCGGCCTGCTCCTCGGGTGTCGCCTCGAACCACGTGGCGACGAGGCGCCGGGTGACGACGAGAGTGTGGCCCGGGCTGACGGGGAAGCCGTCGCGGATGGCGAAAGCGAGGTCGTTGCTGGCGACGTGGTCGGAGGTGGGGCGGGTGAGGAAGGGGCTCTTCACGGCTACGCCACCCGACGCAGGACGTCCTCGCGCGGCACGCTGACGAGCCGGACGTCGTAGTCGCGCGCGAGCGCGTCGACGGCGGCGTAGCGTGTCTCGTAGGCGACGACGTAGGCGCGCACCGTCGGATCCGCGAGCGTGTAGCGGTCGGCGGCCGCCGCGAGTGCCCGGTACTTGATGGCCTGGTGCACGCCCACGACGAGGTTCTGCTCGCCCTCGACCTCCACCTCGACGACCGAGCGTCTCGGGCTGTGGTTGCCGAACAGCACGTCGACGCGGTCGCCGGTGAGGAAGGGGTGCTCGACGCTGGGCCGCGCCTCTGGGCTCAGCCCGAGGAGTTGTGGCCGCTCGGCAATGTAGAGCTTGAGCAGGCGGTGGGCCTCCGACTCCCCGCCGCGGCCGTACTGGGCGACGTGGTGCTCGCACTCGGCGAGCGCGGCCACGTTGTCGAGCGCGATCGCGCGCGACGGGTAGGGGCGCGACCCGCGCGGCTCGTCACCCCACCGGAAGTAGGCCTCCGCTTCGGGCCGGCCGACGAAGCGCTCGAAGTCCGCACGCCAGTCCCGGTGGTCCTGGTGAGCGCCCGGATGCGCGGCGGCGAACTCGATGACCCAGTCCCGCATCTGCTTGAAGTCGCACACGAAGTAGTGGTCGCTCGCGAACTTCCCGTAGGCCGGGATGTGGAACACGTACCAGTAGAACGCGGTGGTCCGGATGCGCGGCATGCTCCACCGCCCCTCGAACCAGTCCGGGGCGAGGTAGGCGTGCCAGCCCGAGAACCGCTGCACGACGCGGGCGGGAAGTCCCGCCAGCATGAATTTGCCCGCGTCACGCGAATCGGGGGAGGCCGGGTCGACCCGCACGACGGCGCTCGAGGCGCGCAGGTCGCGGGCCATCAGGTCGAGGACGCGGGCTTTGGAGTCGATGAGGCGCATGCGGCTCTCGTGCGGAAGGTAGCCGAGCGTGGCCTTGAATGGGACCCGGGCCCGCATGGCCGGCCGACGCCCTCACCGACGCGCGCACGCTGGTTTGCTCCTCGCGACTCAGGCCACGGTGCCGCCGACATGATCGCCCGTGTCGAGCTTGGGAATCAGGACCGGCGCGAGCTTCCGGTGGTCAACGGTGAAGGCGAGGCTCGGCTGGCCCGCGTGCTCAGCGACGGCGATCGGAGCACTCTCGCATTGGCTGTGTTCTTGGCAGGTCTTGACACTCAGACGGATATCGCCAATGCCGTTGTCGTGTTCGACGACCCGATGACCAGCATGGACTGGTCGCGGTGCGTGGCAACGGCCGAGGCGGTCACCAAGTGCGCGGATGTCGCCGCGCAGGTGCTCGTCCTCTCTCACCACGCGCCCTTCCTGGCGCAGGTGGCGGCGGACTGGAGGCGGTTTGGCGGACGTAGCAGCGCGGACCTCGTGGAACTTGCACTGGATCGGGGGAGTCGAGCGTTTGTCGGGCGGAAGTCCGAGGACCAAGTGACTCACGAACACCTGAGTCGCTGGCGCGAGCTGGCGGAATTCGCCAGCGGCCGAGCGAGCGACGATCACAGTCTCGAACGACTGTGCGCCTTCGGGGCCCGCGCAAACCATGCGGGTGGCCACCGCGATGTAGAACCACCTACGCCAGAGGCGGTGCGGCAGAAGCCGGGTTCGCCGTGAGCACCCCGAGGGTGACGACCGACCGGCTCACGCCCGCAACCAGTCTTCGAGCACCAACCCTGGAATCCGGTCGTAGTGCCTGCGGTTCCCCGTCACAAGCGTGGCCCCTCGGCTCAGCGCAACCGCCGCGATGAACAGGTCCGCGTCGGCGACGATCTGCCCCGCTGCCGCCAGCCGCGCCTTCACCTCGCCGAAGAGCCGGGCGCCCGCCAGGTCGGGGGCGAGCACCGGAAGGGTGTTGAGGAACCGGACGACCAGGGCGGCGTTCGCGTCAGGCTTCGCCGACTTCGCCGCGCCGTAGAATAGCTCCGAGGCGGTGACCCAGGTGGTGGCAACCTCGTCGAGTTCCGCCGCGCGCCGCTCCAGCACTTCCTGGCGCCCGCGGAGGATGCCGATGCAGGTGTCCGAGTCGAGCACCTTCACAGTTTGACGTTCCGTCCATCAGTGCGGGCGGCGTAGAGATCGGCGGCTTCGTCCTCGAAGGTTCGGTCGCTCACCCAGCTGCCCGCGAGGGTCCGCCAAGCTTCCACCTGTCGGTGCGCCCGCTCCTCCGCCGTCTCGCGAGCAGCGAGTCCGCCCTCGATCAGGACGAGGGCTTCCTGGTTGAGGCTCCGGCGCTCCCGCGCAGCCGCCGTACGGAGGCGCGCGAGAAGGTCCGCTGGGACGTCCTTCAGGGTGATCGATGACATGGGGACCTCACCGGTTCCATTATGGTGCGGAAACGGAAGTCGTCAACCTCGACCTGGACGCCATCTCCCCGAGCACCCCCGCATGGTCCCTACACCAGTTCTGACCGTTAGGCTCACTCATTTCGAACAACGCATCTCAATAGATCCTCTCCCCCCGCTCCAGCATCGCGACGAACCTGGCCGCGTTCCGCTCCCGCGTCGCCGGCTGACGGGCGGTCTGCACGCGGTACACGATGGCGTAGCGGTTGCGCGAGTCCAGCGTCGCGAAGGCCGCCGCTGCCTTCGGGCTCGCCGCGAGGGCACGCGCGAGCTCCTCGGGGACGTCGGACGACGCGCTGCCCCGGTAGGCCGCGGCCCAGCGGCCGTCCGCCTTCGCGCGCTCGACCTCCGCGAGGCCCCGCGGCCGCATCCGGCCCTCGGCGAGGAGCCGCTCGACGTGCGCCACGTTCGTCCGGGACCAGCTCGAGCGTGCCCGCCGAGGCGTGAACCTCTGCACGAACCAGACGTCGTCGACGCCTTTGTTCTGGCCGTCGATCCAGCCGTGGCACAACGCAACCGGCACGGCGGTCGCCCACGTGATCGACGGAACGCCGCTGCCGGCCTTGGCCATCTGGATCCAGATGCCGTCCGAGGACGCGTGGTGCTCCTCCAGCCAGGCGTCGAAGGCGCGGGCGTCGGCGAAGCGCAGGACGGGTCGACCGTCCGGGGATGTGAACTCACTCATCGAGGCCCCCGTGCACGACATAGCCGGGGCGGGCGGTCGGCGGCGAGCCCCGGGCCGCCGTCACCGGAAGCGCCTCAGCCGGAGGGAGTTGACCAGCACGGACACGCTCGACAGCGACATCGCGGCGCTGGCGAGCACGGGCGAGAGCAACCAGCCGGTGGAGGCGTACAAGAGGCCGGCGGCGACCGGGATGCCGACCGCGTTGTAGACGAACGCCCAGAACAGGTTCTGGCGGATGGTCCGCATCGTGGCGCGCGCGAGCCGGAGCGCCTGCGGGAGCCCCGCGACGCCGCCGCGCAGGAGCGCGACGTCGGCCGCGGCGACGGCGATGTCGGTGCCGCCCCCGATCGCCACGCCGACATGCGCGCCGGCGAGGGCGGGCGCGTCGTTGACGCCGTCGCCGACCATCGCGACGACGCGGCCCTTCGCGCGCTCCTCGGCGACGACGCGGGCCTTGTCCTCCGGCCGGACCTGCGCGACGACGCGGTCGATGCCGAGGTCGGCGGCGACGGCGCGCGCGGTGCGCTCGCGGTCGCCGGTGACCATCGCCACCTCGATCCCCTGCGCGCGCAGCTCGGCGACGACACCCCGAGCGGCGTCGGTCGGGCGGTCGGCGACCGCGACGAGCCCCACGACCTCGCCGTCCACCGCCACGAACGACGGCGTGCGACCCAGGCCGGCGAGGCGCTCGGCCTCGGTCTCGTCGGTGGCGCCGACGTAGGCGACGGTGCCGACGCGGACGTGCCGGCCGCCTACGCGCCCCTCGACGCCCCCGCCCGCCTCGCTCCGGAAGTCCTCGACGGGCTGGGGCTTCGTCCGCGCGCCCTCGACGATCGCGCGGGCGACGGGGTGCTCGCTCATCGCCTCGACGGAGGCGACGAGGGCGAGCACCTCGGGCGTGACGGTGACGTCGGTCAGCGTCGGCCTCCCCTCCGTGAGCGTGCCGGTCTTGTCGAAGAGCACGGTGTCGACGCGGCTCGCGGCCTCGAGCACGGCGCCGCCCTTCACGAGGATGCCGAGCTCCGCGCCGCGGCCGGTGCCCACCGCCACCGCGGCCGGCGTGGCGAGACCGAGCGCGCACGGGCAGGCGATGACGAGCACGGCGACGAAGCGCTCGACGGCGACGGCGACGCCCGCGGCCGACGGGTCGAGGGCGAGCCACGTGAGTCCGGTCACCACCGCGATCCCGACGACGACGGGCACGAACACCGCGCTCACCCGGTCCGCGAGCCGCGCGATCGGCGCGCGCGAGCCCTGCGCCTGCTCGACCGCCTCGACGATCCGCGCGAGCGCGGTGTCGGCGCCGGTCTTCGTCACGCGCACGACGAGGGCGCCGCCCTGGTTCTGGGTGCCGCCCCACACGAGGTCGCCGACGGCCTTGTCGACCGGGAGGCTCTCGCCGGTGAGCATCGCCTCGTCGACCGCGGAGGTCCCGCGAACGACCTTGCCGTCGGCCGGGACCCGCTCGCCGGGGCGCACGATCACGCGGTCGCCGGGGGCGAGCTCGTCGACGGGCACGTCCTCGTCGCCGTCCATGCCCACGCGCCGCGCGGTGGCGGGCACGAGCGCGACCAGCCCGCGGACGGCGTCGGAGAGCCGCTTGCGCGCGCGCGCCTCGAGCCACTTCCCGAGCAGCACGAAGGTGACGATGGCGCCGGCCGCCTCGTAGTACACGTGCGGCGCGACGCCGTGCTCGGCGTGCGGGAAGAGCCCCGGCGCGACGGTCGCGACGAGCGAGTAGACGTAGGCCGCGAGCACGCCGATCGCGACGAGCGTGTTCATGTCGGCGGTCCGGTGGGTCGCCGCGGTCCACGCGAGGCGCAGGAAGCGGCGGCCCGGCCCGAAGACCACGGGCGTCGCGAGCGCGAGCTGCACCCACGCGTAGCCGACGTGGGCCATGCCGAGGACCAGCAACGGGACGGTCAGCGCGATCGCGACGAGGAGGTCGCGCTTCACGGCGGCGTGCTCGGCGTCCTCCGCGGCGTCGGCGTCGACCTGCTCGTCCGGGACGCCGTAGCCGGCCCCCTCGATCGCGCGGACGAGATCGGCGCGGGTCGCCGCCTCGGCGACGACGTGCGCGCGGTGGGTGGCGAAGTTCACGGCCGCCTCGCGCACGCCGGGAGTCGCGGTCAGCGCGCCTTCGACGCGGCGCACGCAGGCGGCGCAGGTCATGCCCCGGACGGGCAGGTCGTAGATCGTGCCCGTCGCGGTGTCGGGGGCGTCTTCCATCGGGTCCTCCGAGGCCCGCGGGTGCGGCGCCTTCGACCCTGCGGACGCACGGCGACGCGCGGGATTACGGGCGCCGGCGTCGCGTAATGCCCGCCGGGGGGTGTGCGTCGGCGAGGGTGCGGGGGCCATCCAACCCGGCCCCGCAGACGGAGACCCCCATGGAAGACCCGGACGAGACCCTCTTCGACGTGCAGGGCATGACCTGCGGCTCCTGCGTCCGCCACGTGCGGAGCGCGCTCCTCCGGATCGACGGCGTCGCGGCCGTCGACGTGAAGCTCGCGGAGGGCAAGGTGCGCGTGCGTCACGACGCGGACGACGCGACCGTCCCTCGGCTCGTCGAGGCCCTGGCCGAGGCCGGCTACCCGGCCACGCCGGCCGCGTGAACCCCGCCGGGGGCGCCTCCGTGGCGCCCCCACCCGGGCGTCACCTCACGCCGCGGGCTCCCAGAGCTCGATCGCGTTCCCCTCCGGGTCGTGCACCCGGGCGAAGCGGCCGAGCTCGGGGACGTCCCACTCGGGCTTGGTGATCACCTCGATGCCCGCGCCGCGCAGCCTGGCGAGCAGGCCGTCCATGTCGGAGACGCGCAGGTTGATCATCGCCTGCTTGTCGGCGGCGAAGTAGTCGCTGTCGGCGCGGAAGGGCTCGAAGACCATCGGGCCGCCCTGCGTGAACCACACCCACTCGTTGCTCTGGCCCGACGCGTCGGTGCCCATGCCGCCGCCCACGCCGAGGTGGTCCCGGTACCAGGCCTTCAGGGCCTTCGGGTCCTTCGCGCGGAAGAAGTAGCCGCCCATCCCGAGAACCGGCATCGTGTGCCTCCGTGCGCGACGCGCGCTCGATGTCTACCGCAACGGGCGGACGGGCGCCACGCCCCTCGGGACCTCCGGACGGAGCCCGCTTGCCGCCCTTGCTTTCGCGCTTAGGGGAGGCACGTTCAACGGTGTCTTTCGTGGACTCCCCCCCACAGACCCCGAACCCGTCGTCGTCGTTGCGTGAGGAGCACCTCGACGCGTTCCTGATCGTGAAGTCCCTCCTCCGCGGGACCGTGGACACGCAGGCGCTGTCGCTGGTGCCGGACAACGGCGCCGCCGCGCTCGTGTTCACGGGCGATCCCCTCGCGCCGCTCGCGCGCGTCGAGGTGACCGCCCGCGGCGTGGCGCTCCAGCTGTTCGGGCGGCGCGAGATCGAGCTCGTCCTCGACGGCGTGAACGACCTCTACCGCCACGGCGACCTCATCCGCGCGATGGTGGGCGGGACGGTGCGCGGCGCGCCCTCCGGAGCGCGGAGGCGCGCGGGGTGATCGTCGCCGGTCAATAGGGGAACAGGTCGAGGTGCCGCCGCAGCCCGGCGTCGGGCTCGAGGCGCCGCCCCCGCTCGAACAGGCGAAGGTCGTCCGGTTCGAGCTCCGCGAGCGCGGTGGCCTCGCCGGCGTCCGCGCGGGCGAGCACGGCGGCGAACCGCGCCTCGTCTCGAGCGCCGGCGAGCGCGCCCAGCTCCGCGAGCACGTCGTGGCCGAGGCGGGCGAGCCACCGCAGGCGCGACGCGCGGAGGTGGACGTACGCTTCGGGCCAGGGCGCGGCCGCGTCGGCGAGCGCGACCCGCGCGGCGTCGACGTCGCCGAGGATCGCGTAGGCCCGCCCGAGGGCCAGCTGCAAGAACCCGCGCGCGGGGTCGCTCGTGCGGGGGTCGCCCGCGCACCGGCTCGCGTCCGCCGCGGCGGCCCCGAGCGCCGCGGCGTCGCCCCGGAGGCCGGCCACGCGCGCGCGCTCGCAGATCGCGAACGAGGCCTCGGGCGCCCGGTCGAGATCGAACCAGCCCGCGATCGCGCGCGCGAGGAGGGTTTCGGCCTCGGCCCACCGCCCCCACCCGGCGTACAACCGCCCCATCGCGCCGAGCAGCTCGAGATCCTCGGGGTGCTCGTCGCCCTCGGGGGCGACCGCCGCGCGGGCCTCGGCGAGCGTGGCCTCCCAGCCCTCGCTCGCGTCGTCGTGGTGGGCCTGGACGCGGTGGGCGAGGAGCGCGACCCGGTGCGGGCGCCGCAGACGGCGGTCGGGCGGCGTGGGGGGCAGCGGCATCGGCGTCCCGGCGTGCCGGCTCGCGATCGCGCGGGCGACGTGGGCCTCCCAGCTGGGACGGACGCGCGCGAGCAGGTCGGCCCCCCTCGCGACGGCCCTCCACCGCACGGCCGTCGGGGGCTTGCCGAGCACGAGCCGCAAGAACGCGCGGGCGGCCTCGTCCGCCGCGGCGGGGTCCGCGGCCCACCGCCGCGCCGGCGCCGCGTCGAGGTCCTCCTCGGCGAACGCGAGCCGCACGGCCTCGTCGACGTCCCGTGCGCGCGCGAGCTCGGGCGCGTCGCCGGGCTGGTCCCACGCGACGAGCACCCGCCGGACGCCGGGGGCCCAGCGGCGCAGCGCGTCGAGCTTCCGGTCGAGCCGGTCCACCGGCCGCAGGCGCCCCTCGGGGTCCACGATCGCGGTCGCCGCGACGTCGTGGGCGATCGGCACGCCCACGGCGCGCGAGACGTGCGCGAGCACGAACGCGAGCCCGAACGAGGCGCCGTCGACCGCGAGCAGCCGCGACCCCGGGCAGAGCCGCGACACCCGCGGCGCCGGCGTCTCCGCGATGGCCCCGGGGTCGCCGAGCACCGGGAGCGTGCGCGCGGCCACCCGACCGGCGAGGCGCCACGCCGCGCGCGCGTCGTCGCCGGGCTCCAGGTCGGCGGCGAAGCGCCAGAGCGAGCCCTCGTCGCGGGTGGCCGCGAGGAGGAGCGGGTCGCCCGGGCGCGCGACCGGAACGGGCAGGTCGCGGGCAAGGAGCGCCTCGCGGACGTCCGGGGCGAGCACCCCGACGTGACGACACGCGGCGGCGACACGGTCGCGCTCGACGCGGTTGGGGGAGGGCAAGGCGAGGAGCGCGCGGAGGTCGCTCACGGCGAACCGGCCCACCACGCGTCGGGCTCCTGCCAGGCGACGGCCGACCATCGGTCGGTCTCGGGGTCGTCGTCGGCGTGGGGGAGGTGGTCGGCGAGCGCGCTGGCGTGGACGGCGGCGGCGCGGTCCGCCCGGGCGAGCGCCTCCACGAGTCGATCGCCCTCGCCCGCGAGCTTGAGCACCCGGCGCACGCTCTGCAGATCGTCGCGTTCGCGCACCATCGCGGCGACGGCCTCGTCGGCGATCGCCCCGGGCAGCTCGCCCACGCCGGCGATCCGCTCGGCGAGGTCCCACGCGCGGCCCACCGCGAGGGTCTCGACCGCTGCGAGCGCGGCGGCGCCGAGCCCCTTCGCCCAGGCGCGGACCCGCTCGCGGGGCGAGTCGCCCTCGGTCCAGAGCCGCGCCAGCAGGCCGGCCGCGGCGAGCCGATCGACGACGGCCGGCGAGGCGGCCAGCGCGGCGGCGGCCGCGGCGAGCCAGGGCTCCGCGCCCGCCGACCACGCGGCCACGTCGGGGGCGGCGACCTCCGGGACGGTCGACGCCGACGGCGGGAGGGAGGCGAGCGCGTCCGCGACCGCCCACACCTCGACCTCGCCGTCGCGGACGTCGACGATCCGGGGCTCGCCCGCGTCTCCCCGCACGCGCAGCACCACGCGGGCCCCGCGGGAGTCGAAGCCCGCGAGGCCGTGGACCCGCGTCTCGGCACCGCTGACGACCTCGACGAGGTCCTCTTCGGCGACGGCCACGAAGCCGGGCTCGGGCTCGGCCCGATACACCTTCGCGCCGGCGGGCACGTCGAGCCACAGCTCGGAGCGCGCGAGCAGCTCGGGGAGCGCTCGGGCGACGAAGCCCTCCGCGCGGGTGGGGGCGGGCGTCGCCGCGTGGCCCACGCGCACGAGCGCCTCGGGCCCGGCGACGCCGAGCAGGTCGAGGAGCGCGCGGTCAGCCGCCATGTCCGTGATCCTTCGCCCGGGAGACGCCCGGGCCGCCGCGATCCTGACGCCTCTTCAGCCGCCCGACCGCGGATCGCGCCGCGTGGGCCGTCTCGCGGTCGAGCTTCCGGTGCGCCTCCAGCCAGTCGAGCGCGGCGAGCATCGCCTCGCGCGCCCGCTGGTGCGCCTTGTGGGCGCGCGCGACGGCGCGGGCGAGCTCGGCCTCGTCGGCGAGCCCCTCCTCGCCGGCGACGATCTCGCGCAACGTGCGCGGGGTGGTGTGCAGCGCGACGATCTGGCGCCACGCGCGGCGCAAGTGATCGCGCTGCCAGGGGTCGCGCATCGTGACCGCGCGGTCGACGACGAGCTCGAGGGTCTCGGCCAACGCGGGGCCGAGCGGCTCGGGCTCGCGGGCCTCGGCGTCCACGCGCGCGCGCTCGGCGGCGGCGGCGCGCTCGTCCGCGGCGATCCGCCGCTTCTCGCGGCGCACGAGGTCGCGCACGGCGTTCGCCACCATCGTGTGCAGGTAGCCGGCCGTCTCGGCGACGAGGTCGCCCGAGAGCGCCTGATCCTCGAGCTTCGCCCGCACCTTGCGCACGGCCTCGTCGCGGTACGGGGCGGACTCCCGGGCCGCCGCGCGCAGGAACACGTCGTCGACGACGGCCCAGGCGGAGGCGTCGCCGGGGTCGGCGCGGAGCCGGTCGAGCGCCTCGGCGGGCGTCATCGCCAGCTCCCGGCCGCGGTCACCCAGCGGCGCGCCTGGTCCCACACCCAGGCCGGCGACGCGTCGAGCGCGGGCGAGCCGCCGGCGAACGCGGCGCGGACGGCGTCCTCAGGGGGCCCCGCCGCGGCGAGCGTGGGGAGCGGGCCCACGGCCGGCGCCCGGGCGGGCGCGCGCAGGACGGGGTCCGCGGACGGGAGGACCCCGTTCGCGACGAGCCGATCCACGAGCGGATCGAGCCCGCCCCGGTGGGCCGCGATCGCGTGGCGCATCCGGTTGGCCAGCCAGTCGGCGAGCACGAGCGCGGGGTGCATCGGCGCGCGCGGATCGTCCCGGTAGCGCAGCACGGTCCCGCCGGGACGGAGGCGCGCCGCCCCGCCCGCCGCGCCGGCCGCCCGATCGACGATCCCCTTGAGGAAGAAGCCCTGCATGTCGGCCTTCCCGAGGCCGCCGACCTCCACCTCGCGGGCGAGCACGAAGCACTCGACGTCGGCCCCGCCGGCGAGCCGGGCGAGCCGCTCCAGGGCGACCCCCAGCGCGCGCACGTACGCGTCCTCGCGGACCTCGCGCGGCGCGGGCGGCGGGCCGGGCGGTGCGTCGTCCGCGAGCGCGACCACGACGGCGCCGCGTACCCGGGCGAGCACCCGCCCGACGAGGTCGTTCATGGCGAGGTCCTGCGCCTCCTGCACGGCGAGGAGCGCGCCGTGGCGGGGGTGCGCGCGCAGGACCGCGTCGGCGTCGCGGCAGTCCTCCCACGTCGGGAAGGCGCCGTCGCGGATGGCGGCGAGGCGCGGCCCGAACGGCGACGCGGCGAGCCGCTGGGTGAATTCGCGCGCGTCGAGCCCCTTCGCGAGCCGCCCGGCGGGCATGTCGCGGGCGTGCGCGCGCGCGGCGTACAGCACCCGCGCGGCCGGGAAGCGGAGGTGCGACGCGTGCGGCGGCCAGGGCCCCGGGCCCCAGATGTCCTCGAGCTCGGCGCGCAGGCGACCGCCGCCCAGCGCGTCCGCGGGGGCCTCCGCGACGAGCCCCGCCACCAACGAGGGGTCGCCGGGCTCGAAGCGCCCGGACTCGTCCACGAACAGCGACCAGCGAGGCGGCATGGCGGAGGCCCAACCTAACGGCTCTGTCCGTTGATGGACCCGCGGGTCGTCTCCCCGGCATGAGCACGTACCTCCGCGCCGTCGTCACGACGCGCTGCCCGATGGCATGCGCGTACTGTCACATGGAGGGCGATCCCGCGGTGCGCGGCGCCGAGGGCGGGCTGCCCACCGACACGCTCGTCGCGCTCTTGCGCGCCGGGGTCCAGAGCGGCGTGCGCAAGCTCAAGCTGCTCGGCGGAGAGCCGCTCCTGCGCGCGGACCTCCCCGCGGTGATCCGCGCCGTGGCGCGGCCGGACCTCGACATCTCGGTGATCACCTCGGGGACCGCGCCCGTCGCGAACCTGCGCGCGTGCGTGGAGGCGGGGCTGTCGCGCGCGAACATGAGCATCCACGGGTGGGGCGAGGCCGCGTTCGCCCGTCGCGGCGGGGGCGCGGCGACCCGCCGGCGGCGCGACGAGACGCTCGCGGTCCTGCTCGCCTGGGGGCGCCCGCTGAAGCTCAACTACGTCTACGGGGGACCCGGCGACCGCGAGGACCTCGCCGGGCTCCTCGAGTGGGCGGCCGGCGAGCGCGTCGTGGTCGGCGTGCTCGACGACCTCGGCCGGGAGGACCTCGGTCCCGCCGCGATCGTGGACGTGCTGCGCGCGCTCCGGGGTCCCGAGGCGCGGTCCCGCGTCGAGCCCGACCCGCACAGCCTCCCGACCCTCCGCCTCCACTGGGACGACGGGCTCGAGGTCGAGGTGAAGGACCAGCACCTCGGCGAGCACGCGCCCTGGACGGCGTGCCGCGCCTGCCCGAAGCGCGCCCGCTGCGGCGAGGGGATCGACGCCGTCCGCCTGACCCACACCGGCATGCTGCGCCCGTGCATGGACCGGACCGACCTCGGCGTGCCCCTCCTCCCGGTGCTCGCCGCGGGGGGCGAGCCCGCGGTCGTCGCGACGTGGCGCCGGTACGTCGGCGAGGTGCGGGCGTGACCGTCGTGGTGATCGGGCCGCACGGCGTCGGGAAGTCCACGGTGGGGCGGCGCCTCGCCCGCGCGCTCGGCGTGCCGTTCCACGACGAGGTCGGCGAGCGGCTTGCCCGGGCGACGCGTCCGGCGACGGCGACCGCGGGCGACCCCCAGGAGGCGCTCGACGAGGCGATCTTCGCCGCGGAATTCGCCCGCGACCTCGCCGCGGGCGAGGCCCCCCGCGTGGTCGAGACGTGGCACCCCGGGAACCTCGCGTACGCCGCCGCGCGGAGCCCGCGCGTGGCCGAGGCGTGGCTCCCCCGCCTCCGGGGCGCGCTGGGGCAGGCGATCTGCGTGCCGCTGCGCGCCTCGCCGGCGACGCTCGCCGCGCGCCGCCACGAGCCCGGCGACCCCGCCTTCTTCCTCGCGGTGGGGCTCGCCGCGGAGGCCTGGGCCCGCTCGCTCGGCCTCCCCTGCACCCCGCCCGTCCACACCGACCGCGGATCGCCCGAGGACGTCGTCCGCGCGGCGATCGCCCACCTGGAGAGCCGATGAGCCAACGCTACGTCTACACCCCGGGCGGCATCGCCCGCCTCCGCGCGCGCATCGCCGCGGCGCGGCAGGCCTACAAGGCCGTCTGCGACGACAACCCCGCGGCGCTGGAGAGCGGCGACACCTCCGGATGGCACGACAACTTCGCCTTCGAGGAGAACCAGCGGCAGATGCACCAGCTCGCGCGGCACGTCCGCGAGCTCGAGCAGATCGCGGCGGTCGCGGAGGTGGTGCCGGTCCCCCGGGCCGAGCCGGAGCGCGTCGTGCTCGGCACGCGCGTCGTGTACGAGGTCGACGGCGAGGTGCGCGCCGGGTGGATCGCCGGCTGGGACGACGGCGACCCCGACCGTGGGCGCATCAGCTACAACTCGCCCGTCGGCCGCGCGCTGGTGGGGGCCGAGCCCGGGGACGTGCGCGAGCTGCGCGTGGCGGGGACGACGCGGCGGCTCGAGGTGGTCGAGGTGGGCTGCCTGCGGGAGGACGAATGCCGGGACGCCTGATCGTGGTGGAAGGGCTCGACGGGACCGGGAAGACCACGCTCTCGGTCGCGCTCGCGCGGGCGCTGGGTGCGGAGTGGACGACCACGCCCGGCCAGGCGCTGCGGGCCGTGCGCGCGGACGTGGAGCGGCACCTCGGGGCGTGCGCCGTGGCGCGGCAGGCGTTCTACGCCGCGACGGTGCTGGCGGAGTCGGCGCGCGTCGGCGCGTGGCTCGACGCCGGGCGCGATGTGGTGGTGGACCGCTACTGGTGCTCGACGCTCGCGTATGCGGCGGCGCGCGGGCAGAGCGCGGACCTCGCCGCGCTGGAGGCGCACGTGCGGCCCGCGGACGTGACGCTGTTCCTGACGCTCGACGAGCGGGAGCGAGCGGCCCGCCTGCGCGCGCGGGGCCTGACCGACCTCGACGCCGAGACGCTCTCGCCGCTGCGGTCGCAGGCGCTCCTCGCGTTGTTCCGGACCGCGCTCGCCCGGCCGTGCGCGGGGCGGGTGGTCGAGCTGGACGTGACCGGCCGCGACCCCGAGGAGGTGCTCGCCGACGCGCGGGCCGCGACCTACGGCTCGTCGGCCCCGGCGCTCTTCACCTGATCGGCGGGGACGAAGCCGGAGACCTCGACGTCGCCGCACCGGGAGCGGACCTCGAGCCACGCCGGCCCCTCGGTGACGACCTCCACGGGCTCGCCCTCGGCCAGGAGGCAGCGGGGGCGCGGCTTCTTGCGGAGGAAGCGCTTGCGGGGGGGCTCGTCGTAGAGCGGCACGTCCGCATGGGCGGCGACGGAGCCGGGCGACGGCGCGAGCGAGGGGTCGAGCGCGAGCGCGGCCTCGAGGTCGTCTTCCCACCAAGGCAGGCCGAGCTCCTTCTCCGTGAGCGCCGCGGCGTGACGGCAGGCGGCGGACAGGCGGTCGAGGGCGATGCAGAGCGCGAGGTCCTCCATCGCCTCGGGCAGCTCCCCGGCGCGGTAGCGCGCGACACCTCGACCCGCGCGCAGCACGGGGTCGGCCGGCGCCCGCGCGATCGCCGCGGACCAGAGCGGGATGGCGTCCACGGGATCCTCCGCGGCCTCGGCTTCGGCGCGCAGGGCGGCGACCTCGGCGGCGTCGGGCTCGGGGGGCGGCGGCCCCGGCGGGAGCTGGCCGGCGCGGGCCCACCCCACGCAGGACCCCTCCAGCCTCACCCAGCCCGCGACCTCCTCGCGGACGATCGGGGGCTCGCTCGGCAGCGGCATGCAGGCGCGCGCGACCCCCCTCAGCTCGACGCCTTCGGCGTGCGCGCGCTCTTCGCGGACCGTGAGCGGGCGGGACCAGGCGACCCACGTGGGTCGCGCCACGGGCGTGGCGACCCCCGCGGGCGCGACCTCCGCCGCGGTGACGACGGGGGCCGGCGGCAGCGCGGGGCGCGGCGGGGCGGGCCCCCAGGCGACCACGGCCGCGACGCCCACGCCGGCGGCCCCGAAGGCCCCCGTGGCGAGCAGCCACGGCAACACGCCGCCGCGCTTGCGGCGCTTCGCGTGGTAGCGGGCGACGTACCAGTCGATCACCTGCACGAGCGAGGCGAGCGCGGCGTGCGCGTCGCCGGCGTCGAGGCGATCGGCGCGGGCGTGGGCGCCCTCGTTGCCGAGCCGCTGAACCTGCTCGACGTGGGCGAGCACCTTGCGCGGGATCACGCCGTGGAGCTGCGCCTTGAGCGCGTCGAGCGCGAGCTGGCCGGCGGGGCGGCGCTTCTCGCGCGCGAGCGCGTCGAGCAGGAGCCCCTCCGTCGCGCGCCGCGCCTTCGCCACGGCGCCCTCGGGGTCGGCCTCCGCGTAGTCGAACGCGAGCGCCACGTCGCGCGCGACGGGCCCGAGGAGCGGCTCGACGAGCGCGACGCGAGCGCGGAGAGGGGAGAGAGACGGGGGCACGGGAGGCCGATCCTACCGCCGATCCGGCCCCGCGGCGGGTGAACGCCTCCCGGTGCGGCGCCGCGTCGGAGGCGGGGGCCGCCTACCCCGCCTTCCCCTCCAGCCCGTACTTCGTGATCTCCCCCGACCGGCGGCAGCGCCCGACGACGTCGGACAGGAGCCCGGCCGCCCGCGCGAGGCTCGCGGGCTCGGGGTACCAGGTGGGCTCGGGGCTCCGGCGGGCGGGGTGGACGCGGTCGGCGACCCCGTGGAGCGAGGCGCGGGCCTCGGGGCGGAGCCAGGGCGCGGCGACCACGAGCCGCCGCGGCCGGGCGTTGCGCAACGCGCACGCCATCGCCACGAGCGGGACGGGCGACAGGAGCCCGTCGTCCACGAGCACCACGGCCTTCGACCGGGGCACGCGGCGGTCCCGGCACGGGGGGATCGACGCGGCCCACCGCTGGAACGCGACCGTCCGCGGCCCGGGGAGCGCCGCGCCCGGCAGCAGCCGCGGGGGGTCGAGGAACGTCAACGTGCGGCCGACGAGGTAGGCGATCGGGTAGCCGACGACGATCGCGCCGGCGGTGCAGGCGACGACGAGCGCGTCGTCGGCCTCGTCGCCGAGGTTGGAGCAGAGCGCCTCGCCCTCCGCGAGGCGCTCGCGGAGGACGCGGGGGGAAGGGGGCATCGGGGACTCCTCGCGCGCCGGTCCGAGCAAGCGCCGGGCCGCGCGAAAACCCCGCTTGGACCGTGCCGGGGCCGCCGGCGTCGGGCGGACGTCCGTCGACGGTTCGACGGCGCGCGGGCGTCAAGGCCCCCGCTACTCCAGCCGATCGATCCACACCCCGCCGCCCGCCGTCCCGGCGACGACGGTGATCCCGCCGCCGGACTCCACCTGGCCGTACCCGAGGTCGCCCGCGGGGGAGGCGAGCGTCTCGGCGTCGGTGAAGGTGTTGCCGTTGTCGGTGGAGGACGCGATCAGCGTGGCGGCGTCGCGCTCGCCGGTGACCCAGAGCGTGTTGCTCGACGAGGCCGCGATCGTGGGGCTGGACAGGCCCGTGGTCCCGAGGACGTCGTTCTCGTTGGACCAGGACGCGCCGAGGTCGTCGCTGCGCGAGATCCAGACGCGGTTGTCGCCCGTGGCGTCCGCCCACGTCATCAGCACGGACGTGCGGAGCTGCGCCAGCCGCGGCCCCTCCATCGGGCAGTAGAGGATCTCGCCCTCCGTGTCCGAGGCCTGCGCGCCGGCCGTGGGCGTGCCGCCGGCGGGCAGCCGGAGCACCCAGTGCTCGCGCAGGTCGTCGTCGTTGTTGCGGAAGGCGACGAACAGGTCGCCGCCGGACGACGCGAGCCCGTCGAGCGGACAACACTCGCAGGGCAGCCCCGGCGCCCAGTCGTCGATGTTCTCGACCTCCCAGTCGGTGGTGTCGCGGGCGATGGCGAGCCAGCCGAGCGGCGTGTAGGTCTGCCACACCACGGCGAGCAGGCCGTCGACGAAGACGGGCTTGGGGAAGTCGTTGAACGTCGCGTCGTCGGCGCCGGTCAGCTCCACGAGCGGCTGGAACGCCATCCGGTCGGCGGGCGAGGTGTGGACGTAGACGACGCCCGTCGTGAGGTCGTTGAACACGACGGCGGCGCGCTGGCCGTCGGTCGCGACGTAGGGGCGACGGGCCATCGCGACGCCGGGCGTCCCCGAGGACTCCAGCGGGAGGGCCTCCTCCCACGCGCCGTCCTCGCCGGTGCGGCGCACCCAGACGGCGCCGTCGTACACCCACGTGACCCACACCGTGCCGTCCGGGCCCACGGCCACGTCGACGCTGCGCTCGTCCGCGGCCTCCGCCACCTGCGACCAGCCCGGGGCGAGCGTGGTGTCGGTGTCGGTGTCCGCGTCGGTGTCGGCGTCGGTGTCCGTGTCGGAGTCGCCGTCGGCGTCGGTGTCCGTGTCGGCGTCCGCGTCGGCGTCGGCGTCGGGGGGGGCGGTGTCGTCGGGCTCGGCGCCGCAGGCGAGGAGGTAGAGCAGCATCCCCCGATCATGCCAGAGCAGGCGCGCGTCCGCTCGCCCGGATCACCCGCCCATCGCGCCCCGGAGCGCGCCGGCGACCTTCTCCGCGCCGCCGGCGAGCACCTCGTCGAGCTGCGCGCACGGCGTGAAGTCCGTGACCACGACCTGCGGCTCGGGCGGCTCGCGGAAGCCCGCCATCGTGGACTTGAGCTTCATCTCCGCGGCCCAGGGGACGAGCGTCGCGGGCGACTGGCCCGGCGCGCTGACGGTCGCGACGACCGCGCAGCCCTGCCCCTTCACGACCACGACCGCGCCGAGCGCCGTCGCCTTGCAGCCCGTCTCCTTCGGGCACACGCGCTCGGGCTGGGGCCGCACGTCGACGGTGTCGCTGACGCCGCCGGCGATCTTCGCGAGCGCGGTCTGCACCTTCGCGGCCGCGGCCACGTCGCCCTCGCCGGAGACGCGCGGCCAGAGCACGACCACGCCGCCCTTCTTGCCGAGCGAGCGGGAGATCTCGGGGGCGTCGCCGCGGGCGAGGGCGACGGTGACGATGAGGACGAAGAGACGCGTCATTTCAGGAACCCCTCACCCGGCCCTTCGGGCCACCCTCTCCCCGCGAGCGGGGAGAGGGGTTCTTCTTCGAACGCCGCGCCGCGACCATCGCGAGCAGCGCCGGCAGCAGGCCCGCCGCGCCGGTGCCGGCGTCGCAGCCGCAGCCGCCGCCCTTGTAGTAGACGTCGTAGGCGCCGTCGGGGTCGAGGTAGTCGGGGACGGTGTCGCCGTCGAAGTCGTCCTCGCCCTCCTCCTCGTCGGGAAGCGCGTCGCCGTCGGAGTCCAGGTCGCGCCAGTTGTTGGTGCCGTCGCCGTCGACGTCGTCCTCCCACGCCTCGTCGTTCTCGTTCAGCGTGGGGATGCCGTCGTTGTCGTCGTCGGGGTCGAGGCGGTCGTCGGTGCCGTCCTGGTCGGTGTCGACGCCGGTCTCGTCCTTCGTGGGCACGCTGTCGCCGTCGTCGTCGGGATCGACCCAGTCGCCGAAGCCGTCCTCGTCGGAGTCGGTCTCGCCCTCCTCGGAGTCGCCGACGGTGTCGCCGTCGGCGTCGAGGTCGCGCCAGTCGCCCGTGCCGTCCCCGTCGGTGTCGTCGTTGCGCTCGACCTCG
>JBMOQZ010000090.1:0-3016 GCA_049322475.1 Myxococcota bacterium | reverse complement strand
GCGCCGGGCCCTCGAGGCCCGGCGCGATCTTTTCCGTCCACCCGACGAATCAGCCGCCGACGACCTCGTCGATGCCGGTGGCCACTTTCGCGTTGAGCAGGAGCCGCGCGTTGCGCATGCCCCGCGCGGACGCGAGCAGCACGGGCGCCGCCCAGGCGGCCGGCAGGGACGAGGCGCCCGACAGCAGCGACTGCCCGAGCTTCGCCGCGGCGTCGCCCATCCCCTTCGCGTCGGGCGCGAGGACGAACGCGGGCGGCGTGGGCGAGTCGAAGTGGGTGCGCGCGTACGTGGCGACGGGCAGGCGCGCGATCCACGCCTGGTGGAGCGCGCGGCTGAGCACGTCGGGCGTCCACAGGCGCGCGTCCTGCTGGATCCACAGTAGCTGGGTGGCGAGCAGCAGCTCCCGCACGGCCGCCTCCGCGTCGGCGGGGCCGCCGGCCATCCGCACGTGGAGATCGAGGCCGGCGCCCTTCGCCGCGGCGGCGAAGGTGTCCCACCAGGGGTCGGCGTCGCCCGAGGCGCGGACGATCCCGACCTTGCGCGCGTTGGGCGCGGTCTGCCCGAGCTTCGCGACCACGGCCGCGGGATCGAGCCGCGGCGACAGGCCCACCACGTCGGGGCGGGACCCGGCGATCGCGCGGTCGAGCACGTCCGCGTAGACGACCGGGGCCGGCGCGAACTCGCGCACCGCGACCCGGAGCGCGGCGTCGCCGACTGCGAACACGAGCGACAGGCGCTGACCGCGGATGTTGTCCGCCACGAACGCGCCGGCGTCGACCCCGGGCTCCAGCACGTAGGACATGCGCAGGGCGGTCGGGAAGCCCGCGCGGAACGCGTCGGAGACGGCGAGCGTGCGCGCGTCGTCGGAGGACGTCAGCACGAGGATGAGCGCGGCCTCCTCGGCGAGGGCGGCCGGCGCGGCCGCGGCCGCGCCGAGCATCGCCAGCACCTCGCGGCGGGAGGGGCTCACTTCTTCACCGCGATCGGCACCACGAGCCGCACGAGGCCGGCGGGCAGCGGCGTCCCCACCGGCACCACGCCCACGCCGCCGGGGTCGGCGAGGAGCCGCGCGAGGAGCTCCTCGGTGCCCACCACCCGCACGAACACCGGCCGGTGGTGCTGCATCTCGATCTGGCTTCGGTTGCGCTCGAGCGTCGCCTCGGTCCACCCCATGACGTCGGAGAGCACGCCCTCCAGCGAGGGCGCGTGCGGCGGCGGCAGGTAGACCGTCACGGGGTCGTGGCGCGTGTTCGTCGCGATCAGGCCCCGGAACAGCGCGCGCGCGCTCCGGAGCTCGAACGTCGCGGGGTCGACGGCGGCGGCGTTGGCGACGAGGTCCCAGGTGCGCCCGTCGGCGGCGGGGGCGCCGCGCCGTCCTCCGCGTGGACGGGCGGGACCGGCGCGAGGGCGAGGGCGAGGGCGAGCAGCGGGGCGCGCACGTCAGAACCCCGCCGCGAGCTGCAGGGCGCCGCCGAAGCCCTGCTCGTGGTCGCCGGTGCCGTCGTCTACGTCGGCGTAGGCGGCCTGCAGCTTGATGGCCGCGTGGACGGCGACGTCCCACCGGACGCCCACCACGCCGCGGTGCTCCGTCCCGAGGGTCCCCATCTCCCGGAAGATGAGGTCGTCCACGTCGCGCTCCGTGCGCTCCGCGCGCGCGTACGGCGTGAAGTCCCCGAGCGGCACGCCCACCTGTGCGTAGCCGAGCAGGTTGTCGGCCGAGGGCCCGCCCTGCGCGGCGTGCCGCACCCAGAAGCCCTCCGCGAGGACCTCCAGTCTGGCGAGGTCCGCGCTGACGTGCGCCGCGCCGATCATCTCGGTGACCGGCTTCGACAACACCCCGGCGCCGCCGGCGAGGTCGCCGGGGTTCACGACGTCGTAGTAGAACGCGCCGCCGACGCCCACCCCGCCCGGGCTGTCGACCCACACGCCCCCCAGCAGCGCCTTCCCGAAGTCGGTGTCGCCGGTCTGGGGCACCGTCCCCAGAAGCGGGGCGCGGCCGTTGTTGACGGAGACGTGGTAGCGGGCGCGCCAGTAGCCCACGGGCACGTACCCGGAGGCGACCACCCCCACGAGGTGCATCGGGAGCGGCCCTCCCTCGTCCTCGAGCGAGAGCGCCCCCGGGAGGTCGAGCGAGGTGTAGCGGTAGGGCCCGTGCAACGCGAACTCGCCCCACTCGGAGAGCGGCGTGTGCATGCGACCGGCGGTGAGGTGGAAGCCCTCGCTCAGGTGGGCCGCGACGTGGAACTCCTCGATGTCGAGGAAGAAGTCCACTCCGAGCAGCTCGTAGACGAGCTCGGTCGTGAGGTACCAGCGGCGGTCGAGGCTCGCCTGGTAGCTGAGCACGAGGTCGCCGAGCTTGAAGGACGGCGTGTCGTCCGTGCCGCCCACCGCCCCGACGTCGGCGTAGCCGTGGAGCTTGGCCTCCAGATCGAGCGGCAGCGTCTCCTCGGCGGGGACGGCGGACTCGGACGCGGGGTGCGTCAGCGTGTCCACCTGCTGCTCGAGCGCGCGGACCCGCTGGCGGAGCTCCTCGATCTC
Organism: Myxococcota bacterium; assembly: GCA_049322475.1. Taxonomy (GTDB): domain Bacteria; phylum Myxococcota_A; class UBA796; order UBA796; family SXON01; genus JBMOQZ01. The sequence goes on along the minus strand of JBMOQZ010000090.1, from coordinate 478 downwards.
GGGATCCTCCGCGTCCGGCGGGGGCGGCGCGTCCTGGCCGAGCGCCAGGGTCGAAAGCGCGAGGAACATGGCGTCTCCTTAGGGTTTGCCGCCTTCGACCGTGATGGTGAAGCGGTCGCCCTCGCGGGCGAAGCGGACGGGGCTCGCGAGCGGGGCGACGTGATCGACGAGGAGCGTCACGCCGGTGGGCGCGGTCTGCACGGACACGCCCCGGACGACCTGCGACGCGACGGGTACCCGGGTGGCGCCGACCCGGCTGCCGACGTCCTTGAGTCGCACCACGAAGCGGGCGCGGTCGGCCTCGCCGGGGGGCTGGTCCGCGTAGGTGAAGGGCTTGCCGACGTTCCCGGACAGGGTGCCGACGATCACGACGCGGGTACCCGCGACCTGCACGTCGAGCCCCTCGACCCACCCGGCGTACGCGGGCGCCGCCTCCGGCGCCGTCGCGGCGGGCGCGGCCGCCTCCGGCGCGGCGGCC
>JBMOQZ010000089.1:25331-27745 GCA_049322475.1 Myxococcota bacterium | reverse complement strand
GCCAGCGGGGAGGGCGCTTCCGGTCGCGGCCGTGCTCGCGGCGGCCGGCGCCGCGCACCTCGTCTTCGCCCCCGCCGCGCCCGCGGTCGTGCTCCTCGTCGTCGACTGCCTGCGGGCCGACCGGCTCGCCCCGTCGACCATGCCGGAAGTGGCGTCGCTCTTCGCGGACTCGACGCGTTTCACGCAGGCGCGGTCGCAGTCCTCGTGGACGCGCAGCGCGATGCCGTCCCTGCTCTCCGGGCGCTACCCCGTCGAGCACGGGCTCTACCACACGCGCCCCCGGCCCGACCGCATCCGCGAGGGCGTCCCGATGCTCGCCGAGCACTTCCGCGACGCGGGCTGGCTGACGGCCGGCTTCGCCGAGCAGCCGCAGCTCGACGCGGCCTTCGGCTTCGACCGGGGCTTCGGCCACTACCGGTTCCGCTCCGGGCTCGCCAAGAAGCTCAACGCGCGCTTCCTCACCTGGAACGCCGTCTTCCGCACCGTCCCGCGGTTCGTGTTCCTGCACTACGTGGACGTCCACGGCCCCTACACGCCGAAGAAGGCGTTCCGGCCGAAGCGCCTCCCCCAGAGCGAGCTCAAGACCTCGACCTCGCGCAACTGGCGCGCCGTCATCGAGGGCGTGCGCGAGGGCCGGATCCAGCTCACGGAGGCCGACACGGCGCGCCTCGCGGCGCTCTACGACGGCGAGGTGCGCCAGCTCGACGCGAACCTCGGCGATCTGCTCGACGCGCTGCGCGCGGACGGCACCCTCGACGCCTCGTGGCTCGTGCTCACCGCGGATCACGGCGAACGCTTCGGCGAGCACGGCGACCTCGAGCACATGCGCACGCCCGACGAGGTGGTGCTGGCGGTGCCGCTGCTCGTCCGCCCGCCGGGGGGCGGCCCCGCGCGCGAGGTCGTCGAGATCGTGCAACACGTCGACGTCGCGCCCACGCTGCTCGCGCTGGCGGGGATCGCGCGGCCGCCCGACCTGCCCGGACGCGACCTCACCCCGGCGCTCGCCGGCGAGGCGCTCGCCCCCACCGTCGCGTTCGCCGAGGAGTGGGCCGGGAAGGTCCACCGCGCGGCCGTCCGCGAGGGGGACTGGAAGCTCGTGCGCGACCCGGAGCCGCGCCTCTTCGACCTCGACGCCGACCCCGGCGAGACCCGCGACCTCGCCGCCGAGCGCCCCGACGTCGTCGCGCGCCTCGAGGGGCAGCTCGCGGCCTACTTCGCCGCCGGCGCCCGCGGCGAGCCGATCGCCCGCGTGGACTGGGAGGCCGCCGCCCGCTCGGGCGAGCGCTGGACCCCGACCCGGCGCGGCGAGGGCGCCGCGCCCGAGGTCGACGACGAGACGATGGAGGCGCTGGAGGCGCTCGGGTACCTTGAGGACGAGTAGTCATCAGTCGTCGTCGAAGCCGCGCGGGTTCCGGCCGGGCGGCGGGGGGACGAGCGCAGGCACCGGGCGCGGCGCCGGCGTCCGCACGCTCAGCTGCTTGACGATCGCGGAGACGAGGTCGCGGTCGGGCGCCTCGCCGGCGAGACGATAGGCGGCCGGCCGGCTGATCCCGAGCAGCTCCCCCGCGCGCCGCACGCCCACGCGTGGCGCCCCGACCGCCATCGCGGCCACGCGAGCGGCGACCGCGCCCGGCTCCTTGCCGGCGAGATCGTCGCGCGCGGCCGCGGCGCGGGTCGCCTCCGCGAGCAGCGCGAGATCGACCTCCCGCGCGAGCGGGGCGCGCGCGAGCGGATGACGGCGGAGGAGGGCGTCGAGGTCCCGTACGTGGTGGGCGAGGCGCGCGCGCAGGCCCGGCAGCGCGTGGCGGAGCCCGAGGAGATCCGGCACGGCGCTCCCCTCGTCGAAGGGCATCGTCCACTCGCCCTTCCGCGGCAGGAGGAGCGCGCGGACCCGCTCCCGCAGCGCCCGGGCGGGCACCTCGGTCCGGCCGCTCCAGACGCGGAACCCGAGCACGCCCACCGGCTCCTCGCGCGCCGCGAGCAGCCGCACGAACCCACGCGCGAAGCGGGGTGACCCGTAGGGCAGGAACGGGAGCTCCACCGGCCGGCCGCGCCGCCGGGAGTCTCGTCGGACGATGAGCACGAACGTGGACACGGCGGCGCAAGGTTCACACGCGGCGGCGCTCGTCCACCCCCTCCGACGGGCGCCCGTCGCTCGAACCGACGGGGCGACGACGACCCGGTCGGCCGACCCGGAGCGGGGGGGCCATCCCCTGGATCCTGCTCAGCCTTCTCCCCAGGGAATCGAGACAGAATTCGGAACTTTGTCTCGATTCGGGGGGGAGAAGGTGTAGTGGGTGCGGGGGAGGGGGGCGGGCAGCGGAGGGATGCGTGGTCGTGGGGGTTGGCGTCCCGCCCGCCCCGGACGCGTCGATTCGTGGGGCGGTCGTCCCGTCGATTCGTGGGGGGGGCGT
>JBMOQZ010000089.1:0-25321 GCA_049322475.1 Myxococcota bacterium | reverse complement strand
CGCCCGCCCCTCCCCACCTACGCCTTCACCCCGCTCACCGCCCGCTCGAACATCGCCTCGATCCCCGCGCGCCCGGCGAACCCGACCTGCCCGTCGACGACCTTCCGGCCCTGCACGACCGCGAGCGTCGGGATGCCCTGCACCCCGAAGGCCGCGGCGAGGCTCGGCTCCTCGTCGACGTTGACCTTCACGACCTTCACGCGCCCGGCGTACCGAGTCGCGAGGTCGTCCAGCACCGGCGCGATCGTCCGGCACGGGCCGCACCAGGGCGCCCAGAGGTCCACCACCACCGGGATGTTGCTGTCCATGACCTCGGCCTGGAAAGAGGCCTGCGTGACGTGGATGGGCTTCGACATGAATCCTCCGTTCTCTCCATAGAGCCCCCGAGGGGCCGGACTGTTGCACGGGCGGGGGCGGCGTTACCGATGGGGCATGACCGTCCGTTGCGACCCCGCCGAGCTCGCCGCCCTCGCCCGCGCGGGGGACCTCGCCGCCCTCGATCGCCTCACGCGGTGCCAGGGCGAGCGCCTCCTCGCCGTCGGGCGCCGCTACTGCCGCACGGAGGAGGACGCACGCGACGCCGTGCAGGACGCGCTGCTCGCCGCCGGCACCCACCTCGGCGACTTCCGCGGCGACGGGCCCGTGGAGGGCTGGGTGGTCCGCATGGTCGCGCGCGCCTGCGGCCGGCTCCGGCGCGGTCGCCGCAACGACCCCGCGCTGCACGTCCGCGACGCCGAGCTGACCGCCGAGGACGACGACCCCGAGACGCTCGCCGGCCGGGCGCGCATCGCCGAGGCGCTGGGCGACGCGCTCGCCGCGCTCCCGCCGAAGGATCGGGCGATCCTGCTGCTGGCCGAGGCCGAGGGGTGGACGGGCCCCGAGATAGCGGAGGAGATCGGCGCCACGCCCACCGCCGTGCGCACGCGCCTCTCCCGCGCGCGCCGGGTCGTCCGGGAGAAGCTGGCCGGGCTCGTCGACTCCCCTTAGGGCGCGGGCTTCGGCGCCCGCGACAGGGTCACCACGGCGACGGCGAGCCACACCCACGGCGCGCCGTGAAACGCGAGGTCGCCCCAGTCCATCGCCGTCATCCCCACGCCCCCCCCGGCGACCCACCGGAGCTTGCCGACGACGTGCGGCTCGGGGAAGAACGGTGCGAGCCCCAGCGAGAGGCTCGCGACCAGCGGCGCGAGGAGCCGGCTCAGACGGCCTCCAGCACGCGGGCGAGCCGCTCCCGCACCTCGACGGCGACCGCCTCGAGCTCCGGCCGCTGCACGACCGAGAAGAGCGCGACGGGGTCGACCGCGGCGACGACCGAGCCGCCCGCGTCGTCGGCGCTGACGACGACGTTGCAGGGGAGCAGGAGCCCGACGCCGGGCTCGCCGGACAACGCGCGGTGCGCCAGCGGCGGGTTGCAGGCGCCGAGGATCACGTAGTCGCGCTCCTCCGCGCCGAGCTTCGCCTTCATCGTCGCGCGGACGTCGATCTCGGTGAGGACGCCGAAGCCCTCGCGGGCGAGCGCGGCCCGCGCGCGGGCGACCGCGTCGGGGTGGGGCACCCCGGGGAGGGCGCGGACGAGGCCGTAGGGGACGGGACCGAAGGTGGGGATGGACATGCCCCGAAGAGCCGCCATCTCCCGAAAGCGTGACGTCAGGCGAACAGCCGAGCCACCCGCACCCACCGCAGCTTCCGCAGCCCCGGCAGCGACAGCACGATCCGCCCCAGCCACCGCCTCGCCGAGTACAACGCGCCCCCCGCCGCGAGCGCCGGCGCCGCGAAGGCCGCCACCTTCCCGATCTTCGCGAACCGCCGCGTCCGGGCGATCCGCCGCACCATCGGGAGCCGGCCGATCACGCGCCGCGCCGCGATCCCCCACTGCGGGTTGCGCGCGAAGAGCCATCCCAGGACCGCGAAGATCGCCTCGTCCGCGAGGAGCAGCACCCACCACGGCATCGAGCCTCCACGATCCCGGAACCCCCGACCTCTAAGCGGCCATTCGCCGAGCGTGCCGGCTCCTCAGACGTCCATCGCCGCCTTCGGCTCCGCGCAGGTGACCTTCACGTGCATCGGCGTCCAGATGCTCACAGGTAGAGCACGAGCATCAGCCTCCCCGACGGGCGGAGCCCGAAGGTCGCCGACTCGATGGTGTCTTCGGACTCGCTGCTCTCGCCGCTCTCCTCGTCCACCTCGAAATACGCCACCGTGCTCTTCTCGTACGCGACGACGTCGGTCTCGAGGTCGACGTTCAGGGAGAGTCGGGGGGCGAGCCAGTGCTCCGCCCCCAGCCCGAGCACGCCGGCCAGGCCGCTCGACTTCGCCTCCGCCCAGGACTCCGACCGCGGGTCCTCCACGAGCGTCTTCGACGATCGCCAGTCGGCGCCGACGATCGCGGCGAGGTCGGTCCCGCCGGCCTCGCCGACGCGGAAGCGCGCGCGCAGGCCCAGCGACCCCTCGTCGCTGGTGCCGTCCTGGCGCGAGGTCTCGTCGAAGCCCCCGTGCTCGTACTCGCTCCGCGCGGTGACCCAGGCGTGCGCGAACGACAGCGTGGGGTCGAGCGCGAAGCCCTCGGAGAACCGCAGGCGCGGCGCCACCGTCAGGCTGGTCGAGAAGAGGGCGTACTCCTCGGGCAGGTCGGCGGTCGGGGTGGAGACGCTCAGACCCGAGCCGAGGCCGAGGCGGAGCCCGTCCGGGCGTTCGTGGACCTCGCGGGCAAACGCGAGCGTGCAGAGTAGAGACAGCATCGGGGTGTACCTCCGGCACCCCGAGGAGCAAGCGTCGTGCCCGGGAAAAGGTGACGTTCCGCCGTGACGTCGTCTACGATCGACGACACGGGCGTCGCCTTCCGGTGACTCACACCCCCTCCATCAGCGGCTCCGCCACCCACGTCGCGGCGCGCGCGAGCTGCGCGGCCGTCCCCACGAGGAACACGGTGTCGCCCGGCTCCATGCGCGAGGACGCGGGCGGGTTCGCGCTCAGCTCCTTGCCGCGCGAGAGCGCGACGACCAGCGCGCCGGTCTCCTCCCGGATGCGCGCCTCCGCGAGCGTGCGGCCCGCGAGGCGGTCGCCCGCCCGCACGAGGAACCCGTCGATCCCGAGCGCGTGGATGAGCGCCGGCGCCGGCGCGACCGGGGCGCCGGTGGGGTGGCGCACGCCGCGGCTGGCGTGGATCGCGGCGCGGACGGCGTCGCCGGCGAGCCCCACCCGCCGGAGCGCCCGCTCGGCGATCTCCACGGCGGTCTCGTAGTCCTCGGCGACCACCTCGACGTCGGGATCGTCGAACCGCTCCCGCTCCCGCGACACCCGGTGCGCGCGCAGGATCACCGGCACCTCCGGGAAGAGCCGGCGGGAGAGCGACGCGGCGCGGCGCCCGGCGTCCGCGTCGGACAGGAGCAGGATGAGCAGCTGGGCGCGCCCGGCCTCGCCCACGCGGGCGAGCACCTCGGGGTTGGTGACGTCGCCGTAGCGGACGTGGTGGCCGAGCGCGCGCACCTCGCGCACCGCGGCGGGATCGAGATCGATGCCGAGCGCGGGTACGCGCGCAGCGCGGAGGGCCTCGAGCATGAGGCGCCCGCCCGCGCCGAGGCCGGCGACCACGACGTGGCCGGACAGGGGCTTCTCCTCCTCGGGCTCGTCGAGGTCGCGGGCGCCCAGCATGCGCTCGAGCGGCCGCAGCAGCGCCGCGCCGGCGGCGAGGCGGGGGCTGGCCGCCACCGCGAGCGGCGCGAGCAACATGCTGAGCACCGAGGCGGCGAGGAACACGCGCGCGCCTTCCTCGCCGACGAGCCCGAGCTGCCGCCCGGACTCCAGCAGCACGAACGAGAACTCGCCCACCTGCGCGAGCCCGATGCCCGCGGTCAGCGCGACCCTCGCCGGGAAGCCGAGGAACAGCGCCGCCGCCGTGGCGAGCGCCGTCTTGCCCAGCACGAGGGCCGCGAACACCGCGCCCACCTCGACCGGGCGCTCCCAGAGCACGGCGGGATCGAGCAACATGCCGACCGAGACGAAGAACAGGCTCGCGAACGTGTCGCGGAAGGGCGCGACCCCGCCCGACGCGTCGTGCACGAAGTCGGTGTCGGCGATCGCGATGCCGGCGAGGAAGGCGCCGAGCGCGAGCGACAGCCCGGCCTGCGACGTCAGCAGCGCGACGCCGAGCGCGACGGTGAGGACCCCGAGGAGGAAGAGCTCGCGATGCTTCGTGGCCGCCACCCCCCGCAACAGCGGCGGCAGCACGCGCCGCGCGAGCACGAACACCCCCGCGACCACCGCCGCGGCCTTCGCGAGGTGGAAGAACATCGCCTGCGCGTCCCCGCCCGCGCCGGCGAGCGCCGGCAGCGTGAGCATCATCGGGACGACGCACAGATCCTGGAAGATCAACACCGCCACGATGAAGCGCCCGTGCGGCGCGGCGGTCTCCTCGCGGTCGGCGAGGGTGCGCAGGACGATCGCGGTGCTGGAGAGCGCCGCGAGGTAGCCCCAGAAGACGCCGCTGCCGGCGCTCTCCCCCATCGCCGCGGCGATCGCCGCCGCCCCGAGGATCGTCAGCGCGACCTGCAGCCCGCCGCCCAGCGCGACCTGCCGCCCGATGTGCGCGAGGCGACCGAGGCTGAACTCGAGGCCGATCGTGAACAGCAGCAGCGCCACCCCGACCTCGGCGGCGACCTCGACGCTGTGTGGATCGGCGACGAGCCCGAGCCCGCTCGGCCCCACCACGACGCCGGCGAGCAGGAAGCCGACGACGGAGGGGAGCCCGACCCGGCCGAGCGCCCACACCACCGCCACCGCCACCGCGAAGATGATCGCGAGGTCCCCGAGGATCTCCATCCCTCCCCCTCTAATGGCGCGGCGCCGCGCCGGCAGCCACGCGACGAGCCGGTTATCGGCGCCGCACCATGCCGCGCACCCACGACGGGATCTCCTGCCGCCTGCCGCCCCGCCCGCTCTCGGTGGTGGTGGGCGTCGCGATGCTCGGCGCGGGCGGGTGGCTCGGCTCCCAGGGCCGCTGGGGCTTCGCCGCGGGCCTGCTCGTCGTCGGCACGCTCGTGTTGCTCAACCAGATCGGCTCGCGTCGCGTCCGGGTCATCCACTCCAAGCTCCTCGTGGAGGACGAGCACCTGCTCACCGCGCTGCTCATCGGCCCGACCCGGGACCGCGTCGAGTGGCCCCACGTGAAGGGCTTCCGCATCGAGAAGAACGCGCTCGTGCTCGACACGGACGGCAAGCCCTTCGTCACGGCGCAGGGCGCCTCGCCCGAGGACCTCGAGGCGCTCAAGGCCGCCGCCGAGACGGCCTGGAAGAAGGCGCGCGCCGAGACCGGCGGCGCCTGACGTGTTGAACCCCGCGGCCGCCGAGCTGCAGCGGCGGATCCAGAGCCGCCCCCTCTACGCCGCGTGGCTCCTCGCGAAGCTCCCCGCCGCGTTCTTCTGCGGGGTGCGCCTCCGCGAGCTCGGCCCCGAGCGGTGCGTCACCAGCGTGCCGTACGGCTGGCGGAGCCAGAACCCGTTCCGCTCGACGTACTTCGCCGCGCAGGCGATGGCGGCCGAGATGTCCACCGGCGCGCTCGTGCTGCTCGCCGCCGCCGACGCCGAGGTGCCGTTCTCCACGCTCATCGTCGACATGCGCGCCACCTTCGGGAAGAAGGCCGTCGACACGGCGACCTTCACCTGCGCGGGCGGCGAGGCCGTGTTCGCCGCCGTCCGGGAGGCGAAGGCCACCGGCGAGCCCCGCGCCGTCTCGCTCGAGACGGTGGGGACGATGGCGGACGGCGCCGAGGTCAGCCGCTTCACCTTCACCTGGTCGGTCAAGGCGCGGAGCCGCTGACGGGCGAGCCCGGCGCTCGACCGATGGGCCGCCACGCGGCCCCTCCGTAAGCTGACCGGCATGTTCTGGATCCTCATCGGCTGCGAGAGCGGGGTCACGCCGCCCGAGGGCGACGGCGAGTACCACGTCCTCTGGAGCACCGACCCGGACCCTCCCCAGACCGGCGTCCACAACGAGCTGACGCTCCAGGTCATCGGCCCGGACGGCCTGCCCGTGGAGGACCTCCAGAGCTACCACGGCGCCTTCCTCCACACCTTCGTCGTCCCGAAGGACCTCTCGGGCTTCGACCACGTCCACCACGAGGACGCCGACGACGTCGACGCGGACGACCTCCGCGAGGCCACGTTCCACCTCTCGGCGGAGTTCTCGAAGGGGGGCGCGAGCCTGCTGGACTTCGAGTTCGCCCACCAGAACGAATACCTCCAGCAGATCGACACGGTGGAGGTCTCGGGCTCGCCCGGGCAGGCCTCCGCGCCCGTCGAGGACGACGCCACCGAGCGCACCACCCGCGACGTCGTGGCGACGTTCACGTGGGACGTCCCGCCCGAGGCGGGCCAGGAGGCGATCTGGCACGTGTCGCTCAGCGACACCGACGGCGACGACGTCACGGACGTGGTCCAGTGGGGCGAGGCCGACGCCCACGTCCAGATGGTGGACTGGGAGGCCACCGTCTTCCTCCACACCCACGCCTGGTACGAGGGCATGGAAGGCACGAAACCCGGCCACGACATGCCGCACCTCTACGACGGGCCGGACATCCCGTTCCGGTACGTGTTCCCCGCGGCGGGGCGCTACCGGACGTGGATGCAGGTCGCGCGCGCCGGCGCGCCGGACGACGAGTACACGTTCGCGTTCGACGTGGAGGTCCCGGAGTAGGCGTACCATCGGGAGATGTTCCTCTTCGCCGCCTGCGCCGCCCCCGACGACGGCGACCGCCCCGCGCGCGACCCCGCCGGCGACGCCGACGTCGACACCGACGCCGACACCGACGCCGACTCGGATGCCGACGCGGACCCCTCCGGCGAGCTCGGCACCCTCGCGCAGGACGGCGCCACCACCGCGCTCGACACCCACGGGACCGTGAACTACCGCGGCGTGGACGCGGCCTGGGACGACGACGCCGGTGTCTTCCTCGTGGTCTACGGCAACGCGCCCATCGGCGGCGCGTTCCTCGACGCCGCGGGGACGCAGCAGGGATCGGGCTTCCTCGTCAGCGGCGCCGAGTACGACGGCTCGAACTGGGCGCAGAACCCGCGGGTGGTGGCGCACGGCGGCGGCTTCCTCGTCTCCTGGCACGACGAGGCGGGCGGCCCGGCCGTCCAGGTGCGCCGCGTTCGCTGGGACGGCGGTCCCGCGCTCGGCGACGTCCACACCGTCAGCGACGGCGGCACCCAGCAGGAGAGCCCGGCCGCCCTCGCGTACTCGACCGGCACCGGCGAGCACCTCGTCGTCTGGGCACGCGAGGGCCTCTGGGCCCGGCGCCTCGACCGCGACGGCTCGCCCGTCGCCGACATGGTCTCGCTCACGACGCCCGGCACCTGGGTGGAGATGCCCGCCGCCGCGTACCAGCCCGACTGCGCCTGCTTCGTCGTCACCGTGATGCAGGCGCGCGACGACGGCGCCCACGTGCTGCTCTTGCGCGTCGCCGAGGACGGCGCGCTCATCGGCGACGCCGTGGACCTGACGGGCGCGATCGAGTTCGCGAAGGTGACAGACGTGGAGATCGACCACGTGACGGGCGAGGCGATCGCGACCTGGTACGAGGTGAAGGGCGGCGTCGCCGGCTTCGCTGCCCAGCGCTTCGACGCGGCGGGGGCGTCGACCGGCGCGGCGACGACGGTGTTCGCCCCGTACGGCTCCTACGACGGCTACGACCTCGGGTTCAGCGACGTGACGGGCACGAGCCTCGGCGCGTTCCACGGCACCGCCAGCGCCGCGGTCGCCGGCGAGCTCGACCGCGCGCTCGCGGGCGGCGCGCCCCTCGATCTCGACGCCGGGGGCGCCGTCGACGGCTTCTACCTGCCGCGCGTGGCCGCCCTGCCGGACGAGGAGGGGTGGCTCGTGCTCGGCTCGCCCGACTACGCGCGCGTGGCGGTCGCGCGGGTGGTCCGCCGGTGAGTTGCGCAACCGGGTGCGCAATTCGCGCAACCACGACGCGCACGTTGCGCACCGCGATCGCCGGCGAGGCCCACCGCGTCGCGATCGTCGCCCCGGCCCGATTCCTGCTCGGGAGCGCCGCCGTGCGCATCGCCCTCCCGCTCCTCGCGCTCGGCTGCACCGAAGCGGACGTGGTCCCCGCGGAGGCCCCGGACCGCCTCCCCGAAGTGGCCTACGCCGGCGGCTTCGCGCCCATCCCCGAGGACCTCGGGCTCGACGCGCGGCGCGTGGCCATCGGGCGACGCCTGTTCGAGGATCGGCGCGTCTCGGGCGACGGCCAACGCGCCTGCGTCGACTGCCACGACCTCGCGCAGGGCGGGATCGTCCCCGGCGAGGCGCGGTCGAACCACCCCGTCGTCCCGACGGGCCCCTACAACGTCCCGACCGTGTTCAACGTCGGCTTCAACTTCCGCTACAACTGGCAGGGGCAATTCGAGACGCTCGAGGCGCACCTGGGCGGCCCGATGATGAACGCCAACGTCATGGCCGCGGGCAGCTGGCCGGCGCTCGTAGGGCGGCTGGAGGCGGCCTACCGGGCCGACTTCGTGGCCGCCGGGTACGCCGACGGCGTCACCGAGGCGAGCATCCGCGACGCCTTCGCGACGTGGGAGCGATCGCTGGCGACCCCCGGCGCGCGCTTCGACCGCTGGCTGCAGGGCGAGGACGTGCTGACGGACGAGGAGACACGCGGCTTCGAGCTGTTCCGGGACCTCGGCTGCGCGAGCTGCCACCAGGGGATGAACGTCGGCGGGAACCTGTTCCAGCGCTTCGGCGTGGTCGAGGACGCGTTCGACGGCCGGCCGCTCGCGCCCCCGGACTACGGCCGGCAGGCGTACACCGGGCTCGAGGAGGACGCCCACGTCTTCCGTGTCCCGAGCCTGCGCAACGTCGCGCTGACCGCGCCGTACTTCCACGACGGGTCCGCCCCCACCCTGGACGCCGCCGTGCGCCACATGGCCCGCGTGCAGCTCGGCTACGCGCTCGACGACGACGAGGTCGCCGAGCTCACCGCCTTCCTCGGGACCCTCACGGGCACCTGGGAAGGCGTCCCGCTCGACGCGGGGCGGCCGTGAGCGCGCGGGTCCTCGCGATCGTGGTGGGCGCCGGCGGGCTCGCCGCTTCGTGGGGGATCGGGGGCGGCGTGTACGCGGGCGAGCACGAGCGCTACGACCGCGCGTTCCGCCGGGCGCTGCAGCTCGACGCGCGGCTCGACGAGGAGATCGCGGAGTGCCGGATCGGGACCGTCACCCACTTCGACGGGCTGGTGCGGGTGTGGGACGAGGCGCGCACCAATCGCGAGGAGCTCGGTCGCGTCCCCGCGTGGGTCACCGGCGACGACCGGGCCGCGCTGCTCGCGGGGCTCGCCCGCTACGGCGAGGCGCTCGACGACAAGGGCGCGCTCGTGGAGCGCTTCAAGACCGAGCAGGCCGTGTTGCGCAACTCGCTGCGCGCGCTGCCCCGCACCACCGAGCTGCTCCTCGCCGAGCTGCCCCCCGGGCCCGCGTCGGCGCCGGTCGAGGCGCTGCTCGCCGACGTGCTCGTGCTGGTGGTGTCGCCGAGCGAGGCACGCGAGCGCAAGGCGCGGTGCGGCGTCCGCGCCCTCGCCGGCGACGCCGATCCCGCCTGCGGCGTCGCGCCCCCCTACGTCGTCCCTCCCGCGCTCGCGGACCCGCTCGCCTCCGTGACGCGCCACGCGACGCTGGTGATCGAGCGGCACGCCGCCGTCGAGGAGATCCTCGCCGGGCTGACGGCGCTCCCGGTCGCGCGACTCGCCCACGAGGCCCACGAGGTCTACACCCGCGCGCACGCGGTCGCCGTCCGGCGCGCCGCCGCGCGGCGATGGTGGGCGGCGGGGGCGGCCGTGGCGCTCGGCGTGGGGATCGCGGCGTGGATCATCACGCGGCTGCAGACCTCCGCCCGCGCGCTGCGCGAGACGACCGCGCGCCTCGAGGTGGCGCTGGCGCAGATCCGGCACGAGCGCGACCGGGAGGCGGAGCTCGCGAACCTCAAGAGCCGCTTCGTGGCGATGACCTCGCACGAGTTCCGCACGCCGCTGAGCGTGATCCTGTCGAGCGCCGAGCTGCTCGCCGCCTACGGCGCCAGCTGGGACGAGTCCCGGCGGATGAAACACGTGGGGCGCATCGGCGAGGTCGCGCGCGAGATGTCGCGGATGCTCGACCGGGTGCTGGTGATCGGCAAGGCCGACGCGGGGATGCTGGCGCCCTCGCCCGGGCCCCTGCGCCTCGGCGCGCTCGCCCTCGCCGTCGCCGAGGAGATGCGCGAGGTCGTGGGGCCCGAGCGCCGGCTCGACCTCGTGGACGACGCGCCGGAGGACGAGGTCTGGATGGACGAGCGGCTCTTGCGCCACATCCTCACGAACCTGCTCGGCAACGCCTTCAAGTACTCCGAGGGCGCCGTGCGCTTCGTCGTGCGGCGCGACGGCGACGACGCCGTCTTCGAGGTGGCCGACGCGGGCATCGGCATCCCCCCGGACGAGCTCGGGACCCTGTTCGAGGCGTTCCACCGCTGCAGCAACGCCACGGGGTTCCCGGGGACGGGCCTCGGGCTCGCCGTGGTCAAGAAGTCGGTGGAGGCCCACGGCGGGACGATCGCCGTCGAGTCGGAGCTGGGGCGGGGCACGCGGTTCGTCGTCCGCGTGCCGTCGATGCGCAGGGAGGCCGCATGAAGCGGGTGCTGGTGATCGAGGACGACCGGAACATCCGGGAGAACCTGCTCGAGCTGCTCGAGGCGGAGGGCTTCGAGGTCGTGGGCGCGCCCGACGGGAAGGCCGGCGTCGGCGCGGCGCTCGCGCGCGTGCCGGACGTGATCGTCTGCGACATCACGATGCCGGTCATGGACGGGCACCAGGTGCTGCGGGCGATCCGCGACTACCCGGAGACGGCCGCGGTCCCGTTCATCTTCCTGACCGCGCGGGCCCAGCGCGCCGACGTCCGCGAGGGCATGCGCCTCGGCGCGGACGACTACCTCACGAAGCCGTTCTCGCGGCTGGAATTGCTCGACGCCGTGCGGAGCCGGCTGCGGCGGGCCGAGGCGCTCGGCCGGGAGGTCGCGCCGTCGCCCGCGGCCCCCTCCCCCGGCGGCCCGGTGGTCGCCTCGCCCGCGCTCCGGCGCGTCTACGAGCAGGCGATGATCGTCGCCCGCAGCGACCTGAGCATCCTGCTCCTCGGCGAGACCGGCGTCGGCAAGGACGTGCTCGCCCACGCCATCCACAAGGAGTCGGCGCGCGCGGGCAAGCCGTTCGTGCCGCTCAACTGCGCGGCGCTCCCCGAGAACCTGCTCGAGACCGAGCTCTTCGGGCACGAGAAGGGCGCGTTCACCGGCGCCGACGCCATGCGCAAGGGCCTGTTCGAGGCGGCGGCGGGGGGGACCGTGTTCCTCGACGAGGTGGGCGACCTGCCGCGGACCACCCAGGTGAAGCTCCTCCGCGTGCTCGAGGACCGGCGCGTGATGCGGGTGGGCGGCCGGAGCTTCGTCGACGTGGACGTCCGCTTCGTGTCGGCGACCAACCGCGACCTGCGGACCGACTGCGACACCGGCGCGTTCCGGCGCGACCTCTACTTCCGCATCGGCGGGCTCGTGCTCACCGTGCCTCCTTTGCGCGAGCGGCGCGAGGAGATCCCGCTCCTCGCCGACCGGTTCGCCGGCGCGTTCGCGCGCCACCTCGGCCGCCGCCCGCCGGCGATCGCGCCCGAGGCGCTGGCGATGCTCGGCGCCTACCCCTGGCCCGGCAACGTCCGCGAGCTGCGCAACGTGGTCGAGCGCGCGGTGGCGCTGTGCGGCGGCGGCGACGTCGGCGCCGAGCACTTCGCGGACAGCCTGCGCGTGCCGCCCCCCGACCCGGGCGCCGGCCTGCAGGAGCAGCTCAAGTCCATCGAGCGCCAGCGGATCGTCGACGCGCTGGAGCGCCACGCCGGCAACCAGACCCGCGCGGCCGAGGAGCTCGGCATCTCGCGGCGCACGCTCCTGCACCGCCTCGACGAGTTCGGGCTGCCGCGGCCGCGGAAGGACGTGCCGTAGCGCGGGAGCTGCGTGACGCGGCTGCGCAAGTCGCGCAACGCGCAACGTAAATACCCGAAATCACGTTGGTACGCGGCATGCTTTACCGGGGAGCGAACCACGGAGAACCCGATGCTCGCCACCCTCCTCGCCCTCGCCCTCGTGTCCCGCGCCGACGCCGCCGTCGTGTGCTCCCACCGCCTCGTCGCGCAGTACGAGGCCAACGCGGCGCGCCTCTCCGCCGCCGAGGAGCGGGTCGCCCGCCTCGCCGACGCCGGCCCGAGCCGCCGCCTCGCCGCCGCGACCGCGCGCCGCGACCGGCTCGTCGCCGTCCTGGCGCGCGACGAGGCCACGCTCGTGGGCTGGGGCCTGCGGGCGCCGCAGCGGGTGGCGGCGCGGGAGTAGGCTCCCTACCCCCCGCAGTAGTTCATCCCGAGCTGCAGGTCGGCCGTGAACGCCGACAGCGTCGCGGTCGCCCCGCGCGCGTCGGCCAGCTCGAGGTTCGTCAGCACGACATGCGTGTCGTAGATGGGGTTCGGCGAGACGCCGTCGCAGGTGTGCTCGGGGGCGTCGCGGACGAAGGTGGCGTCGAGCGCGAGGTCGCCGGAGGTGGCGGTCCAGAGCTGGACGCCCTCCTCGATCTCCATGACGTCGTAGCAGTCGAAGGTCTGGATCTCGTCCGGGCCGGCGCCCGCGCCGACCTCCAGCGAGTCGCCGGCGTCGAGCGGGCGCGCGTAGCTCACGTCGGCGTTGGCGTACCGGTCGGTCTCGGGGAGCGCGAGCTCCGCGACGAGCGTGGCGCCGTCGTACTCCGCGACCACGTAGCCCCATCCGCAGCCCCAGAGGTTCCGGGGCTCGCCGGCGAACAGCTCGTCGAGCACGGTCGGCTCGGGCTCGCCGGTGTCGTCGGTCGCACCGGTGTCGTCACTCTTGGCGGTGTCGTCCTCGGCGGACGGAGGGCAGGCGGTCAGCGTGAGGAGGAACAGCATCGAGGCTCCTGTCGACGGCAGGAGGGGATGCAACGGGCGTGCCGGTCAGGCCGGCTCGACCGCCTCGGACATCCGGAGCTGGATCCAGGAGAGGTGGCGCTTCTCGTCCTCGTCGTGGCGGCGGATCAGGTCGTGGACGTCCTTCGGCAGGTCGGGCGTGCCGAGCGCGCGGTCGTAGCCGGCGTTCGTGAGCAGCTCGTTCGCGCGCATCGCCGCGAGCGCGCCGTGCGTGCCCGTCACGCTG
This sequence comes from Myxococcota bacterium, assembly GCA_049322475.1. Taxonomy (GTDB): domain Bacteria; phylum Myxococcota_A; class UBA796; order UBA796; family SXON01; genus JBMOQZ01. Next base: position 12,100 of record JBMOQZ010000089.1, on the reverse strand, counting down.
CGGACGGCCGTGAAGCCCTCGAGCAGAAAACCCGTGACGTCGACGCGGGGCGCGGTGGGGACGCCGCCGTGGCGCTCGATGACGCGGGAGAGGTCGCGGACGTGGCGGTCGTGGTCGGCCATGAACGCGGCGAGGTGCGTGTACACGTCGGCGTCGGAGACGGCGTCGAGCGCCTGGCGGTAGGCGCGGATGGCGTCGAGATCGAGCTGGATGAGCCCGTTCAGCAGGCGGACGATCGCCGGGTTGTCCATGAGAGCCCTCGGGTTTGGAGGACTCTAGTCACGGCGCCGGCGCCGGAAGGCCGCGCCGAGCGCGAGCGCGACGCCGAGGAGCCCCGCGGCGACGTCGGTGCCGCAGCGGGCCGCGCCGCCGACGACGTCGCGCTCGGGGTCGCAGGCGTCGCCGAGGCCGTCGGTGTCGGAGTCCTTCTGCTCGGGGTCGTGGGCGGAGGGGCAGAGGTCGCAGGTGTCGCCGATGCCGTCGAGGTCGAGGTCGGGCTGGTCCTCGTCGGGGGCGAAGGGACAGACGTCGCAGGGGTCGCCCACGCCGTCGCTGTCGAAGTCTTCCTGGTCGGGGTCGAAGACGGACGGGCAGAGGTCGCAGACGTCGCCGTAGCCGTCGTCGTCGCTGTCGGGGGCCTCGGTCACGACCTTGTTGGTGGGGCACGGGTCGCAGGCGTCGCCGACGAGGTCGCCGTCGCGGTCGGTCTGGGTGGGGTCGGACAGGTCGGGACAGAGGTCGCACTCGTTGCCGTAGTTGTCGCCGTCGGCGTCGCCGCCGCCGTCGCCGACGAGGGAGCGGCAGAGGTCGCACTCGTCGCCCATGCCGTCGCCGTCGGCGTCCGCCTGGTCGACGTTGACGTCCTCCGGGCAGTTGTCGCACGAGTTCCCGATCTCGTCGTCGTCGGCGTCCGCCTGGTCGAGGTTGGGGACGTCGACGCAGTTGTCGCACACGTCGCCGAGGCCGTCCTGGTCGGCGTCGGCCTGATCCGGGTTGTAGTCCTTCGGGCAGTTGTCGCAGTCGTCGCCGACGAGGTCCTCGTCGCGGTCGTCCTGCTGCGGGTTCGGGGCCTCGGGGCAGTTGTCGCAGAGGTCGCCGACGTCGTCGCAGTCGGTGTCCTCCTGGTTGGGGTTGTAGAGCTCCGGGCAGTTGTCGCACTGCAGCGTGACGTAGAGGTCCGGCACCTCGGCGTCCTCCGGGAACGCCAGCTCCGCGTAGGAGAGCCCGTCGAGGTCGTAGTCGTAGCCGGCGACGAGGTAGCTGCAGCCGAACGAGGTGTAGTCGTAGTAGTAGTCGGCGTTCGGGTAGGGATCGCCGGCGTCGTCCACCGTCTCGGCGCACACCTCGTCGGTGAGGTCGACGGCGGGCTCGCGCGCGACGGGGATGTTGTTGCAGTTGAGGTCCTGGACGTCCACCGGGTCGTCGCAGGTCTCTGCGGAGGCGAGGGCCACGAGGAGCAGGGTCATTCTTCCTCCTCGTCGAGCTTGAAGGCGTTCGGATCGACGACGCCCTCGGGCGCCTCCTTGACCTTCGGCGCGGGGATCGAGACGGGATCGAGCGGCGAGGACTCGCCGTTCCACGGGAGCAGGGTGCCCGGCGCGACGGCGGCGAGCGCCTCGCCCTGCGCGAGGCGGCGGGCGATGCGGAACACGACGCGGCGGTCCTTCGCGTCGGCGCCGGTGGGGGCGACCTCGCCGAGGCCGCGCCAGCTCATGCGCTGCGGGTCCACGCCCTCGAGGATCAGCGCCTCCCAGCACGCGCGCGCGCGGCGGTCGGAGAGGTCCCAGTTGTAGGCGAGCCCGCCCTCCTCGCTCGCGTGGCCCTCGATGGCGAGGTGGGCGATGCGGCCGTCGCTCGCGAGCAAATCCGCGATGGCGGCGAGGACGTGCTTCGACTCGGGGAGGAGCTCGGCCGAGCCGAGCGCGAAGCCGATCTCCTCGCGGAAGACGATCTCGTCGCCGACGACCTCCACGAGCGGCGGCGGGGGCGGCGGCGGCACCTCGATGCCCTTGATCTCCTCGACCACGAGCGCCTGCGCGTCGGGCGGGGGCCGGGGCGCCTCCACCACCACGGGCGCGACGCGCTCGCGGGGCTTCGTCTCCAGCGACCACGTCGCCGTGAGGAAACCGCGGAAGGTCGCCGCGCCGACGCCGCCCTGCACGCCCGCGCCGCCGCCCGTGGCGAGCCGCAGGTCGGGGCGGAGCGCGTACGACACGCCGGCGAGCGCCTCGGACGCGATCTCGCCGTCGCGCGCGTCGAGGCCGGCGAGCACGCTGCGGCCCACCCACGCGGCGTTGGCCGAGAGCCTGTCGCCGAGGTCGGCGCGGACGCCCAGCGCGAGCTCGGCGGTGGGGCCCCAGTCGAAGCGGGGCGCCGGCTCCTCGAGCGAGCGGGCGACGAGGCCGACGTCGAGGAGCACCGCGCCGAAGCCGCCCTCCAGCGCGCCGGACACGCCGGCCGCGCCGCGGAAGGTCTCCTCGCCGAGCCAGGCCTCGCGCCGGCCGATCGGGAGGAACGTGTCGACGCGGAGCGTGGCCGAGGCGAACCCCGCGTCGAGGAAGGCCCAGCGCGCGCCGAGCCGCGGGTCGGCGAGGCCGCCGCCCTCGGCGGAGAAGTCCGGGTCGTCGCCCGTCTGCCAGGCGCCGGGCACGAAGGCCTGCACGGCCACGCCGCGCCCGAGCCCGAGCGACACGCCCGCCCAGCCGCCGACGCGGTCGGAGACCGGCCGGCTGGTGACCTCGCCGTCGGTGATCACGAGGACGGGCGCGCGCTCGTACTGCGCGGCGGCGCCCACGCGCCACTGCAGCTTGCCGGGCACGCCGGCGCCCTCCACGCCGTAGACGCCGCCGTCGCCGAGCGCGGGGCGGACCATCTCGACGTCGGCGGAGACGGCGCTCAAAACGGCACCCTCACCGCCACGCTCAACAGCCCCGCGCCCCCGAGCGCGGCGGCGGCGAGGCCCGCGCCCTGGGTGACGTTGGCGCGGACGCGGAGGCGCTCGAGGTCGGCCACGGTGGAGACCGGGGAGGGATCCAGCGCGTACCAGTCGGCGCGGGCGTCGGCGGCGACGACGAGCAGCGTGCCCGAAGCGACCACGAGCGCGCTCGACGCCACCAGCCGGACGACCTCGCCACGCGAGAGCGGCACGGGCGGGAGCTTCGGGCGCGACGGCGACGTGGGCAACGCGCGCCCGCCCCGCACGGCCTCGACCTCCGCGGCGTCGAGCCAGCGCGTGTAGATCACCTGCCCCTTCGCGTCGAAGGCCTGCACGACCGCGGGCGTCGCCGGGCGCAGCGCCGCGTGGGGCACGCCGTCGACGAGGGCCACGCCGCCGTCGGGCTTCGGGGGCCCGTGCTCGAGGTCCTTCGGCGTGGGCGCGGGCACGGGCGAGGGAGGCGCCTCGGCGAGCGCGACGTGCACGGCGGCGGCGTCGCCCGGCGCGAGGGGCTCGGACGCGCAGGCGAGCCGCACGACGAGCACGCGGCGCTCGGCCTCCGCGTCGGCGCCGGCGCGGCGGGCCCCGTCCACGCGCAGCGCGGCCTCGACCACCTCCGCGGGCGCGAAGAACGCGTCGCAGGGCTCCTCGGCGAGGGCCACGCCGGCGAGGAGCGCGATCACTGGCCCTCCGGGCAGTCCACGACGCCGTCGCAGTCGTTGTCGACGCCGTCGTCGCAGGTCTCGGGCAGCGCGGGGTTGGCGCTCGCGTTCTGGTCGTCGCAGTCGAGCCCGATGTGGACCTCGTAGAAGTCGCCGTCGCAGACGTTGCGCCACGTGGCGGGGTCCCCGAAGCCGTCGCCGTCGGCGTCGTAGTACCAGTCCTTCGTGTCGTCCACGACGCCGTTGCAGTCGTTGTCGGCGGCGTCGTCGCAGACCTCGAGCTCGGCGGGGCTCGTGTACTTGTCCGTGTCGTCGCAGTCCTCGCCGTTGAGGACCCAGCCGTCGCCCGGGTTGCACACCTCGGTCTCGCCGGCGGGATCGCCGTAGCCGTCCGCGTCGGTGTCGGGCCACCAGGTGGCGGTGAGGCCCTCGTCGATCTCCCCGTCGCAGTCGTTGTCGGCCTCGTCGCAGACCTCTGCCGCGAAGGGGCGGCTCGTGGCGTCGGCGTCGTCGCAGTCGCCGTCGGTGAGCGCGTAGCCCTCCGTGAGCAGGCAGACCTCGCCGGCGGACTCGCCGCCGTGGCCGTCGCCGTCGGCGTCGACGAAGACCTCGAACAGCGGGAGTCCCTCGTCGGGATCGCCGTCGCAGTCGTTGTCGCGGCCGTCGCAGAGCTCGGTGGCGCCGGGGTGCAGGGTGGCGTCGGCGTCGTCGCAGTCCTCGCCGAGGCGCACCCAGCCGACCCCGGGCGTGGCGCACGCGATGGTGGGCTCGCCGGTGCCGTAGAGGTCGCCGTCGCCGTCCTCGAACCACGGGTCGCCCGCGCCGAGGTTGGGGTCGTTCGAGTCGCAGTCGTCGGGCCACTCGGCGCCGTCGCCGTCCGGGTCGAGGCGCCATTCGCGCTCGGCGGCGGGGATGAAGCCGCAGCCGGCGAGAAGCGGCACGACGGCGAGCCGGCGACGCGCGAGCGCGAAGGCGAGCACGACCAGCGCGAGGCCCGGCGCGACGGGCGATCCGCAGGTGCTGGCGCCGCCGCGGGCCGCGTAGTCGGCGCACTCGCCGGCGTCCCAGCCCGCGCCGAGGCAGGCCTGGCAGGCGTCGCCCTTGCCGTCGCCGTCCTCGTCGACCTGGAGCGGGTCGTAGACGTCCGGGCAGTCGTCGCAGAGGTCGCCCACGCCGTCGAGATCGGTGTCGAGGAACTGGGGGTCGAAGTTGCGCGGGCAGCTGTCGCAGGCGTCGCCGCGCTCGTCGAGGTCGCTGTCCTTCTGGTCGAGGTCGGGGATGGCCGGGCAGACGTCGCAGGCGTCGCCCACGCCGTCGCCGTCGAGGTCGTCCTGGTTGCCCAGCATGTTGGGGCAGAGGTCGCAGGCGTCGCCGGCGCCGTCGTCGTCGGCGTCGGCCTGCTCCGGGTCGTCGACGTACGGGCAGACGTCGCAGGCGTCGCCGAGGCCGTCGAGATCGTGGTCGAGCTGGTCGACGTTGGCGTCCTGCCAGCAGTTGTCGCACTCGTCGCCGATGCCGTCCTCGTCGTCGTCGGCCTGGGTGTTGGAGACGTCGGGGCAGTTGTCGCAGGCGTCGCCCCACCAGTCGCCGTCGAAGTCCTCCTGCGGGACGTCCGGCACGAGGTAGCAGAGGTCGCAGAAGTCGCCGATGCCGTCCTGGTCGGCGTCGGTCTGGTCGGGGTCGTACACCTCGGGACAGACGTCGCACTCGTCGCCCACGCCGTCGCAGTCGGTGTCGTACTGGTCGGGGTTGTAGATCTCCGCGCAGTTGTCGCAGACGAGGCCCACGACGAGGTCGGGGAAGGTCTCGTCGGGCATGAGCGAGACGTCGCCGGCGGAGAGCCCGTCCTCGTCGACGTCGAGGTGCGCGACGGGCACGAGGCAGCCGTACGAGTTGTAGTCGTAGTAGTAGTCGGCGTTCGGGTAGGGGACGTCGCGCCAGTTCACGGTGGCGGCGCACGTGGCGTCGGTGAGGTCGACGGGGACCTCCTCCGTGACGTCCACGCCGTTGCAGTTGAGGTCCTGGACGTACGGCTCGGCCGTGCAGACGGCCGCGGCGACGGCGACGAGCCCGATCATTTGCGCGTCCTCGGGAGCTTTCCGGTCCAGGGGACCGGGACGGGAGGCCACTCCGGCGCGGGGGCCTCGGGGGCGAGCTGGTGCTCGATGCGGAACACCACGCGCCGGTTGCTGGCGAGCGCGGCCTCGTCGGTGCCGAGCGACTCGGGGGCGACCTCGCCCATCGCGCGGTAGCCGAGGCGCTCGGGGCTCACCCCCACCTCGATCAGGACGCGGTAGATGGCGCGCGCGCGGGCGGTGGAGAGCGCGTAGTTGTACTCGAAGCTCCCCTCCTCGCTCGCGTGGCCCTCGACCACGACGTAGGCGATGCGCGGGTTCTCGGCGATGACGCGCGCGACGTCCTCGAGGATGGGGATCGACTCGGGGAGGACCTCGTCCTTCGCGAAGACGAAGCGGATGGGGTCGCGGATGACGATGCGCTCGCCCTCGACCTTGGCGAGCTCGCCCTCGGCCCAGCCGTCGATGGCGGGCGCGGGGACGGGCACGACGTCGGGCACCTCCTCCGGGGGCGGCGCGAGGTCGAGCGCCCGGGCGGAGACGGGGCGCGGCGGGAGCCTGATGGGCTGGGGCGTGTAGGCGACGCCCACGAACGCGCGCAGCGTGGAGGCGCCGACGCCGCCGCCGAGACCCGGGCCGCCGCCGACGTCGACCGTGACGCCGCCGGGCGCGCGGACGTCCACGCACGCGAGCAGCGCGGAGCCGTGATCGCGCGGGCCCGCGTCCGGGGCGAGGCGCATGCGGCCGAGGTACCCGAAGCCGAGCCCGACGCGCCCCGGCGACCAGCGCACCGCCGCGTTCGTGGTGAGCGAGGGCCCGGACGTGACCTGCAGGTCGGTGGTGGCGGCCGGGGCCCAGCGGTACCCGGCCTCGCCGAGGAGCGAGAAGCGGCCGAGCACGACGGCGCCCACGAGCGCGCCGCCCGGCCTCACGGTCCCCTCGCCCATCCACGCGTCGGTGGCGCCGGTGGGGAGCGCGACGTCGGCGCGGACCGCGAGCGCGGACTTCTCCTCGCCGAGGAGGCGATACCGCGCGGCGAGCTCGACGTCGCCCACCGCGAAGCCCTCGGCCGAGCCCGGGAAGAGGCCCCCCTCCTGCCACGCCACGGGCAGGCCCAGCGACACGTCCATCCGCTTCACGGGGCCCCAGCGCAGGCCGGCCTGGAGGAGCGAGCGCGACGAGACGGCGGGCCCCGCGAAGTCGCCGTCGGCGTAGACGACGACGGGATCCTGCTCGGCCTGGAGTACGGCGGCGAGGCGCGGCATCCCCGGCGCGTGGGTCCAGGGCGTGTCCTGTCCGGGGGTGCCCCCCGGGGCGAGCGCGGGGCGCACGAGCTCCACGTCGATGGGGAGGCCCTCGGCGAGGGCGACGGCGACGGCGACGAAGGGGAGCGCGGGCACGGCGGCGTCATGGTAGCCTGCCCGGCGTGTGGATCGCACTGCTGGACACGAGCTTCGCGGAAGAGCCGGCGGCGACGGCCCCGGAGGCGACGCCGCCCGAGGCCGCCGCTCCGGCGGCCGCGCCGGACGAGCCCGCGGGCCCGATCGTCGCGGTGGTGCCGTCGCCCCGGGCGAAGGACCTGTCGCTCACGCGCGTGGAGGCCGACGGCGGATGGATCGTCCGCGACGGGCGCGGGCGCGAGGTGGACGCGAAGACCTGGGCGCTGCTCACCGGCGATCCCGACGTGCTCGCGAAGATCGCCGAGGCGCGCCGCAAGGAGAAGGTGCTCGGCTGGGCGCTCGTCGCCGGGGGTGGCGTGGTCGCGGCCGCCTCCGTCATTCCGGCGATGACGATCGAGGACGCGCTCGGCACGAACGAGAGCCTGCCCGGCTTCGAGGAGGTGGGCGCCCGAAACGACGCCCGCGTCCTGACCGCGTTCTCGCTGGTAGGCGCGGGGGCGCTGCTCGCGGGCACCGGGCTCGCGGCGAACCTCGTCGCCGACCGGCGGTCGCTCGCGCTCTCCCGTCACCTCGACGCGGCGGCGGTCGACGAGCGCATCGCCGCCCACAACGCGCGCATCGCCGCGCTGATGACGGTGGTGACGCCCGAAGGGGTCGACCCGAACGCGCAGGTGGCGGAGCAGGCCGAGCCTGCCGAGGCGCCCGCGGTCACCCCTCCGTGAGCCAGACGACCGCCCAGGGATCCTCGTACCAACCGCGCTGGTAGCGCGCGACGCGCACGGAGCGGCCGGCGAGGCGCGAGAGGTCGGCGGGAGCGTAGGCGGGCGGGAAGAGCGTGCCGGCGGCGAGGTCGCCGAGGCGGCGGACGGCGCCCTCGTCGGGGTCGACGCGCTCGACGACGGTGCCCGCGCGGGTCGCGATCGTGAGCTCGAGCGCGCCCTCGGGCGTGCGCCGCGCGGCCTGGACGCGGCCGTCCTCCCACGCGACCACCGGCAGCTCCACGCCGGGATCGGTCGAGCGCGACCGCGCCTTCGCGAGGTCGGCGGCGGGCGTGCCCACGCGCGTGTCGCCGACGCGCCGGCTGCCCGGGTGGAACGAGTCGAGCAGGCGCCGCGCGACCACCGGCGAGGCCACGCCTTCGAGCGCGCCGCGCACGAGCCGCGCCCGCCGCCCGACGAGGTACCAGCCGTCGGAGTCGAGGCCGGGCTCGTCGCCCATCGCCCACTCCGTCGCGAGGAGCTCGCAGCCCTGCCGCCCCTCGACCACGCTCCCCTCGCCCCAGTTGGCGGCCTCGAACGTGACGGGCGGCAGGTTCGACACGGGGCCGTCGAACACCGCCACCTCCCAGCGCGACATCCCGAGGTCGTTCACCTCGCGTTGCCAGGCCACGACCGTCTCCTTCGCGGGGTCGCCGTCGAGCTCGTGGCGCGACGCGACGAGCGCGCCCGGGGGCTCCGGCGCGGTGTCCGGGTCGTACCACCACGTGGCCCGCGGCTCGGGCACGGCGGTCCAGATCGGCGTGCCGCCGCGGTAGAGGCCCCAGCGATCGCCGCACGCGCACGCGGAGTAGGCGGCGCCGAGGTCGTAGCAGGTGTCGCAGCCCGCCGCCGGGCGGCCGGGCGAGAGCGTCTCGCCGTCGCAGGCGACGAAGCGCTCGGCAGGCCGGAAGTCGGGCCAGAGCGGCAGCCGGTCGTCGATGGTCGGGACGCGCAGCTTCGCCCCGGCGAGGATGTAGTCCGGGTTCCGGATGCGGTTGACGGCGGCGAGCTCGGCCCACCCGCCCTCGACCCCGTGCTCCCACGCGATGCGCGTCAGCGTGTCGCCGAACTGGACGTCGTAGGCGCGCATCGGCGCGTCGCTCGCCTCGATGCGGGCGAGCCCGCGGCAGGACAGCAGCAGGAGGAGCATGCCGGGGAACGCCGGGCGTGGGCGGCGCTTACGCCCGCGCCTGCACGGGCTAATCCACCCCATGCTCTCCCCCCTCTTCGCCCGCCTCCCGCGCGGGCACGGCTCGCTCGCCGCGCTGCGCGAGGCGATCGCGGGCGTCGCCGAGCCCGCCGACCGCGCGATCCTCGGCGGGGTCACCTCCGATCGCCTCGGCCACGCCTTCGCCGCCGGGTACGCCGCCGCGCTCGCCCGCCTCGCCGGCGACCCCGCGGCGACCAGCCTCTGCGTCACGGAGGAGGGCGGCGCCCACCCGCGCGCCATCCGCACGACGCTCTCGCCGGAGGGGCGCCTGCGCGGCGCGAAGGCGTGGTCCACGCTCGCGGGCGACGCCGACGTCCTGCTCGTCGCCGCCTCGGTCGGCGAGCGCGACGGGCGCAACGAGCTGCGCGTCGCGCGGGTCGCCGCGGACGCCCCGGGCGTCATGCGTACGCCGATGCCGGCGACCCCCTTCGCCCCGGAGATCGGCCACTGGCGCGTGACGTTCGCGGACGCGCCGGTGCTGGACGTGCTCCCGGGCGACGGCTGGGAGCGCTACGTCCGGCCCTTCCGCACCGTCGAGGACGCGCACGTCTGCCTCGCGACGGCGGCGTACCTCGTCGGGGTGGCCCGCGCGTACGGCTGGCCGCGGGATTCGGCCGAGCGCCTCGTCGCCGACGTCGTGCTGCTGCGGGCGATCGCCGGGCTCGCCCCCGACGAGCCCGCCGTCCACGTCGCGCTCGCCGGGGCGATCGCCGGCCTGCGCGAGCGCGTCGTCGCCACGGACGGGTTGTGGGCGTCGGTCGACCCCGAGGAGGCGGCGCGCTGGCGACGTGACGTGGCGCTCCTGCAGGTCGCCGACCGGGCCAGGGCGAAGCGCGCCGAGGTGGCGTGGGGGAGGCTGGCGTGAGCGACGTGTGGATCGTCTTCCTCGGCGGCGGCGCCGGGTCGGTGGCGCGGTTCCTCGTCGGGGCGTGGATGGCGCGCGCGCTGGGCCTGTCGTTCCCGTGGGGCACCTTCGCCGTGAACGTGGCGGGGTCGTTCCTCCTCGGGGGGGTGATGTACCTCGGCGCCACCACCCAGGCGCTCTCGCCGAACGTCCGGCTGGCGCTCGCGACGGGCTTCTGCGGCGGCTTCACCACCTACTCGACCTTCAACCACGAGGTCTTCTGGCTCGCGAAGGACGGCGCGTGGGGGACGGCGGCGGCCTACGTGCTCGGGACCGTCGCGACGTGCCTCGCCGCGGGCGCGGCCGGCTGGGTGCTGGCGGCGAAGGCGAGCGGCTGACCCGGCGGGGAGGAGGAGGCCCGGGGGCGCGGGGGGGGGGGGAGAATCGAGCGCGCGGGCCGGGAGCACGACCGGACAAGAGCGCCTGACGGGTACCTCGCAGGCTTGCGGTCGTGCGAATGGTAAGGGCGCGAACGGGCCGTCCGTCCCGGTACCCCCGAAAATATTTTTCGGATTTTCCGGCTCTACGACCTACGGGCGCGAGAGATCCAGCTCCGCGGTGCCGGCGACCTTCGCCTGCCGGAGGTGCACGTTCCCGGCCGAGGGGAAGCTCCCGGGGAAGGCGGGCACCGCGCTCGCCACCTCGAACGCGAGGAGCACCGTGTCCTTCTGGTAGGGCGTGCTGCCGGCGCTCTGCAGCGACCACTCGATCACCGCCTCGGCGTCCATGCCCGACCTGGCGAACGAGGACGTGTGGTACTGCGCGTTCACCGTGTCGGTCATCGAGAACGTGCTCGACGACGACGAGCTCGGGCACGTGCCGTGCAGGCGCGTCGCCATCGTCTGGCTCTGCGACGCGCCGTCCGACGAGGTCACCTTCACGCCGACCTTCAGGTTGTCGTTGGCGTCCCACCCGAAGGCGAGGTCGAAGCCCGGCACGCAGGCGGGGTTCGTCGCGCGGCCGAAGGTCGTCTGCGAGTTTCCGGACGGCACGGTCGCGAACGCGCTGCGGGTGAGCCTCGCGTGGGTGAACCACGGGAGCGACGTGCGCATCGTGGCCTGGAGGCGGACCTCGATCACGTCGCCGGTGGAGACGGAGAAGCCCGCGATCGAGAGCGCGCCCGTCGAGCTGTCGATCGAGATCGTCGCGGCCTTGGTGCCGTTCTTGAACACCGCCCCGCGCACCTCGCCGTTGGCGACGTCGAAGCCGGCGTGGTTGATGAGCTTGCTCGGCGAGACGAACGTCAACGTGCCGCCGGTGACGTCGAGCTTCACCTCGAGCTCCGGATGCTTGAAGTCGGGCCAGTCCTGACCGATTGTCATCGCGCCTCCTACGGGCCGGTGTAGACGACGAGGGCGGTCCAGAGGCGCGGGTGCGCGCCGCTCCGGCGCAGCTCGTCGCACGCGGCCGCGGTCGCGACGGCGGCGTCGGTGAAGGGCCAGGCCGCGAGCAGCGCGCGGACGAAGTGCTGGAACTCGTGGTCGAGCACGGGCCAGCGCGTGGCGATCACCGCCGACGCGCCCGCGCGGAGGAACGCGTGCGCGAACGACCACTCGACCCCCGACTCGGTGGCCCGGGCGGCGCTGCCGCAGCTCGACAACAGGACGATCGGGTGGCCCTCGTACGAAAGCTCCTCGACCTCGGCGGGCGCGATCGGTCCGTCGGCGAGGACGAGCTCGGGCACGCCTCGATCACGCCGGAGGTGGACGGCCACGTGGAGGAGGCCGACCTCGCCCGGGTGCGCGAGGGCCGCGCGCGTGACCGCCGGCCCGCGCAGGCGCGTGGCGGCCACCTCGGAGCCCACCTCGTCGCGGGCGGCGGGGAGATCGCCCGCCGCGTCGGCGAGGCTCACGACGCGGGACGAGGTGGGCGCGGCGAGGCGCGGCACGCCCGGCACGAGCTCGCGGACGACGGGGAGAGCGCCGTGCGGGCCCGCGACGAGCGCCGCGAACGGGAGATCGGCGAGGGCGCCGTCCTGCGCGAGGCAGAGGCGCGCGACCGGCCCGAGCGCGTCGAGCCCGAGGACCTCGCGCAGCGCGACCGCCGCGGGGCTCGCCCACTCGCCCCGTTGAATCGCCGCCCGCGCCGCCGCGGCGAGATCCTTCAGCTCCACGTCGCCGCGAGGCACGCGACACGTCGCCGTGGGGGTCGACACG